>JAHEEN010000034.1 GCA_024640685.1 Rhodospirillaceae bacterium
CGGCCTCGACCGGATTGAACGGGTCGCGAATATCGACGACGCGCACACCGGCGTTGAACCATGACATGAACACGAGCTTGCCGTGAAAGATCGGCGTCATGTTCTCGTGCGAGGCATGCGCACCGAAGCGCCCGCCGCGTGAGCAGAAATCGCCCTCGGCTTCCGGCACGTTGTAGTTCGATACCGGCCACGGATGCAGTTCGTCGCTAATGTCGACGAGAAACACCATCTGCCGCGCCATCTGCGTGCACGCGACCGTGTTCTGCTCGTTGACGACGAGCAGAAAATCGCGCACCTGACCCGCGCCGTCGTGCTGAAATTCCGGCAGGTTCATACCCAAAATCGGCAGCGTCGTGTGCGCACCCATGAAATCAGGCATACGCATGCGCGAGACTATCACGGACTCGACCTCGGCTGAGGTCGGCGCAGCCGGGTCGGCCCATCGATCATTCAGAAGCTTGTCGCGATCGAGAATTGCGATGACGCCGCGCGCATTGATCGGCGCCATGTGACCGCAGTAAATGCGATTGCGCTCAATCACGGGTATGCAACCGTGCAATCCGACCGGCACGTCCCCTGTCGCACTCGGCAACTGTTCCGGCAAGCCGAAATTCTTTATGAAACGCGGACGTTCCGGAGCATTCAAGTCGAATACCTGCGTCATGCGCTCCGTGCGCCAGCCGGGCACACCGGAGACGAGATACGCAATGCCGGTCTCACACTCCCACCACGACTTGTGTGTATCGGTCAGTCCCTCCGAGATCGTGCCGAGCGACCGCGGCTCGACGGGGTTCGTCACGTCGATGATTTCGTGATAACCCGCACCCGCACGCAGCAGATACGTGTGCCCGGCCGCTCCGTTCGGCAGCTCGTCGCCGCTGCACGTGCGCGCCATCTGCGCGCCGTTCGTGCCGTCCAGCGGTGGGATGTGGTGTAACAGCTGCGGCGCGCGCGGGTTTGTGACGTCGACAACCGACGTGCCGTTGCGCTCGACCTCACCCGTCAGCGGGTTCAACGCCTCGCCGGCGTGATGGCCGACGTAGGCGATCCAGATTTCGTCGGATCCGACCATCTGACGTTGAATAGCGGTTTGGTACGAGGAACGCCCCGCGAGGCCCTCATGGCCGAGCGAGCGGACGTTGCGACCTTCTCCCATCGGGTAGTTTCTGCCTTGCCCCACCGCGGATGTCGCGACCAAACTGAGCACAATCAGCTTCCAGCCGCACGGGGCGAGCCCTTCGATTCGTCGCGCAGTCATGTCCTTCCCCCTGTCCAAATCACGCTGGGGACAGCGTGTCCGCAGCTAGGATAGATCATATGGGCAGCGCGTTCAGTACCAAACGTTCCAACTCACCGAGAGGCGATTGTTCAGCTCATCGTCATTGAAAGTAACGTCGTTCTTCGTCTGGTAGTCGATTCCGATTCGTGAGTTCGGACCGATCGAGCGCAAGTAGCCGACGTTGAATGCTTCGATGTCGCGGCCCGAAACGGGGTCGTTGTCGAACCGGTCCCAACGCCAGTAGATATCGTCCCGAGCACTCAAACTATAGTTGAAGAATGCCGCGATGCCCGTCGACTTTTCCCCGGGTGAGAAAGACGGTACGAACTCTGGGTCCAACCCGAGCACCGTCGAGGGTGTGTTACCGCGCACATACTCGGCGCGAATTCCGAGACGGCCGACGACGTATTGCAGATCGATGCCATAAGCGTTCTCGTCATCGTTACCCTCTAATCCCGGCGGCAACAGCTGTGTGCCGCTTTGCACGGACGCGCCGATTGCGAGAGGTATCGAGTTAAATACCTTCCTGATCCGCAGGTTGTAGTTGAGCTTGTCATTGCTATCGTTGAAAAAGCGGTTGCCGTTTAGGACACCGGCGAAGAGAGTCGTGCCGCCAAGCCAATCAGTAAACTCACCTAGATCGGCCGTCACCATGACGCCGCGATCGCGTTGCCCCGGGAAGAAATACCCGGCAAAGATGCCCCGCTCTGGCGACTCGCGCACGCTGCTCGAATGCTGGATGTCAAAGCCGAACGGTTTGATGAATTGGCCGGCGCGGATCGTGATCGCGTCGCTCGGATAAAGCTCGACGAAAGCATCGTTCACGAGTTCCTCAGCGGCGCCGTCGGGTGCGGGATGGTATTGAATCTCGAAACCCATTCCGACCCGCTCCGAGACGCGCCCGGCCCAGCGCAACTCCATGCGATTCAGGCCGAAATTGTGCGTGAGATCGTCATCGGTCGCCTCATCGATCGGATCGTCGTGATAGCGGGATTGAATAAAGAGCTCGGGCCGAGGCTCGATCTCGCTGTCGCGCACCTGACCGCCGAGATCACCGACCAAAATTCGATCGCGATAGCTCTCGGGCGCGGGCGGTGGCACGGGCTCATCTCGCACGACTTCCGACGTCTCCCCGCTGATTGCAGAGAGTTCGGACGCAAGACCGTCTATGACCGCCTGCAATTGCCGCAGAGTGTCCTGCGCGTCTGCGAGCTGCGTTTCGAGAGCGGCGACGCGCGCCGAATCTGTAGTCGAGCCTTGACCCAGTGCCGGGCTGGCGCAGAAGACGATCGGTATGAATAGAGCTAGGCGTCGGTCCGTCATGAGTAGTTTCCTCCGGCGATGACCGGTAGACAGGTGTCGTTCGATGGCCGATCGAGCGCCACGACACGCGAGATCGATCGGCGGGATCGGTATCAGTGCTACTCGGCGAGTTCGGCAGCGCCGAGCCGCCAGGGCGAATACCCCGGCCAACTGCGGAGCGCCCGTTGCGCCCAGGCGTTCGATTCATCGGTATGGCAGGACGTGCAGGCATTCGGGATGCCGTATTGCTCGCTCATTTGCGGCGTCACGAAGCGGAACGTGTGCGAGCGAACGCTGACGTTCGCAATCGTTCTCGCATTCTTCGGCATATGACACTCGATGCACTGGCTGCCGGCGCTATCCGGTGAGTGCTGGGTATGCGCCTCGAGCGTCGCCGCACGCGGCCCGTTGAGGCCGCCTGGTGTATGGCAATCCAGGCACAACTCGCCCGCAGGCTTGATGATCTGAGCCGGGTTATCCGTACCGTGCACGTCGTGGCAGCTGAAGCAGGTCACGCCGTGCTGATACATCGTGCTCTGCACGAAGTCGTTGCCCTGCATGCGGTTCTTGTGCGCGGAGCCGTCCGGGAAATGCGTGAACGTCTCCTCGCCCAGATGATGCTCTTCGAGTTCCCAATAATCGGCGAGCGAATGCCCGGCCCGGTAGCCGACCGGCCAATCGTAGTAGCGTCCTTCGACCGGATTCGCTAGCGGTTGCCCTTGCGAGTGGCACTGGACGCACGTGTCGTTGGCCCGCACGTGATCGAGGCGCGCGGGATTAACGATGCTTGCACGCGTCTCGTCCATAGCATGCAGGCTGCCCGGACCGTGGCAGCTCTCGCAGCCGACGTTCCATTCCGTCGGCTGCTTAGTGAGCACATCGTAATTCGTCGAATGACACCCGTCGCAGAGTGGCCCGGTCGGGCGCTGCATTTGATCGGCTGGATAGTGCTCAGTCCACCACTCGGTGCCAGGCGCGGGAGAGTAGCGACGCCACGTTTCGTTCGCGACGTCCCACTGTACCGGGAACACGAAATAGTCGTCGCCGATCTGCGTGAAGTAACGCTGCTTCCAGAGGCTGCCGTAGGTAAATACGATATCCGCTGGATCGAAGGTCACGAGCTCGTGCGGCGTCGAAAAGTCACCGAGAATGACCTCCGGGCGCTCGCGAACGTCGACGAGAATATTGGCCATCGGCGTTTGCTGCCATCGCTCATAGAGTTCGGAGTGGCAGTCACGACACGTAGCACTGCCAACGTAGCCGGCTGAAGCGTTCGGCTGCTCGCTTGCGAGCGCCAACTGGGCCTCTCGCTCCTCGGGCGTCAGCGCCGCGAGGCTGCGGATGTAGAGAACGAGCTTCCAGTTCTCCTCATCGCGCACGACATTCGTGTCGTGCCAGCCCGGCATACCGGTCAGCCGAATGCCATTCTCGATGATGTAGTGCAGCTCGCCATCGGTAAGCGCCTGCGCCTCAGCGGAACGCAAATCGGTCGCGCGGGGATATAGCCTGCCGCCGATCTCGGATCGGCTGCCCGCCTGCTGCCCGTGGCAGAACGCACACCGCGAATCGAACAAGGCTCGGGCGTCCGCCAAGACCTCGGGCGTAGCCGTCAACGGATTTTGCGCACGGCGAGCGGCGCGTGGAATTCCCAAATCCCGCACGGCGCGGGCGATCAATATCTCGAGCCTCGACGGTTCGCCGAGAGCACCGAAGCCGTTGCGAATCACAGCGGTCGTGTAGATCAACGCCGTCACGACAACGACCAGCAGCACGATTGCTACGACGCGTTGGGTGCCTTCGTTCAACCTCTATCCTCGCGCCAGCCTACTCGAGCATCTTACTGCAAGTGCCGCCTCAGCAAAGTAACCTCGAATACGGGCGACGAAGAACTCGAACCGGCGGATTGTCTATCTCGATCTGGGCCTCATTTATCTGCCCGCCGTGGATGTACGATCCGGTAGAGGGCGGGCAACACGAGTAACGTCAGCACGGTGGACGACAGGATGCCACCGATAACGACGGTCGCGAGCGGCCGCTGCACTTCGGAGCCGATGCCGGTGTTCAGTGCCATTGGCACGAAGCCGAGCGAGGCGACGAACGCCGTCATGAGCACGGGCCGGAGTCGTGTGAGAGCCCCCTCCGTGATAGCTGCGTCGACGGGTGTGCCTTTTTCGACGAGATCACGAATGAACGAGACCATGACGAGCCCATTGAGCACGGCGATGCCCGAGAGCGCGATAAAACCGACCGCTGCCGAGATCGAGAACGGTATCCCACGCATGAGCAGCGCCGCCACTCCACCCGTCAGCGCCAGCGGCACCCCCGTGAAAATGATTGCGGCATCGCGCAACGAGCCGAGCGCCATGACGAGTAGCACGGCAATCATCAACAGCGTCATCGGCACGACAACTGCGAGCCGATTTGCCGCGGATTGCAGCTGCTCGAACGTGCCGCCATACTCGACCCAATAGCCCGCCGGTACCTCGACCGTCGCGTCGATTGCGTCGCGCACATCGTCGACGAGGCCGCCGAGATCGCGGCCGCGCACGTTCGCCGTGACGACAACCCGGCGCTTACCGTTCTCGCGAAGAATCTGGTTGTAGCCCGTCACCAGCTCGAGCGTCGCGACCTCTTTGAGGGGTACGTACTCGCCGCTAGGCAGCGCAACCGGCAACAGCGCTAGCGCGTCCGGGTCCGAGCGCAACCCCTCGGGCAAACGCACGACGATGTCGGAGCGACGATCGCCCTCATAGAACTGACCCGCGATCACGCCGCCGAGCGCCGTGGCGACCGTTTGCTGAAGTCCAGCCAGGTCTAGACCCAAGCGGGCGAGTACGTCGCGCTTGGGCTGCACAGTCATGACAGGCAACCCCGTGGCCTGCTCGACGGCAACATCCGCTGCGCCGGCCACCGAGTTGACGGCTTGCTCAATCTCGGCGCCGAGCGCGATCAACGTATCGAAATCGTCGCCGAACACCTTGACCGCAAGCTCGGCTCGCACACCCGCCAAAAGCTCGTTGAAGCGCATCTGAATCGGCTGCAGAAACTCGTAACGATTACCGGGTATCGGCGTTACGATCTCCTCCAGCTCAGCGACGACCTGCGTCTTTGGCTTACGCGGATCGGGCCACTCGTCCCGTGGCTTCAGCATGATGAAGTTGTCGGCCACGCTCGGCGGCATCGGATCGGTCGCGACCTCGGCAGTGCCGATCTTCGCGAACACGCGCTCGACCTCGGGCATCGCGCTGATCTCGGCTTCGAGCTGCGCCTGGAGCTCGACAGCCTGCGTCAGCGACGTGCCCGGAATACGCAGCGCATGCATGACGATGTCACCTTCGTCGAGATTGGGAACGAACTCTGTCCCAAGCCGCATCGCGCCGACACCTGCGACCACGACGAGGGCGACGGCCGCGACGACGACGAGCCAGCGCAACCGCAGCACACCCGCAAGCAGCGGTGAATAAATCCAGCGCGCACCCGCGAGAATGGGGTTGCCTCGCTCCTTGACCGTTCCGCGAAACAGCAATGCGGCACAGGCCGGCACGAAAGTTACAGACAGAACCATTGCGCTCGTCAACGCGATCACGACGGTAATGGCCATCGGGTGGAACATTTTTCCTTCGACGCCCGTGAGCGCAAAGATCGGGATGTAGACGGCCGTGATGATCACGACGCCGACTAACGCCGGGCGAATCACTTCGCGTGTTGCATCGAGTACGAGCGCGAGACGCTCGGCAAGGGTCAGCGAGCCGTCGGGATTGTCGTGCGCGAGTCTTCGCAGACAGTTTTCAACGATGATGACGGCGCCATCGACGATCAGTCCGAAGTCGAGCGCACCGAGGCTCATCAAGTTCGCGCTGACACCGGTCTCGACCATGCCCGTGATTGTCATCAGCATCGCGATCGGTATGACGGCTGCCGTCAGCAACGCGGCACGCAGATTGCCCATCAGCAAGAACAACACGACGATCACGAGCAACGCACCTTCGAGCAGGTTGGTACGCACGGTCGCGAGCGTCTGGTCGACGAGCTCGGTGCGGTCGTAGACCGCGGTCGCCGTGACGCCCTCGGGCAATGACGGCTGAATCTCCTCGAGACGCTCGGCAACACCGTTCGCAACCTCGCGGCTGTTCGCGCCGATCAGCATAAACACAGTGCTCATAACGACCTCGTGGCCGTTCTGTGTCGCCGCACCCGCACGCAACTCGCGACCGATGCCGACCTCGGCGACATCGGCGACTCGGACCGGCACACCGTTACGCGTCGTGACAACGATATTCTCGATATCGTTTAGATCCTGGGCCTGTCCCGGCACGCGCATCAGCCACTGCGCGCCGTTGTACTCGATAAAGCCTGCGCCGCGATTGTCGTTGTTGGCGCCGAGCGCAGTGACGAGATCGGCGTACGTCAGCTCCCATGCGAGCAGCTTGCCGGGATCGGGCGCGACGAGAATCTCTTTCCTGAGCCCACCGATCGGATTGATCTCGACGACTCCGGACACGCGCAAGAGCTGCGGCCGGATGATCCAGTCGTGCACAGCTCGCAGCTCGGTCTGATCGATAGCTCGACCATCGGGCAACGTTGCGCCGGGCTCGGCATCGACCGTGAACATGAAAATCTCACCGAGACCGGTCGCGATCGGCCCGAGCGCAGGCTCGAGCGATGGCGGCAACGTCGCCTGCGACGCGATGAGCCGCTCGCTGACCTGTTGGCGCGCGAAGTAAATGTCCGTGCCTTCCTCGAACACGACCGTGATCTGCGAAAGTCCGTAACGTGAGATCGAGCGCGTGTACACGAGGCGCGGCAGACCCGCCATTGCATTCTCGAGCGGGAAGCTAACGCGCTGCTCAACCTCGAGCGGCGTGTAGCCAGGCGCTTCGGTGTTGACGACGACCTGCACGTTTGTGATGTCCGGCACTGCGTCGATCGGCAAACGTCCGAAGTTGTAGACGCCGAGACCCGCAACGAGCGCGGTCAGTATCAACACGAGACCGCGCTGCGTAATCGAAAGACTCAATAGTCGTTCGAGCATCGTGAATTCCTCAGTGGTCGTGCGTGGCGCCAGATTTCTCGACATCGGCCTTGAGCACGAAGCTGTTCTCGGTCACGTAGCGCGTGCCGGGCTCGAGACCGCCGAGCACCTCGATGTGCTCGTCATCCTGGCGGCCGAGATCGAGCATCCGTACTTCGTACTCGTCGCCGATCTGGGCGTAGACGACCGTAAAATCGCGAAACGGTTGCAGCCCACTGCGCTTGACGGCGAGCGGCACCTCGTTCTCGGCGACGCGTATTGTTCCGCTCACATGCGTGCCGGGCGGAAACTCGCCAGTCGAGTTATCGAGAACGGTGCGCGCGTTGACGGCCTGGTTGGCAGCGGTCGTCACGCCGATGCGCTCTATCGTGCTCTCGACCGGCGCGCCACCGGCGGTCGGCGAAACGACGACGTCCTGGCCTACTGCAACACGCGGACGATCGCTTGGAAACACCGCAAGCCCCGCCCAGACGACGCTGGTATCCGTAATCGTGAACAGCGTGCGTCCGGCGGTTTGCTCACCTGCATTGGCCGCGCGTGCGGTGACAATTCCGCCGATAGGCGCCGTGATCTGATACGTCTGCAGACTCTCGTTGCTCTCGACAGTTGCAAGGCGCTGCCCCGCCGCCACGGGATCTTCGAGCTGCACGTCGACCGAGCGGATTGCGCCGTCGAACCGCGCGCTTACTTCACGCACGCGCGCCGGATCGGTGACAATCGTGCCGAAAACGTCGATAACATCTGCTATGACTGCGGGCCCGGCGATCTCAGTCTCCAGCCCGAAGGCTTCGGCTACGTCAGGCGCAATCCGCGTGCGGCCCTCGAAGCTGTCGTAATTCCATTGATGAGACCGGCCCTGAAACTCGGCTTCGACAGCGACGCTGAACGAATGCGGCTCGTAGACAACGCTGCTGCCACGCAAGAAATCTGCCTGAGGACGAAATCTGTGCACGTCGACGACATTGCCTAGGCGCGTCAAGCGAACCTCGAGGTCGACCGCATCGAGAGCGACAGGCGCACCGTCCAAGGTCGGCCAGACGCGAAACTCGGGCGGAACACCCGCCTCGAAGATCGCAAGCTCGAGCGCGAAATCGCCGTCGCGGAACATGCGACCGTTGCTGGGGCCGCGCTCATAGTCACCCGTCGCCGCTGCGAGCTCGGCACTGTCCATCGGCGGCACCGTGTCTTCGACGCACGCACCGAGAAACAAGACGATCGGCAATAAGGCAGGCAAAGATAATCTAGTCATAATTCGAACCTCACTGTGCCGTAATGGCAGGCGCGATCGCCACGCCGCTCAGACGCTCGATTTCGATCGCGATACTGTGTGCGCTGACGCTGTTCTCGAGCAATGACGCATTGGCTTGCAGCAGCTCGCTCTGCACCGCCTGCCATTCGAGATAGCTATATCGACCGAGCTCGAACGCGCGGCGGGTATCGACGAGCGCTTGCTCGAGACGCGGCACGATGTCCTCGCGTAGGCGGCGAGCCGTCTGCAGGAAATGATTGAGCTCCTGGTGAAGCGCAAATAGCGTCGTCTCGATACGGACCTCCGCAGCCGTACGTTCTGCGGCGGTACGTGCGAGGTTCGCTTGCGCCGTCGCAATCTGCCCTTCGTTGCGATTGCGGACCGCGAGGGGAATCGAGATTGCGCCGACGAGCGCGAAATCGTCAGTCGCCTCGATCCGGCGGACACCGCCCGACAACCGCCAAGGCGGCCGCGCCTGCGCCTCGGCCAACGACAGCTGCGATTGGTAGAGACGCTCTTGCGACGCAAAGCGCTCGAGATCGGGATTCTGCTGCATGCGCGCGGTAATCGTCTCGAACGGCTCGAGGACCGGCAGACTCGACACATCGCCTGCGATGAGACCGAAATCAGGCTCTGTCTCGCCCCATTGCGCACTCAATAGATAGCGCGCCGATAACAGCTCGTGCTCGTAGTCTTCCTCGATGAGCTCCGTGCGCGCGAGCTCGGCCTCCGCGCGCGCGAGCTCGGCAGACGGTGCGCGCCCGGCGTTTACACGCACGGCGACCGCATCGATCGTCTCGCGCGCGAGCGCGACAGCCTCGATAGACCACGCGAGCCGCGCCTGAAACGCCAAGCATTGAATATAGCGCCGCGCGGTCTCGGCCGCGATATCGAGTCGCAGCACGTCCGCGCCCGCATCGACCATAGACACGCCCGCCTCGGCTGCATCAATGCGGCGCTCGCGGACGCCGCGCTCGAGGAGCCAGGCCAGCGAAATCGTCAGCTCCGATTGGTCCAGTGCGTTGAAACTGTTAGTGCCGAATGCGTCCTGAAGCTGAATATCGAGTTCCGGATTCGGCGGCAGGCGTGCTTGCGTCAGCGCGCCCTCTAGACCCGCGCGTTGGTAGCCGAGCACGACGAGCTCGGGATTGCGCGCGACCGTACGTGCGAGCGCGTCGTTGAGCGTAAGCTCAGGCAAGCCCGTGCCCATCTGGGCATCCTGCGCGTTCGCCGCGGCAAACACCGCTAGCGAGCACAGCCACACGCCGCTACGACGTGCGATCGTCATCCACATAAATGATCCCTCTCCGCAACTAGCATGCAGGCCGCAACTTCGACACGCATGCCCGTCCCGCGCGCATGCGCGCGGTCACAATATTTAATGTGTTGCGAGTGAGGGGATCGGCGGTGCGCGCAGCGGCGGTCGCAAGCGCACGCGGCGCCCGTTAGACAGCACGCGATCGTCACGCGGCACGATGTGCCGGCGCGGCGCTAATTCGAGGAAGATCGAAAAGCCAATCGCTAGCAAGAACACGAGGTGCTTCGATGCGATCGTGCCGAGCTCGAGGACATTGACGTCGGTATCGTGCTCGTGGTCGTGCGGATCGGTGCCGCCCGTGTGCGAATGCGTCGCGTGCGGCGCGCCTGAATAACCGTGGTCGCCGACGTGCATGTGCAAGCCGCTGAGCTGCGCCCCGAGCAAGCTCAGGCCGACGAGGAGACCGACCGGAATGGTCCAGCGAGACATCGCCCGAGTATACACCCGGCGACTCGGCTCCGAATCGTGACTTTCCGAGACACCACGGAGCCTTAGAGGCGGCCGAGGCCGGGATTTTACGTCAGCTCGCGTAGAACGTGATCATGCGCCCGCAGACGATGACGCCGGTCCACAGGATCAGCGAAACATAACCGACGCCGATCGAGTCCCACGTGACCTCCTCGGAGTGCACGATGTGGCTCAGGCGCAGCTTGAAGTACAGCGCATTCAAACCCGCAAGCGCGATCAGCACGAGCTTGAGCTCCAGCGCCGAGTTATCGACGAACTTCGGCGTATTGCCGGAGAAGAACAACACGCCCGTCAGGAAATTCACGGCGAACGCAATCAGTGACAAGCGAATCAGCGTTTGCACAAGCGCCGCACAGCGGTCACGGTAGAACCCGATCAAGCGTAGATCGATGACGAGCACGCTGCCGACGAGCACGCACAAGCTCGCGAAGTGGATGCATTCGAGCAGCGGCCAAATAACGGACGACGTCCCGACCCAGAAGCCCAACGGCGTATCGCCAATCCATGCGAACGCGCCAAGGCCCATCAGTAGAGATCCGACAGATACGCTATCAACCGTCCGGTAGCGACCGCACCGAACCAGGTCACGCTGACGACGACGGCCAAACGTTTAGTCGTCCCGTCGGCGTGCTCACCGTCGGTGAGCGATGCGGCGGCGCCGACGCGGCGCCTCAGCCGGAACAGGATCGCCGCACTGACGACGACGAGGAACATCTTCAGCAGAAAGATCGTGCTCGAGATGTAATCCGTGCCGCGGCTGACGAACAGCGCAAGCCCGGTGACCAGGTTCAACCAGAAGCCGTAGACGGCGACCGTCAGCAGGCGCGGAAGCAGCGCCGCGTTCATGCCGACGAGTATGCCGTTGAGGCGCAGCGCCGCGATCAGCGATAGGCCGACGGCGACGCCCATGCCGACCGAATGCAGCGCAATCAGCGTCGGAAAGCCAAGCATGGATATCAGTATCCAGTCCGCAAATGCCGTCGTTTCCAGATAGGCCAGCAGGCTCAACTCGATTGCACCCCGGTTTCAGCGACACGCGCCTCGCGGACAGCGTATCACTATGGCTGCGGACCGCGGCCAGCGTTCGAGTCGCAGTGCGCCCTTTCGGTACACTGGCACAGCACGATGAAACCCGAACCTTCACTGTTCCCACCGGCGACGAGCGCGACCGCACCGCTCGCGCATCGAATGCGTCCGACGACACTAGATGCGTACCGCGGTCAGTCGCACTTGCTCGGACCGGGCAAGCCGTTACGCGCGGCGATCGAGCGCGGCGCGACCGGCAGCATGGTGTTCTGGGGACCGCCCGGATCGGGCAAGACGACACTCGCACGCCTGATCGCAAACTACACGGACAGTGCGTTCGTACCGTTCTCGGCCGTGACCGAAGGCGTGCCGCGCGTACGCGAGGTTATCAAGGAGGCCCGCGAGCGGCGTGAGCGCGAAGGCCGCGCGACGATCTTGTTCTGCGACGAGATTCATCGTTTCAACAAAGCGCAGCAAGACGCGTTCTTGCCGTGGGTCGAGGAAGGCGTGATCACATTGATTGGCGCTACGACCGAGAACGTGTCGTTCGAGCTCAACCCGGCGCTGCTGTCGCGCTTGCGCGTATTCGTGCTCGAGCCGCTAGACAGCGACGACGTCCGCGCAATCGTCGCGAGTGCGATCGACGTGCTGGCCGGCGATCTCGACTCGGGCGCGCCCGCGCCGGCATTCAATGCCGAAGCGATCGCGTTGATCGCCAAGCATGCCGACGGCGATGCGCGACGCGCGCTGAACGCAACCGAGGCGCTGTGGCGCCATCTCGTCGCGATCGACCCCGACGCACGACCGGCGATCGATGCCGACTTGCTCGAGGCCGTGCTCGCGAAGCGACTCGCCCGCTACGACAAAGCCGGCGAGGAACACTTCAACTTGATCTCGGCGCTGCACAAGGCCGTGCGCGGCAGCGACGTCGAAGGTGCGCTGTATTGGCTTGCGCGAATGATCGAGGGTGGCGAGGACCCGCTGTATCTCGCACGCCGGATCGTGCGGATGGCGACCGAGGACATCGGGCTCGCGGACCCGCGCGCATTGCAGCTGACGCTCGCGGCCAAAGATGCGTATCACTTTCTGGGCTCGCCCGAAGGCGAGCTCGCGCTCGTCGAAGCCGTGATCTACCTGGCCTCCGCGCCGAAATCCAACCGGATCTATGCAGCCTGGCAGCGTGCGCAGCGTGCCGCGCGTGAGCATCCAGCCGAGCCCGTGCCTAAGCACGTCCGCAACGCGCCGACGAAGCTCATGAAGGACTTGGGCTACGGCGAAGGTTATCGGTACGACCATGCCGAGGACGGTCATGCAGCCGGCCAGGAGTACTTACCCGAGCAGCTGCGCGGCGCACGATGGTACGAGCCGAGCGGCCAGGGGTTCGAAAAGACGATCGCCGAGCGCCTCGAGTGGTGGGCTGAACGCAAGCACAAAGCACGCTAAACTCGGGCAAAGCCAAAGGATTTCAACATGAAACGTCGCGACTTCATCGCCGGTATCGGCAGCGGTGCTGCGCTTGCAGCCTGCACGTCGGCCACGGACCAACAGAGCACGACGGCCTCGACCGAGCGCGTCAACTGGCGCATCGTCACGACGTGGCCGCCGAACTTCCCGGGCCAGGGCACCGGTGTCAACACGCTCGCGCGCTACATTAACGAGCTCAGCGCCGGACGCATGACGATTCAAGTCTACGGCGCTGGCGAGCTGATTCCAGCTTACGAGGTCTTCGACGCGGTCTCGCAAGGCTCGGTCGAGATGGGCCACGGCGCAGCCTACTACTGGCGCGGTAAGAGTGAGGCGACGCAGTTTTTCGCGAGCATCCCGTTCGGCATGAACGTCCACGAGATGAACGCGTGGATGTATTACGGCGGCGGCGTCGAGCTCTGGCGCGAGGTCTACGAGCCTTTCAATCTCTATCCGATACCGGCCGGCAACACCGGCGTGCAAATGGGCGGCTGGTTCAACAAGACGATCGACACGCTCGAGGATCTACGCGGCCTTAAGATGCGCATCCCGGGCATGGGCGGCGAGGTGCTGCGCCGCGCCGGCGGCACGCCGGTCAACCTGCCGATCTCGGAGATCTTCACGGCGCTGCAAACCGGCAGCATCGATGCGACCGAGTGGGTCGGACCCTACAACGACTTGGCACTGGGGCTGCATACGGCGGCGCAGTACTACTATTACCCCGGCTGGCAGGAGCCCGGCCCGACGCTCGAATGCATGATCAATATCGACGCGTGGAATTCGTTGCCCGACGACCTCAAGGCGATCGTCAGCGTCTCGTGCCAGGCGATGAGCCTCGACGTGATCTCGGAGTTCATGGCACGCAATGCCAACGCGCTCGAGCAGATTCGTGCAAGCGGCACCGACGTGCGCGAGTTTCCGCGCGAGGTGCTTAGCGAGCTCAAGCGACTGACGTACGAAGTCATCAACGAGCTCGCGGCCGCCGATCCGCTGGTCGAGCGTGTCTGGACGTCGTACCGCGATTTCATGATGCACGCGCGCGGCTGGCAGCTGATCTCCGAGCAGGCGATCCTCGAGACGACGAGCCTCTGATCGGGTTATCCGCACGGGCGCACACGATGCGATCGCAGCGATGAACGGCATCCACGATCTCGGCGGCATGACATGCTTCGGTCCGGTCGAGGCCGAGCCCGACGAGCCCGTTTTTCATAGCGACTGGGAGCGGCGCGTGTTCGCGATCAACGTCGCCGCCGGCGCTGCCGTCGGGCCGCTGGATTACCGCCGCCACGGCATAGAGCGCATGCCCCCCGACATCTACGTGCGCTCGAGCTACTACGAGAAGTGGCTCGCGCGCATGGAGCTGCTCGTTGCCGAGACCGGGATGCTCGATCACCCTCCGAAGCAGCCTGCGCAGTCGCCCGACGAGTTCGAGAGCATCGTCTACGCCGGCCGGCCTGCCAACCGCGACGACGCGCGCGCGGCGCCGCATTTCGCTGTCGGCGATCGCGTCCGCGCACTCAACTTGAACCCGACCGGCCACACGCGCTTGCCGCGCTACGTGCGCGGCCGCGTCGGTCAGATCCATCGACTGCACGGCACGCACGTATTTCCGGATACAAACGCGCACGGTCAGGGCGAGAGTCCGCAGCCGCTCTATAACGTGCGCTTCGCGGCAACCGAGCTCTGGGGACCGGCTGCGTCGGCGCGCGACAGCCTCTACATCGATCTCTGGGAAGACTACCTCGAGCCCTGCGAGTCCCGTTGATGTCCACGCACGACGCACCGCCGAACCCCTACCTAGCACCGCGACGCACCGCTGATGAGAGCCGCGAGCTCGAAGCCCGAGTCGCGAAGCTCGAGCGCGCGCTGACAGACCGCGGCATCGTCACGCGCGAGACGCTCGACCGTGTCGTCGATCTCTACGAGCACGATATCGGACCGATGAACGGCGCGCGTGTCGTCGCACACGCGTGGTGCGATCCCGAATTCAGGGCGCGATTGCTCGACGACGCGACCGCAGCGATTGCCGAGCTCGGTTACTCGGGCCTCCAGGGCGAGCATATGGTTGCCGTCGAGAACACCTCCGACGTTCACAACGTCGTCGTCTGCACGCTGTGCTCTTGTTATCCATGGCCGGTGCTGGGTTTGCCGCCGACGTGGTACAAGAGCCCGGCCTACCGGTCGCGCGTCGTTATCGATCCGCGCGGCGTGCTCGCCGACTTCGGCCTGACGATCCCCGACGACGTCGAGATTCGCGTCTGGGATTCGAGCGCCGAGATACGTTACCTGGTGCTGCCCGAACCGCCAGCGAACGCCGATTCGATGGACGAGGAAGCGCTCGCTGCGCTCGTCACGCGCGATGCGATGATCGGTGTCGCGAAGGTCGCGGCCGGGTAGCCGATCGTGAAGCGCCGCGAGTTCATCACCGCGGTTGGGAGCAGTGCTGCGCTCGCCGCGTGCGGCGCCGCGGACGACACACAACGAACGGCCGCCTCGAACACCACGCGCGTTCACTGGCGCGTCGTGACGACGTGGCCACCGAACTTTCCGGGGCTCGGAACGGCGATCAATACGCTCGCACGCTATATCGAGGAGCTCAGCGCCGGGCGCATGACGCTACAGGTCTATGGCGCCGGCGAGCTCGTGCCGGCCTTCGAGGTGTTCGACGCCGTCTCCTCGGGCGCGGCCGAGATGGGTCACAGCGTTGCCTACTATTGGCGAGGCAAAAGCGAGGCCGCACAGTTCTTCACCGGCATCCCATTCGGCATGAACGCCCACGAGATGAACGCCTGGTTCTACTACGGCGGTGGGCTCGAGCTCTGGCGCGAGGTTTATGCGCCGTTCAATCTGTATCCAATCCCAGCCGGCAACACCGGCGTGCAGATGGGCGGCTGGTTCAACAAGCCCATCGACTCCGTCGCCAACTTACGCGGGCTGAAGATGCGTATCCCCGGCATCGGCGGCGAAGTGCTCAGGCGCGCCGGCGGCACACCCGTGAGCCTGCCGCTGTCGGAGATATTCACAGCTTTGCAGACCGGCAGCATCGATGCGACCGAGTGGATCGGCCCATACAACGACCTCGCGATCGGCCTCGATAGCTCCGCGCAGTATTACTACTACCCCGGCTGGCAAGAGCCCGGCCCGGCGCTCGAATGCATCGTCAATCTCGACACCTGGAGCGCGCTACCCGCCGATCTCAAAGCGATCGTCGAGGTCGCGTGCCAGGCGATGAACCTGGACATGACGGCCGAGTTCATGGCGCGCAATGCGACCGCACTCGAGCAGATGCGCGCGAGCGGCGTCGACGTTCGGCCATTCCCCGACGACGTGCTCGTCGAGCTCAAGCGCTTGACGTACGAGGTCGTAGACGAGCTCGCCGCCGCAGACCCACTCGTCGAGCGTGTTTGGGCGTCGTACCGGGAATTCATGCGCAACGCGCGCAGCTGGCAGCTGATCTCCGAGCAGGCGATCCTCGAGACGACGGATCTCTGAGGCGATGACCGAGCGCGCGACGAACTCCGCAATCGCCGAGATGACCGGCGCCGCCGCGCTGCCGCGCAAAAGCGGCGAGCTCGTCTTCCACGACGACTGGGAGCGCCGCGCATTCGCGATCGCCGTCGCGCTCTGCGAGCAGGGCCAATTCGATTGGGAGGATTTTCGCGACGAGCTGATCGCCGCGATCGCAGCCAGCGGCGAGACGCCCGAATCCCCAAATCCGGACGCACCAGGCTACTACGAGCACTGGCTCGCGGGCCTCGAGCGCACACTCGCGCGGAAGGGGCTCATCGAAGCCTGAAGATCTATCTCGAGGTGTTACTCGCGCTTGCGCGGCGGCGCGGTCGAACAGGGGGGTCCGCCGCCCAACGCGAGCGCGTGCCGAAGGCTGGTGCCGTCGGCCGCGAACGTCGGTATCATGCGAGGCCAACCGCAGCGATCACGACCGCGGCATCGAACAAGGGGCGCAATCCATGAAGATATTTGCACGACTCGTCTTGGGCACGCTGCTGACGCTGACCGCAGCGGGCGCGGCGCTCGGGGAAACGATTGCGATTATCGGCACCGGGCAGGTTGCGAACGCGCTCGGGCCGATGTTTGCCGAGCAGGGCCACACGATTGTCTATGGCTCGCGCGATCCGTCGCGGGCCGATGTCCGCGATTTGGTCGCGAAGACCGGCGGCGGCGCATCGGCGGCGACGCCGGCGGAGGCGGCCGCGGGCGCTGAGGTCGTCATGGTCGCCGTGCCGTGGGATGCCTTGCCGGACGTCGTGCGCAGCCTCGGCGACCTGTCGGGCAAGATCGTCATCGATCCAACGAATCCGCGGATCGTCGGCGACGACGGTCTGCGCGACTGGGCGCACGACACATCGAATGCGCAGATCATCCAAGAGATGGCGCCCGGCGCGCGCGTCGTCAAAGCGCTGAACACGATGAACTGGCGCACGATGGTCGATCCACATGCGACGGGCGGCCCGGTCAGCGTGCCGGTCGTCGGTGACGATCCGGAGGCGAACGCCTTCGTCGTCGAGCTCGTCGATGCGATCGGGCTCGAGGCGATCGACCTCGGCCCGCTGCGCTATGCGCGGATGGTCGAGGGCATGTACATCCTTTGGGGCAACGGCAATACGCTCGGCCGCAGCTTCAACTATTACTTGCGGCCTGCGCAATAAACGCCGGGGCCGCCGCATCCGAGAACAACAGCTTGGGGGAACGACGATGACTAACAGCAAACGACTTTCGGTACTCGCGGTGGCAGCACTGCTCACTGCGTGCCAGCCGGCCGACGACATGGGCGGCGGCAACGCCGAGACGGCTGCCCAGGCGCCCGCCGCGGCACCGGCGGCGCCGGCACCTGCAATGCCTGCTGCGCCGGCCGCACCGCCGATGGACACAGTCACTTACTCGCTGATCAACGAACCCACGTGGGCGACGCTGTTTGCCGGCCACGATCTGTCTCAGTTCAACGAGGTCGGCGGCCCGAATTGGCAGATCGTCGATGACTACGTCGAGGCAACGAGTGGCGAAGCCGGATTCCTCGTGACGCGTGGCCAATACGGAGATGTGCAGGTCTCCGCCGAATTCTGGACGAGCCCGGATGCCAATAGCGGCATCTTCATGCGTTGCCAGGATGCGGAACAGCCGGGTGCTGCAACCTGCTACGAGGTCAACATCTTCGACCAGCGGCCGGACCAAACTTACCGCACGGGCGCAATCGTCGATTTCGCCGAGCCGCTTGCGCAGCTCGATGCGGCCAATCAGTGGAACACGTTTGACATCGTCATGGACGGCGACCACCTCGTCGTGACGATGAACGGCACATTGATGGTCGATACGCGCGATTCGACCTTTGCGGCCGGCGCGATCGGCTTTCAGTGGAGCGCAGGCACGGTCCGATTCCGTAATTTGCGGATACGCCCGCTGTAGCACTGACCAACGGGCCGCGTCTCAGTTCAGACGCGGCCGGGATCGGCTGCTACTCGGCGTCGCCAATGTAGCCGGCGACGACTCGCCACGCCTCGAGCTTTGCCGCGAACGGCATCGCTGCGTGCGCGGGGCTCGTTGACGGCAAGCGGCGCATCGGCAGCGCCGCAGACTGCGCCTCCAACGTCGGAACGACTAGCCGGCGATAGAGTTCAGCCGCCTTCGCGCCGTTGAAAAACACCGCGCGAATCTGTCGATAGCGCGCGAAAAAGCCGGCGAAGTCGTTGGCCTCGACGCTCGCCGGCACGATGGCCGCATCGAGGCTGCCGGGCCGTACGGCCCCGGCAGCGACGTCCCATAGCGCAATACCGGCGCGCTTCAACGCAGCGAGCCGCGCCGCGTAGTCGAGCTCGGGCCCGGCAGCAGCCAGCACATCCATGATCGGCCAGAACGCGTTGCGCGGCTGTGCGTAGTACTGCTGCGCCTCGATCGAGCGCACACCTGGCAGGCTGCCGAGCACGAGCACGCGCGCATCGCTGCGCGCAACCGGCGGAAAGCCTTGCGAGCGGGATTGAGAACTGCAAGCCGGTGCGCTCATGCAACCGGATTGTGCGGTATCCAGGACCATGGCCAAAATGCCGGCATTCCCTACACTTTCGTGGTAGCGAGCGTTTGTAGCGACCGTATCTAAATTTCTTCCTAAAGCTGTCGCTCTCGACCCACTTCGGCAACAACACTTCTCACAGCTGGTACCGCCCGAGTACGGGGTGGCGTAGGTTCTCCGGTCCCCCAGCGCGATTGGTCGCGAGACCGCCTTTGACGGGCTCGTGATCCCTTTTTATTTTCGTGCGAGACTTGCAGCTGCATGCGCAAGCCCGGCCCCGCACTGAAACGCTCAAAGCTCTCGATTCCCGTCGACGTCGATGCCGAATGGATCGCGGCGCTAGAAGGCGAGGACGCTCTACGAGCCAAACTGAGCGACAAGCCGCTCAATATCGGCAAAGCACTGGACAATCTCCGCTACGACCGCGAGCTCGAGCGGCTACAAATCGAGCTCGTGCTGCTGCATCGCGACGTGCAACGCAATGGGCGGCGCATCGCAATTGTGTTCGAGGGCCGCGACACCGCTGGAAAGAGCAGCACGATCCGTCGCTTCACGCAACACATGAACCCGCGCAATGCGCGCGTCGTCGCATTGCCGAAACCAACCGAGGTCGAGCGCGGCCAGTGGTATTTTCAGCGCTACCTCACCCACCTGCCAGATGCCGGAGAAATCGTGTTTTTCGATCGCAGCTGGTACAACCGCGCAGTCGTCGAGCCGGTCATGGGGTTTTGCACGGATCGGCAATACGAGCAATTCATGGCCCAAGTCCCCGATGTCGAGGGGATGCTGCGCGCCGACGGGATCGAGCTCATCAAGCTCTGGTTTTCGATCTCCCCGGAGACGCAAGCGAAACGATTCGAGTCGCGCCGCACGGACCCGCTCAAGCAATGGAAATTGAGCCCGCTCGACGAGAAAGCGCAATCTCACTGGGAGATCTACACACAGTATATCGATGCGATGTTCCGTCACACCCACACGGCCGCAGGACCGTGGGCGATCGTCGATGCCAACAAACAGCGCGCGTCGCGCCTCGAGACGATCCGCTACGTGTTGGGCCAGCTCGACTACGCGGACAAAAACTGGACCGGCGTCTGCCATGCTGCCGACCCTGCGATCGTGGCAGCGTTCGATCGAGCCGATCCGGGCCGCGCCTTTTAGCATCTGCGCCATTACGTCAATCGGCCCTTTTCGGCACCCGAAGGCCTTGAATCCTGCTCGCGACCGGCCCAAACTTCGGAGTGTCCAGACATGCCGGGGGCCAGCAACGGATGCGCCTCAGCGGCTTCCAATTCGTTCCAAGGGGGACAGAAAAATGAATCGACTCTTGACGCTCGTGGTTCCCGCAATCGCCATGGGCCTAAGCGCGCAAGTGACGGCGCAAGAAAACCGCCACGATGTCGACCTGCCGGCAGGCGACGCCAAGCCGCTGATCGAAGGCATTTGCGTCGGCTGCCACCGATTGAGCTTCATTACGAACTCGGTCGGCAGTAGCAAGGAAGATTGGACCAGCCTGATCAGCACGATGATCGCACTGCCGGATGCGCAGCGCGATCAAATTACGACCTATCTCGCGACCAATTTCCCGAAAAAGGCCGACTCCTACCCGGCCCTGATCGACGGTCCGCACAGAGTCACGATCAGTGAATGGCTCGCGCCCACGCTTGGCTCGCGCCCGCACGATCCGCTGTACACGCACGACGGCAAGATCTGGTGGACAGGCCAGTTCCAGAGCCGGCTCGGCTACGTCGATCCCGCCAACGGCAACATCAAGGAATATCCGCTCGATGTCGCCGACTCGGGCCCGCACGGGCTGGTCGAGGACGCCGACGGCAACGTCTGGTTCACGGCCGTGAACAAGGGCTACGTTGGCAAGCTCGACCCGGCCACGGGCGAAGTTGAGGAGTTCTACACGCCGGAAGGCACGCGCGGACCGCACACCCCGATCGTCGGCTACGACGGCACGATCTGGTTCACGATGCAATCCGGCCACGTCGGCCGCGTGAATCCCGATACGGGCCGCGTCTCGGTCGAGAAGACGCCGACCGACGGCACCTATCCGTACGGCATTCAAGTCAACTCCAAGGGCGAGCCCTGGTACGTCGATTTCCGCGGTCCGCGCATTGGCCAGATCGACCCGGTCACGGGCGCGATCACTGAGCACGAGCTGCCGAACCCGGATTCGCGGCCGCGACGCATCGCGCTGACCCCGGATGACGCAGTTT
>JAHEEN010000035.1:0-824 GCA_024640685.1 Rhodospirillaceae bacterium
CCAGCCACGCCAGGTCGATCGCCAAATAGCCACCGTCCCAAGGCTGCGTACGCAGCTCGAGCTCGATGCCGTAGATGTCGACGTTCGAAGCGTTCGCCGTGAGCTCAATCTGATCGTCAGGACCGAAGCGGCCGTCCGAGTTGTTGATGTCGACCGTTTCCTGCTTGTCCTGATAGTCCATATAGAACAAAGCAGTCGCGATACGCGTGCGACCGTCCTGCAGCGTGCCCTTGAAGCCCACCTCGAAGTTTTCGACGCTCTCGGGACCGTAGGCGACCAAAGGCGCGGCCTCCGGCACGAGAATCGTGTTCAACTCGTCGTTGAAGCTACCGGCAAGGAAGCCTTCGGAGTACGAGAAGTACACCTGACCACTGTCGAGCATGTCACCGCCCTCGAGAGCCCGCGTGAAGCTCACCATCGGCGTGAACTCCGAGAAGCTGACATCGTGGTTGTTGTAGAACCCAGTCTCCAGCGCATTGCGGTCCAGAACGAACTCCGGACGACAAATAGCAGTCGGCGGCGGCGCGCCTGGGTTAGATTGCGGATTGTTGGGATTGTTGGGGTCGTCGTAGAGACAGGTGCCTTGCACGGAGTTGAACTCGAGCTGGTGGAAGATGCGGTCTTCGTCCGTTTGACGTCCACCGATCGCCATGGTCCAGTTGTCGTTCAGATCGTAGGTCACGTGCGCGAAGATACCGACCGAGTCGTTCTCCTCGTAGCCGTCGCGGCCCGACGTTGCCGGTGCCCCGTTGGTGTCCTGGGCATTGCCCATACGATCGAACAAACCGCCGCCGTCAGGTGCACACGGAACCTGGAAACTCGGC
>JAHEEN010000035.1:834-21225 GCA_024640685.1 Rhodospirillaceae bacterium
GAACAACGGCAGACAGCCCGTCGGCGAGCGCGTGCCCGACTGCACCTCGTCTGCGTACACGTTGACACCGGTAATGACCGACAGGCGGTCGTTGATGTCCATCGTGAACAGCAGCTCGAAGTTGTCGGTGAAGCGCCGCGTGCCGCCCGGCGTCATGCCGATGCCGTCGATCGACAGCGAGGACATGTCGCGGTCCTGCATGTAATCCAAGCTGACCTCTTGGCTCGAGAGGATCATCTTGATGTTCAAGTTGTCCATCCCGCCGATCGCGCCGTTGGAATCCCATGCAACCGTCGCGTTGAGCCACTCGTTGTCGAGCTTCAGGTAGGAGTCTTTCTCCTGCGACGTCACGTACGGACCCAGATTGTTGTCCGTCGTGCAATCGTTCCAGAATTGGAGCGAAGCACCATCGTACAGCCGCTCGACGTGGCCTTCGCCGATGGCGTTGCCGCCACCCCAACCGCCGATACCGTTGGATTGGGCCTGCCACTGTGAACTGTTGGCCTGCCAATCCGCCATCGCTGCCGCATTCGTGCTCGTGCCACCGACCCCATACATGCCTTCCATGGTGTCGATCATCTCCTGGTCCGCGTGCACGCGGCACTGACCGCCCAGGTCGTCGTCGTCCTGGTAGTTGGTGCGGATACCGAGATCGACGGTCCAGTTGTCGTTCGGCACCCAGCGCAGCGAGGCGCCAAACGCCTCGAGATCGGTCGCACCGACGTCTCGTCCGAGCGTGCGGTTGTCGAAATAACCGTCCGACGTCTCGCTCGCGAGGCTGAAGCGCGTGAACACCGTGTCGCTCAACGGGATGTTGACCATACCGCGGAGGTCTTCTTGGCCGTACTCACCGACGCGCGCGATGATGTCCGCGCCGAACTCCGGCTGCGGCTTCGTCGAGACGATGTTGATCGCACCGCCCGTCGTGTTTCGGCCGAACAGCGTACCCTGCGGTCCGCGCAGCACCTCGACACGCTCGACGTCGACCGTCGACATCATCTGCCCGACCGTGTTCGGCATGTAATGGCCGTCTAGATAGAGGCCCGTGCCCGTCGGCGCAATCGTGACCGGACGGCTGTTGCCGATACCGCGGATGTACACGGCCTTGACGTGGCGACGATCGGTCGTCGAGAACGTCAAGTTCGGCACACTCTCACCGATGTCCGCGATGTTGTAGATGCCCTGCGCCTGCATGGCATCTGCGCTGATCGCCGAGATCGAGAGCGGCAGGTCCTGGAGGCTTTCCTCACGGCGGCGAGCCGTGACGACGACCTCTTCGAGCATCGCGCGGGCCGTAGCCGACTGCGCGCTCGCTTCCATCGGAGCAGACAGCATCAAGCCTGCTGCTAGCCCCGTTAAGCCTAGTGAATACTGTCGATATCTCATGTGCCCCCCTTTAATTGAGCATTTATGAGAATACGTCGCCGCCGGGACAGTCATTGCTCGACGAACAACCTAAAGCCGGACGCAAGCTTCTTGCGCGTCGGCACAAACCACAGAACCAACATCGTTAGACACGATAAGGATCGTGGATGTGCGCAGCATAGTTCATGTTGCAGCAGAATGGCAACACTCTGACACGAGTGATGCATCTATGAGACATACCGTCGCGGGAACGCGGCTGCATGCGTGGCTAATTAGGCAACGAGGCCCGCTCGGATCGGCTCAAATTGCCTACAGTTGCTTGATTTGTTGCGAGTAAGAGCGATGCGTCTATGCGACATCGCTGTGCGGTTACTTTGCTACATACGTGGTTAAATGGGCAATGAGAGCTCCTCGGATCTACTCGATTTACCGAAATTCGGTCGATTTGTTGCGACAAAGCCACGTTTGAGCATTTTTCGGCCGTTTTCGCGCGGTCGTTTAGAATGCCGTGTGCCTGCGCCGAGGGTCATCGGCCGGCGGAGTCCCGCGTACAGGCCCGTTCCGGGGAGGACGTTATGTCAAAAGCCAAGATCACCGATCGCCTCAGTATCCTGCTCTTTTTCGCCGCGGCGGGCTCGGGCCCTGGCGCGCACGCTCAGGGGGGCGACGATTCCGCGTTTCACCTGCAGGAGGCGACGATCGCCACCGTCCACAGCGCGATCCGCAGTGGGCAGCTCACGTGCCTCGGCCTCGTCGAGCACTACCTCGACCGCGCGCGCGCCTACAACGGCGTGACGAACCAGCTCGTGACGCGCGACGGCGAGCCGGTCGCGGCACGGCCCGGCATGGTCCGCGCGGGCGCGCCGCTCGAGTATCCGACCGATACGGTCGCGATCAGTGAGGTCCTGCCCGACTTCGAGCGCTACGAGGGCCCGCCGATCGAGTTCGGGCGGCTAGAGCCGACGGCGTCCGACCCGGATGTCTATGCTCAGTACGGCATGACCGTCGGCAGGGCCAATGCTGGGCAGACGAACGCGCTCGGCACGCTGAATCTGCGCGGCGAGCGCTCGGTGACCTGCAAGGGCGACGCCGACCGCCACCCATCGGTGGGCCCGCTGCCCGCCGGCGCGCCGCCGGTCTGCGAGGCCTTCCGCGAATACCCCGATGCGCTCGAGCAGGCGATGGCGCTGGATCAGCGCTACGGCACCGAGCCCGATCTCGACGCGCTGCCGATGTACTGCATCCCGTTCAGCTTCAAGGATCCGTTCGACACGAAGGACATGCGCTCGACCGGCGCCGCCGACGCGCGCTACGACATCGACTTCCCGGCCCGCGACCACGTCCTCGTCGAGCAGCTGCGCGACAAGGGCGCGATCATCTATGCAAAAGCCGTCAACACCGAGTACAACGGCCGCGCGCGGGCCGCCTCGGTCGGCGGGCGCAACGAGCCGACGATGATCCTGCCGTCGACGCTCGGCTACCAGCGCAGCTCCTGGTCCGGCAACCCGAGCAACGTCTACGACACGACCCGGGCCGCTTCGCTCGGCTCTAGCTCGGGCTCGGCCGTCGGCGTCAGCGCAAACCTCGTGATGTGCAGCCTCTGCGAAGAAACCTCGATGTCGTGCCGAGGGCCTGCGAACCACAACGCCGTCCCGTTGATCCTGCCGCATAAGGCGATGATCTCGTTCCTCGGCGGCGCGATCGGCGCCGACGTCTACTACGACCGTAGCGGCATCCATTGCCGCAAGCTGGGCGATGCGGCCAAGGTGCTCGACGCGCTCAAGGACCCCGACGACGGCTACTACGATCCGCGCGATCTGTGGACCGCGGTGCCGCGGGCCAGCGTGCTAGCCGATGGCTACGCCGAGCACGTCGTTGAGTCGGCTGGGCGCGGCGCGCTGGCCGGCGTGCGCATCGGCGTGATCCGCGAGTCGATGCTGAAGTTTCCGGGCATTCGGGCCGACGGGCCGATCGTCGATGCGGCCATCGAGGAGATCGACGCCGTGCTCGGCGACTACCTCGGCGCAACCCTCGTCGAGTCCGTCGACCCGCTGTGGCCCGACGACCCGGACGTCGAGAACATGCAGCCTTCTTATAACGACGCCCTTGCCGAGCTAATCCCGGTGTTCTACCCCGACATTATCTATTGGCTCGACGGCGACGATCAGCCGGTGTTTCCGGAGATTGCCGCACGCATCCAGCGCACCGAGTACGCACCGGGCATCTTCCACGGCTCGGGCACGCTGGAGCCGATCGACTACATGATTGCGCTCGCAACCGGGCGCGAGCCGATGCCGCAGAGCCTCAACATCCGCTCGATCCAATACGTCGCGCCAGCGAACGCGTTTCGCTTTCACTTCGAAAAATACGCGACGCGCCGTGCCGATGACTGGGCCGAGCGCGGCTTCACCGAGACGCTCGTCGACTTCGAGACGCTCAACGAGCGCTCGAAATTCTGGGGCGACGACGCGCGCGCATGGTTCAAGAACCTAGAGGAGCTCGCCGACGTGCGCCGGCCGCTGGGCGATCGCCAGGGCGTCGACGAGCGGCTGAAGCTGCGTGAGCTGCTGCGCCGCCTCGAGCTCAAGGTCATGCTCGAGAACGACCTCGACGTGCTCGTGCGGCTGCATTATTCGCTCGCGCCGGGCGTCATCGGCACAGCACCGCAGCCGCAGCCGCCCGACGACGTGCGCAGTGCGATCCGGATGGGTCCTCACGCGGGTGTCACGAGCGTGCTCGTGCCGGCCGGCTACGTCCGCACGGCGTACGACCCGGTGTTTACGCTCAGCGAGGATCGGCAGCGCTACGTGCCGACGAACAACAACACGCCGACGGCGCTGCCCGAGCCGGGGGTGCCGTTCTCGCTCGTGTTCCGCGCGGAGATCGGCCGTGAGGACATGATCCTCAGGGTCGCATCGGCGTACGAGGCGGCATCGAAACGCCGTGTGCCGCCGCCGATGTTCCCGCCGCTGGCCGGCGAGCCCTAGCGCCCTACTCCGGCACCCAGGCGCCGGTGCGCTCACCGGGCGCGCGGACTCGGCCGTCGTCGGCGTCAGGGATCGTCGCTGTCGCCTCGCCGGTGATCGGATCTTCCTCGCCGACGTACTCGTAGCGCGCTTGGACGCGCGAGTAACGACCCTGCGAGTCGCTCTCGAAGCGAATTCTTCGGCCTTGCTCATCCAGGAGCCCCAGCGACTGCTGGAACAGCCCCGGCGGCGGCGCATTGCCCGGCACGGTGCCTTCCAAGACGTACAGGCGCCGCTCGAGCTTGTACAAGCCGATGAACGAGCGTGAGCCGTCCGGATGAAGAATCTGGATCTGGTGCCCCGGCACGCCGTCGACGCGACCGAACGCGTCGTACGTGATCTCACCGTCGCTGTAGCGGCTGCGGATGTTCCAGGCCTCGTAGGCGATTGCGCCGTCGAGATCGCGGAAATGCATGCGGCCGGTGCATTGGTTAGGGCTGACGCGATCGAGCTCTACTTCCAGCCGCCGGCACAGCGCAAGATGCGCCGCCTCGATATCGGTGTAGTCGATGACCTTGATCGAGTAGCGGCCGCCGCGCGCCTCGGCGCTGTAAATTCGCGCCGGCACGACGGCATCGGCCTCGGTCACGTAGTCGATGCTCTCGACGGTCGGCTCGCCCGGAAAGTTGACGAGAAAGTCGTCCTGATCGCTGACGAACTTGATCCAGCCCTGTGCATGAGCCGCACCCGATAGCACCAAGCCGAACGCGAGCAGCGTCACAATGCTTGTCTGACGCATGATATTCCCCTCTGATCAGCTCGAACGCTTAGTCGAATTCTTTTTCCGAGCCGTCGTCCATGACGATGAAGCCGAGCAGGCAACCCCGTGAGCCGTCCTTCAGCGGGTGGCAGCGCATCTTCAACGCATCGCCGACCTCAATGCTGTCCTCGGCCCAGCCGTCACGGCGCAGCTGTGTGACGCTCGCGCCCTCGATTGCCCAAGCGTTCGCCTGGCCGCTATCGTCCATGACGTCGACATAGATCCAGCTGTGCGGATTCATCCAGTGGACCTCAGTCACGGTGCCTTCGATATACGTCCACTCAGCCTCTAGATAATTCGCGTGTGAGTGGTGTCCCGATGCGACAGGCTGAAGCGCAAAAACCGCGACGAGCGTCGAGGCACACATGGTTATCGATTTCATAACCTCTCCCGATTCGATATTCAGTTGGGACGCTATACGGCGACCCGGCCAAGCCGCCGGTGGCTGACCCACAGATCGAGTCTACGGCGGCGCACGTACTTACTTCTATACCATGTCCCAGCCGCGCAGCCTAGCTGTAGTTGCCGCAGATTACTCGCCGAGACGCCGTCTGAAATCGGCCTCGGCGTCATCGATCATGCGCCGCCATTCACCGCGACCCATCTGCAGCGGGCTCGGCCGCTCGCCGGCCCATAGCGCCTCGAGCTTGCCTTCGAACAGCCGCTGCGGATGGCCGTTGATGCGGATATCCGGATCGACGTCGCGCAGCGCATCGTACGCGGCGAAGACGTCCTCGGGACGCGTCGCGTAGCGCGGGTTATCGGTCACCGGTGCCGGCGGCCCGCCGAACACGACCTGATAGGTCTCGCCGTCTTCTTCGGTGTCGATAACGTAAGTCGCCGTGCCACGCGTATGCCCAGGCGTCCAGATCACCTTGACGCTCGAGCCGCCCAGGCGAACGTCGTCGCCGCTCTGCAAGATCCGTCCGACCTCGACGGGCTCGTGTCCCCAAGTCTCGTTGATGCCGAGATCGTGGCCCGTCACCAACGAAGGCACCTCGGCCTCGAGCGCCGCGACCGTCGCACCGGTCAGCCGGCGAATCGTCTCCATCGTCTCCATGTGATCGTAATGCGCATGCGAGAGCATCAAAATCTTGATGTCGGCCGGTGAGAACCCGAGCGTGACCATATTCGGAAACACGACCGCCGCCATCTTGTGCGTGCCCGTGTCGATCAGAATGTGGCCGTCGGGTGTAGTGACTAGGATCGAGGAAATATTGTTCGCGCCGACGTAGTAAACGTTGCCGGCAATTCGAAACGGCTCTTGCGGCTCGCTGTCGGTATCGGGTCGACCGACGCGACCCATGAACCACGCGGTGTCCTTGCCGCCAATCGCAAGCGGATCGTCGCTACTCTGGGCCGAAGCCGATGTCGCGGCCGACCCCCATGCGATCGCGATCAACGCCGCGGTCACGACTGTGTTGCGCATTCTTTTCCCCCTTAGAGAACGATTAAACCAGCGGCCCGGGACTCCCGCGATAGCGATTGACGATCGCATCGGCCGTCATGTACGCGAGCGCCTGAATCGTCAGTGTAGGATTGAAGCCGCTCATTGTCGGGAACGTCGAGCTGCCGACGACGAACAGGTTCGAGATGTCCCAGGTCTGGCCGTAGCGGTTGACGACCGACTCGGCCGGATCGCTGCCCATGCGCGTGCCGCCCTCGTGATGCGCGCCGGGCCGGCCCGGACTCAGTGGCGCGCGCCAGACCTGGCTCGCGCCCATCGCCTCGCCGATCTCCTCCATGCGCTGCAGCATGAATTCGACGCGCGCGCGCTCATTGGGTCTGCGCCAGTCGTAGGTCATGCGCGGCGCTGGCAGGCCCCACGCGTCCTTGACGTTCGGATCGAGGTCGATGGCCTGATCCGCGTAGGCCAGATTCTCGGTCTGCGCAACCATCGACGCATACCGTGTGAACGCATCGGCGATGAAGTCGCGGTATTCCGCACCCCAACGCGGCACACCCGGCGGCGGGTTGATCGTCGAGACGCTGATCGGCCCGCCTTGTAGATTATGGGTACCTATCGAGATCTGCGAGCCGCGTATGAAGTCGTGGCCGCTGTGATCGAAGTTATCGGCGTTGAAGTCGTCGATCGAGTGTTTCTGCGCGCTCGGCCCCATGTAGGCGTTCATTCGCCGGTCGTCGAACTTCACGAGCAACCGCGCCATCAAGTGCGTCATGACATGCTTGCCGAGATGGCCGCTCGAGTTCGCGAGCCCGTTCGGGAACTGCGGCGTCTGCGACAGCAGCAGCAAGCGCGTGTTGTCGTAAATGAACGGCGCGAGAATCACGAGGTCGGCCTCGACAGTGTTGTCGGAGCCGTCGGGCAGCCAGTACGACACGCCCGTCGCACGATCCCCGTCGGAGTTCACGCGATGGACCATCGCGCCGGTCACGAGCTCGAAGTTACCGGTCGCATCGGCCTCGGGCAGCTTCGTCACGAGGATCGACGACTTCGCCCCCATGTGGCACCCAAAACCCTGGCAGAACCCGCAATACGAGCAGCCCGCCCGGCCGTTATACGGCTGCGACAAGATCGCACGCGGCGTCGAGAACGGGTGGTAGCCCATGTCGCGCGCCGCCTCGTCGAATACCAGACTCGGCTGCTCGACGAGCAGCGGCGGCAACGGATACTCACGCTCGCGCGGCGCCTCGAAGACGTTGCCGCCGTCGATGCGCGTGCCGCGCAGATTGCCGGCCTTGCCGGACACGCCGAGCTCGTATTCGGCCTGGTCGTAGAAAGGCTCGAGGTCGGCGTAGCGGAGCGGCCAGTCCGCGAGCGATGAGTCCGATGGAATTGCATCTGCGCCATAACGCTCGATCGTATTCGTGCGCGCCTGAAAATCGTCCTCGTGCATGCGCCACGACACCGCGCCGTAGTGGACCGTGCCGCCGCCGGCTTGATTGCCGTAGGCCAGCGAGCCCAGCGGCGTTGCGCGTTCGCTGGCATTGCGCCGCCACGTCACGGGTTGGCGCTTGACGTCCGGGCGCGTGTCCTGGCGCTGGAAAAAGCGCAGCTCGTCCTGGCCCGCAAAATCAGACGTGTTCAAACGCGGCCCGCGCTCGAGCGCGACGACCTGCATGCCTGCCTTCGCGAGCTCGGCGGCGATGATGCCGCCCGCACCGCCCGCACCGACGATGACGACGTCCGTTCTCGTTGTTGCCATCGGTCAACCCCTCCGCGTCGCTTGCGACTGCAAACCGATCGTCGGCGCGCGATCGAACGGTTCGGCGCTCGTGACCTCGGCCGGCGTGTACGTGAATTGCGCGCCGGGAAAGCCGATCAGGTTCCAGCCGGCAAAGTTCTTGTTGCCGCCGTAGACCGGGTCGGCAAACATGCCTTCCATCGTATGGGTACGCAGCGTATTGAAGAACGCGCCCGCGCTCGGCCAATCGAACCCGTCCGCCTGATCCGCCTCGAGCGCTGCAACCGTCGCGTCCTGGTCATCGGCATCGAGGCTCGCGAACGGCGCGCCGTGCGTCGCGCGGCAATACGCATCGAGCGCATCGAGCCCGCGGCGATAAAAATACTGCTGGTCCTCATAGGCGCCGGCGAGCGCTAGATCGATGTAGTTCAGCACATCGGCATCGGTCGCACCGGGCTTGCCGGGTGCGCCGGGCATGATCCGCTCGGCGACCGCAGCCACCGTTAGTGCTTGCTGACGGTTGAAGAATGCGCCATGGCGCTCGGCCGTCGGCCGCAGCTCGCTCGCTGTATCGCCCGAATCGGTTTGCGCCTGCGCCGCGGGCACGAGTGCGGCAACGGCTCCGGCGCCCGCACTCGCGGCAGCGCCTTTTAGAAACTCGCGGCGAGTTTCTTTTTCTTTGGTCATTTTGGCCTCCCCCGGGCCGCTCTAGCGCCGGCCGTCCCGGCGCCGCAACCCTCGCTCCCAAAAGCATGGCCTTTTCGGCAGCCGGGGGCAAGGCAAGGCCGTGTACGGTCGCCACCGCACAGCTCACGCGCGCGGTTGTACTGGCGTCCGACAGTCGAAGTGCGCCGGCCGGGGGTGCACGCCCGGGTGCAGTGCATGCGCGAGGATCTCGAGGCCGTCGATCAACCGCGGGCCCGGGCTCGAGAAGTACGCGTTGCCGTCGGCGACGTAAACGCGACCGTTGCCGACCGCCCGCAGCTCATTCCATGCGGCCGTTGCCGCGATGATCTCGACGTCCTCCAATGCGCGCTCGATCGAAAAGCCGCAGCACGCGACGAATGCGACATCGGGTTGCTGTGCGACGATCTGCGCCCAGTCGAGCGTTGCCGACGGCTCGGCGCGCGTGCCGAGCACCTCGTCGCCACCGGCGATCGCGACGAGTTCCGGATTCCAGTGACCACCGTTGAATGGAGGTATCAGCCATTCGAGAAACGCGACGCGCGGCCGCTGCTCCGCCGGTATCTTCGCAGTGCGCGCCGAAACGCGATCACGCCGCGAGCGAAGCTTGCTAGCCAAGCGCTCGGCAGCCGGCTCGGCGGCTAGCGCACTACCGACGCGAACAATGTCGTCGAAGACGTCGTCGAGAGTGTTCGGCGTCAGATCGACCAGCGTCGGTGCGCCCGGCAAGCCGCCGACGGCGGCGTCGACGTCCCCGGTTGCAACGGCGCAGACGTCGCACAGCGCCTGCGAGACGATGACGTCCGGGCGGGCTTCGGCGAGCGCATCTAAATCTAGGTCGTAGAGCGCGCTGCGTGATTGCAGATGCCCGCGCACGGATTCGTCGATCGTTCGGCTGTCGGCGTCGGCGGGGATGTGGGTGCTCGTCATTCGCGGCAAGCTTTTCACGCGAGCCGGGTATGTGCAGCTGTGCGAGACGCCGACGAGACAGTCGCCGAGCCCGAGCGCGCAAACGATCTCTGTCGCGCTCGGCAGCAGTGAGACAATTCTCAAGCTACGGCCCAAGTCGACCGCGATTCGACGTCGCAACGCTGCGGCTCATTGCAGCCGCCCGAAGTCGGCGCGGATGCCGACATAGCCGGCGCGCCCGAGCGTGTTATAACCGAAAACCTGCTCGTACTGCTCGTCGAGCAGATTCGTGCCGCGCGCGAAGATCGAGACCGACTCGGAGATCCGGTACTGCAGCGTCAGATCGACGAGCCAATAGCCGTCTAGCACGATGCTCCGCTGCGGCTGCGGAAACGGCGGGAAAAACGTATCCAGGCGCGAGCCGCCGTAGTCGGCGATCAACGTGGCCTGAAACCGGCCGCTTGGCGGCGCATAGTCCAGCGTAACGTTTCCGGCGTGCTCGGGCCGGCGTATCTCGCGGAGCCGTTGACCGAGATCGTCGTCCTCGTACGCATCGATGTGCGTGTAGCTCGCACCAAGACTAAGTCGATCGTCGATTCGCCAACGCGCGCCGAGCTCGACGCCGGAGCGATCGCTCTCGCCGGGCCGATTCGCAGCGGTCGCCAGGAACGTCACGGGATCGAATACGAAGCCGTTGATCTCATCCTCTAGCGCCTGCCGAAATAGCATCGCCTCGAGCGTCAGCGCACCGTCGAGCAACGTCTTCTCGACGCCTAAATCGACCGACAGCGACTTCTCCGGCTTCAAGTCGGCGTTACCGATGAACTGTGCCGGGAAAAAACCGAATCGCTCGGTAAACGTCGGGATCTTCTGCCCAGTGCCGATGCTGCCGCGCAGCTGCATCGAGTCGCTCCACTGGTAGACCGACGTCAATCGGCCCGTCAACGCGTCATCGAACTCGCTGTTCTTATCGAAGCGGCCGCTCAGAATCCACGACAGTCGATCCGTCGCGACATGCTGGTATTCGCCGGTCAGGCTCGTGACCTGCATGTCCTGATCCTGATTCGGATCTCCGAAAACGACGGCGCCGCGCTGCGCGAACTCGGTATCTTCGTGCTCGAGCGCGAACGTCAGCGTGTTGCCGTCCAAGTCGACGTTGGCCTGCAGCGCGTACGAAATACGATCCGACGCCGTCGACGAATCCTGAACGTCGTCGATGAAATTGCGGTGCTCGGACTCGAACAGCCGGACACGCATCTGCCACGTCGTACGTCCTGCCGGATTGAAAGTCGCACCGAAGCCGCCGACGACACTGTCGCTGTCGGTCACGACATCGCCATCGACCGGCAACCCGGTCGTGAACGCGCCGATCGGATCGAACTCGGACATGGCCTCGACCGCGCGCAAGCCCAAATCGAAGCGCCACGACTCATCGCCGGTATAGCGCGCGCTCAGGCTCGCCGATGACAGCTCCGAGCCATCGCGCTCGGTCCCGGTTCGCGAGATGTTTTCGCCGTCGGTTTGCAACGACTCGACGCCGCCGCCGAACGTCCAGTTGCCGACGCTGCCGCGGCCGCTCGCGCCGAGGTTCATCGCGTCGTTCGCGCCGCTTTCGACGAACGAGTCGAGGCTCGCAGACTCCGCACCGGTGCGACTGACGACGTTGATGACTGCGCTGATCGCGTCGCTGCCCCACAGCGCGCTCTGCGGCCCACGAACGATCTCGATGCGCTCGACGTTGCTCGTCGTCAATTGCTCCCAGCGGAACTCATCACCAGTTGCGGGATCGTTGGCGCGCACGCCGTCTATCAACACGAGGATGTGATTCGCCTCCGAGCCTCGAATACGGACCTGCGTCTGCGAGCCGATGCCGCCTGACTTCGCTACCGCGACGCCCGGCACGGAGCGCAGCACGTCGGTCACGTAGCGGACTTGGCGGCGCTCGATGTCGCTCCGCGATATCACAGTCGTCGCGTTACCGAGGCGGGCGACCGGCACCGGCGTGCGCGCGCCGACGACGACGATCTCGTCGATCTGGTCCGTGGCTTCGATGGGCGCCACTTGGGCGCTAGCGGGCACAGCGATGCACGCGGCGGCCCACAGCATGGCTGCCGTAGTCGTTCTCATGGAAGTTCCCCCCAGCAGAAGTCCCCGATTCTGCTCACTGGCTCATGCAGACAGGGTTGGGAGTGTCTCAGCACCCGCCAACTGCCCGCCGCAATTGAGCCGTGTATTGCCGACGGGCCGGTCTCCGGACTCATGAGTGGCTTCTAAGCCGCGTCGATCGCCTTCCCACGCTCATCGCGCAGTGGCACCGTGACCGACTAACTCATTTACCGTTGCGGGGGCAGTGACGGGATTGCCGACAGGCGCACCGTCTTCCCGTTAAGCAATCGCCATCGCTGACGACTGCCCACCCGTCGGATCGTATCGACGGCAACCGTACAAGACGCATCGATGCGATGCAATCGGTGCTGCTTCGGCAAACTTGGAGTCGGTAGAATGCATGATCCGACGATCCATCGAACCCGAGGGGGTGCCCCGTGCCCGACCGACAATCCCGCCGCGATTTTTTGACGCGTGTCGCCAGCCTCGTCGGTGGGGGCGTAGCTGCGAAGCTCGCGCCTGCGTCGGTTGCCGCGCAAAACCGGTCTGGGGGAACGGGCACGATGTACGCTTATGTCGGCAGCTTCACGTCAGCCGAACGCGATGCGAGCGGCAGCGGCATCAATGTCTATCGCGTCGACCGTACGTCGGGGCGTTTGGATCACATCCAGGTCGTCGGCGATCTCGTCAATCCGTCGTTTCTCGCGATGGACCGTCGGGGTCAATTCTTGTACTCGGCCCACGGTGACGAGGATTACGCAACGGCGTTTGCGATCGACGCGGCGACCGGCCGACTGACGCGGTTGAACCGCTCGGCGACCGGCGGCACGAATGGCGTGCACCTCGCCGTCGATGCGACAAACCGCTATCTGGTCGTCTCCAACTATGCATCGGGCTCGATGGCCTTGCTGCCAATCGAGTCCGACGGCTCGCTAGGACCGCGCAGCGACCTCGTCGGCCTGCCCGGCGAGCCCGGACCACACCCGGTGCAGCAGACGAGCTCTCACCCGCACCACAATCCGTTCGATCCCGCCGGCCGGTTTTTCATCGTCGCTGACAAAGGCCTCGACAAGGTGTTCGTAATGAGGGTAGACGCGGACAGCGGCAAGCTCGCCTGGGCCGATACGCCGTCGATTGCGTCGGCGCCGGGCGCAGGCCCGCGGCACGCGGCGTTTCATCCGACGCAACCATACGCGTACGTGCTCAACGAGCTCGACTCAACGTTGGCGACCTACGCCTATGACACCTCGAACGGTAGTCTGGCGGAGCGCCAGGTCGTCTCGACGCTGCCGAGTGACTTCACGGGCCAGAACACGACCGCTGAGATCGAGGTCGACCGCGCGGGCCGCTTCGTCTACTGCTCGAACCGCGGCCACAACAGCATCGCTGCGTTTGCAATTGCCCCGACGGATGGAACGCTGTCAGCGCTCAGCTTCACGCCCAGCGGCGGTGAGCGGCCGCGATTTTTCGGACTCGACCCTGCGGGCACATTTCTCTATGCGTGTAATGAGCGCAGCCACAACATCGTCGCATTTCGCGTCAACCGAGAAACGGGGGCGTTAACGCGCATCGATCAAGTCGCCGAGACTGGCAGCCCCGTGACGATGGTTTTCCGTGAGGCTTAAGCCCGATCCGTCGAAGCCTATCCCTTCGATAGTTGCGCGAGGCGCGGCAAGTGTCGCGTCAAGAAAAACAGCTTCAGGTAGTTGCTTTCGTCACGGACGCCGTCCGGGTGCCCGAGCCGCTCGGGCTGCAGCGGCACACCGTTTTCGCTCGGTAAGTAATACGTGCCGAAAATGCGATCCCAGACGACGAACCCGACGCCGTAGTTGACCGAGAACCGATGACCCTTTGGCACCTCGGCCGAATGGTGCCAACGGTGGACCTCGGGCGTCACGAACACGTGATTCAACCAACCGGCATGAAGCCCGGCGCCGCAATGCGAGAACGTGCCGAACAGTCCGAGCAGACCGACACCGAATACTATTGCAGTCGGATTGAAGCCAACGACACCGAGCACGACCGGCGGTAACACGTTGCGCAGAGCCCAATCGAGCGGATGCGAAGTGAACGTATTGCTCGCCCGTAGATCGGTGACGCTGTGGTGGTAGGCGTGCAGCTCCCAGAGCCACGAAAATCGATGCTGCAGACGGTGAAACCAGTACTTCATGAAGCTATAGAAAAAGATCACCAAGATCAGCTGCAGCCACAACGGACCGAGCTGGCTCGATGCCTCGAAGAACAGGCTACGGCCAAGAAAGATCTCCGGGAAAAACAACACGACAGGCGTAAACACGGCTGCCCCAACCACGCGCGTGCCCCACAGGTTCACGAGCGTCGACGAGATGTCCCTGATCAGCAGCCGCCGCTGCGACACGCGCCGCACGTATGGATAGAGCAGCTCCAAGCCGGTCATGACGGCAAGCATCAGAAACGTCGTCGCGGCGGGGACCGGCAACTCGATCTCCGAACCTCTAATGGACATCACGACCCAGTACGTCACGAGCAGCACGACCGGGAGAATCAGAAACCCGTTGGCGGAGAATGCTCGTCTAATCATCATCGGCAGCTCCCCTGGCGACAACCCCGTGTATGCGCGGTAACTACGAAAGCCCGCGCCGACGTTGTTCAATCACAGTAACCTTTGCGCGACCTTGCTGTCTATGGCCACAGCCACGCTGGCCGAGCGGCTCGGCAAAGGACACGGATCGACCGCGGTGCTACTCTTCTGAGCACCGCGATCGGGGGATAGTAGCGATGCGAATTGAAAAAACACGCCTAACGTTAGTCGTGGGTGTACTTGGCACGGCAATGACGGTTCTAGCGACGCTCGACAGCGCCAATGCCCAGCGGCGCGGCCGCGGCGGTCCGCCGACGGTGCCGACGCAAGAGCAGTGGGAAGCCTCCGCCGAGGCCCAGAGCCGCGTTGCGACCGCGATGACGCTGGCGGGCTCCGACCTGCGGCCGCAAGCCGAGAGCTTCTGCTCGGCGACCGGACCGTTGCGCTTGGCGCTGGCACGCCAGGCAGCCGGTCTCCCACCGATCGAGAACTACACGATCGAGCCGACCCGCGTCTTCGACAACATGTACTTCATCGGCATGAGCTCGCAGAACACGTGGGCGATCACGACGAGCGAAGGCATCATTCTGCTCGATACGCTCAATAGCGCCGATGAGGCGCGCGACGTTATCGTGCCGAGCCTGCAGAAGGTCGGTCTCGATCCTGCCGACATCGAATACATCGTCATCGGCCACGGGCATCCGGGCCAGTCCGACCACACCGGCGGCGCGTTGTACCTGCAGCAGACCTACGGCGCAAAGGTCATGATGCACCCGTTGGATGCCGCGCAGGTGCTGCCAAATCAGCGCCCGGACCGACCGCTCGCAACACCCGATAGCGACGCGATCCCCGGAGAGACGCTGACGCTCGGCGACACCACTGTGACGTTCGTGCACATTCCGGGGCATACGCCGGGCTCGTTGGGCGTCATCGTGCCGGTCACGTACAACGGCACCCCACATACCGTCATGACGTTCGCCGCCACGCAAATGCCGACGCGCGAGACGCTGATGCAGTTCGAGCGCACGTTCTACGAGTTCGCGCGGCCGATGAACGTCGAAGCCGCACTGAACTTCCACGCCGGCGGCCTGCAGGACGACTTCACGCTGCTCGAGAGCATTCGCAACGATCGGTCGGCGCCGAACCCGTACCTCTACGGCCCGGAGCGATTCGATCGCTGGATGTCGATCATGATCGAATGCGGCCGAGCGCGACTCGCGGCGATGGGCCGCTAGCCGTGCAGGCAAGAACGTATGCTGAAAGAATCCTTTCGAGTTAACGACTAGGTTCGAAAATGAAGTGCCCCAAGTGTGATGCAAAAATGACCACCGTCATGTACGGCAGCATCTATGTCGAGCGATGCGTCGGCTGCAAGGGACTCTGGTTCGACTTGCTGGAGCTCGATCACATGGCAGCGATCGAAGGATCCGAGGCCATCGATGTCGGTAGCGACGAGCTCGGCGAACGGTTCCGAGAGGTCGACGACATCGACTGCCCGCATTGCAGCTCGCCAATGGTAAAGATGGTCGACGTGCGCCAGCGCCACATTTGGTATGAGAGCTGCCCGAGCTGCTTCGGCGTGTTTTTCGATGCTGGCGAGTTTCGGGACTACAAAGAGAAGACCGTTATCGGTTTCTTTCGCGACTTGTTTGCGAAGGAACGGCTCTAGTCACCGACCTCGAACGGCCGTAAGCGATAGGGATCGCCGATGTCATCGTCGGCGACACCCGGGCGGGTCCATAGGCGCTCGATGCGCTCGGGATCGGCCGGCAGCATTGCCGGATACCGGAACACGACGCGGTCGAGACTCGGCATGCGCACAGCCGGCAGCGTCTCGGCAGTCATGACATCGTCGTCATTAATAATGTCGTTCTCGGCAAGTATCCATGCGACGACCGCATAGTAGTCGTCGTTGCTGAGCGAACGCGGCGCATCGAACGGCATCGAACGGCGAATGTTGTCGAACACGGTCGTCGCATACGGCCAATGGTTCGCGATCGTCTTGCGCGTGCCCATCGCCGTCGGCGCATCGCCACCGACGAGCCGATTACCGATACCGCCTTCTCCATCCTCGCCATGGCACGACGCGCAACGCGTCGCGTAGACCTCCGCACCCTGTGCGGCTGTGCCGCTACCCGGCGGCAACCCCGTGCCGTCCGGCAGCACGTTGATGTCCCATACGGCAATGTCGTCCTCGGTCACCGGAATCCCGAGACCGGGCCCGCTCTGCGCGCGGACTGCGCTCGCGCCGAGCACGAGCATTGCGAATGCGGCAGCTAGCCGCTGACTACACGTAAACATGGCTGACGCCGCCATCGGCCGAAACCGCCCAACTCGTCGGGCCGTTGTAGTGATGGCTCGGAAACGCCGTCACACGCGGCACGTCCGGATTCTGTCCGCGCCACGCGAGAATCTCGGCCCGCTCGGGTTGCACGTGACCGGCTGCATCCCACGCGCGGCTTTGCAGCACGGCCGGACCACCATCCCACTGCCACGGAATGCGAAAGCGAGTGAATGCCTTCGACAGCACAGGCTCTTGCAACGCTGCGTCGGCCCAGGTCCTGCCGCCGTCGGCCGAAACCCTGACCTTCTCGATCGGCCCTCGGCCCGAGTAGGCGATACCGGAGATCTCGTAGAAACCCGGACCGTTCATCGCATAGCCCGGTGACGGATGCGTAATGTACGACTTCACGCCGTTCATGAAGTTGAACAGCATGATGTCGTTATTCGGCAGCAGGTCCGCGTAGCTTCGAATCTCGGCGGCCGTCATCCCCGGCGACTCGGTCAACTCGATGCGCCGCAGCCATTTGACGTTCATGTTGCCTTCCCAACCGGGCAAGAACAGCCGCATCGGATAACCCTGCTCGGGACGAATCCGCTCGCCGTTCTGGTACAACGCGATCATTGCATCGTCGAGCCCCTTGTAGACCGGCACGCTGCGCGTATGCGCGATCGACTCGGCACCTTCGGCGATCATCCATTTCGCCTTCGGATCGATACCGGCCTCCTCGAGTAGCGTCGACAGCATGACGCCGGTCCACTCCGAGCACGAAGCCAGCCCGTGCAGCGCCTGCACGGTATCCTGGATCGGCTCGGGCGAGAACAACGGCGCGCTGTTGCCGCCGCACTCGACGTAACCCATGCGCGTTTGCATCGGATAGCGCGCGAGCGACTCGAGCGTGAACACGAGCGGCTGGCGCACGAGGCCATGAATCAGCAGCTTGTGCTCGGCCGGATCGATGTTCGGCAGGCCCGAATGGCCGATGAAAAAATGCAGCCCCGACGGAGTCAAAGTGCCGTTCAACAAATGGTGTGGCGTGCGACGATTGCCGACGCCGCCCCACGAGCGGCGCACGAGCGTCCCTTCGACGTGCGCTTCCATCGGTGACGGGCGCCCATAGCCCGGCACGTCCGGGCCGATCGTACGCATCCACTCGGCGTCCTCGAGCGGCTCGGCCTGCACGGATCGGGTCAACGTGTAACCGCTCATCGCTGCGGCCAATGCAGCGCCGCCACGAACGAAAGCCCGACGGTCGAGCAAGCCGTTGGCAGCCGCCGGATGAAGCTCGTTAGAAATCAATTTCGTCATGCGATCCTCCGCCGTTCGGCAACGCGCCCGATACCGCGTTCAATCCCCCGCCGAGCCCGCGGCGACTAGATCCACGAGGTCCGCATGCGGGCCGACACCGCCGTGCAATCCGACGTGACGCGCGACGTCGAGATCGTTCGCCTCGATCGTCTCGAGCAACGCGCGCATACCCGCGGTCGCTGCCGGCGCTTGCGCGCTCCGCTCCGGCGGCGTGTACATATCGGCATTGATGACAATGCGTTCGCCCGGCAAATACGCGACGACCATCGTCGTCGCATGCGAGAACGGTGCCACCGAATACACATCGAGCGTTCGAGATCCGTCACTGATCACGAATTTCTCGTTGACCGATTCGATGACTGCATTGCGCAGCCGATCCGGATAGAACATCGAGAACCGGTCCGGCTCGAGAACCCGCGGCGCCAACGACAGCACCAGCGAGCGCACGTAGTCGACGTTGTCTCGGTGCGTGACGATCGTCGCGCCTTCCGCAGCGAACGTGCGCACGCCGCCGGAATGGTCGAAGTGGTGGTGCGTGTGCACGAGATATCGAATCGGCTTTCCGGGAGCGAGCCGATAGACCTCCTCGATCACGGCAATCGCGCGCTTCTCGTTGAGTGGCGCCTCGATGACGGCGACGAAATCGTCGAACTCGACCGCGACGCTCGCGTGGCGGATACCGCCAATCGCCCAGACGCCGTCCGCTATCTCATCGGAGTCGATCGTCGCGAGATCGATGGGCGACGTCCCGGCGGACCGCGGCGGCGTCAGAACGTCGACCGGCTCATTAGCGCGGGCAGACGTGACCGCGACGTCGAGCACGTTGTGGCCGCGGTTCAACAGCTCGTCGCCCTGATGATGATGCACGTAGGTCGGATACTTGATCGCGCCGAATTGCTCGTAGTTGCCGTAGCGGTACTCGTACAGCATGTCGCCGAAGATCGGGTTGGCGACGCGCGTTTGCGTGTGAATGATCTCGTTTTTATCGTTGATGTCGGCCGTCACTTGGTACTTGCCGAGCGCCGTGAACGCGACGTACGTCGTCGGCTGGCCGCGCGGATTCGATTTCGCCATCGTCGGATTCGCGCCGGGCGCCAACGCGGCTTTGACGAAGCCGTGCGGCGTCAGCAACACCTCGAGCTTGCGCACGTCCGCGACCGGCGCGCCGTCCATGTAGCCTTCGCGGTCGAGCGGTCCGGCGCCGCCGCCAGTGATCGTCCACGCCACGTCGCCGTTCAACGCCACATCGAGCGTGTGCGAGCCGCGCACCGGCACGCCTTGCGTGCCGCCGAGGCGTGGGTACGCGCCCTGCTCCCGCGTCAACGTATCGCGCATAAAACCTGCATCGAAATCGATCTGCCGCGTGTAAGCCGTGAGCTCGAAACGCGGCCAGTCGTCGTTCGGGCTGTGCGAGGCGCCGGTCGCAGCGCTAAAGCCGCTCGAGCCCGAGTATTGCAATGTCTGCAGATCGTTCGCGCCGATGTTCTCTGCAACCGCTTCGAGCACCTGCCGAACGTCTTGTGCGGCGACACCGGCCGCCTGCAACACCAACAGCACCGACGCTGTGATCATAGTGTGTCGCAACATGTTCCCGCCTTTCATGATCCGTCACCGATGCTTTGCGCGGATCTAGTTGTTGTCGCCGTTCGATTCCTCAGGCACCCACTGGCCGGTGCGCGCGTTCGGTGCGAGCACCTCGCCACCGGCTTCGCCTCCAAACTGATCGGAGATCGGCTCACCGGTCACGGGATCCTCGTCGCCAAGGTACTCATAGAGCGTCTGGACGCGCGCATAGTTGCCGTCGGGCGCACGCTGATAACGAATGCGCCGGCCCTCCTCATCGAGCATGCCCAACGACTGCTGGAACAGGCCCGGAGGCGGCGCATTGCTGGGCACCTTGCCATCGAGGACGTAGAGGCGCTGACCTTCGAGATAAAGCCCGATAAACGACCGCGACCCGTCCGGATGCAGAAACTGCAGCTGATGGCCCGGCACGCCGTCTACGCGCCCGAAGGCGTCATACGTGACCTCACTGTCGGCATTGCGGCGGCGAAGGTTCCATGCCTCGTACGCAATCGAGCCGTCTATGTCGCGCCAGTGACCGCGGCCCGCGCACTGGTTCGGGCTGATACGCTCGCCCGCGGCCTCTTTCCCGCGGCAGAACTCGTTGTGCGCCTGCTCGGCCTGCGTGTAATCGACCACGGTGATCGCAAAGCGGCTGCCGCGGCTTTCGACACTGTAGATCC
>JAHEEN010000200.1 GCA_024640685.1 Rhodospirillaceae bacterium
GCGTGACCGCACACGCAAACGATGCGCCGGTCGTATCGATCCATATCGGCGGCAACGCGTCGTTTATTCGCCAGAACGAGCCGACTCGCTATCTCGTCGTCGTCAGCGACACCGAGGATGGGGATACGCTCGCGGGCTCCATTGATCCAGCCAGTGTTGCTGTCGAGTTTCAGTATCGGCAGGCAGGCGTCGACGGCTTCGTTCCGCAATCAGCCGAGGCCGGGCTCGTGCTCGGCGCGACTCGCGGCCGCGAGCTCATCGAGAACGACGACTGTCTGCTGTGCCACGTCGAGCGCGCAAGCGGCCGGACCGCCGTACCGACGTTCGCGGCGATTGCCGATAAGTTCCAAGGCAATCTCGCCGTTGCGCCGGCGCTCGCAGTGAATATTCAGAACGGCACGCAGGGTATTTGGGGCACGATGCTAATGCCGGCGCACGCCACAGCGACGCCGCAGGCAACGGCGATGTCCTACTACATCCTGTCATTCGCAGGCGAAGGCAATACGCGTGAGTTTCTGTCGACGACTGGCGACGTCAGCGTCGATCTCGATCCTTATCTCATACGCGGTCCGTTCGGCGCGGCTATGCCTGGGCGATATGTGCTGTCGGCGAGTTATACGGATAACGGCGCGAACGACGAGGCCGCGGCGACTGGTTACGCACTTCACGCGCTTCGGTATCCGAACGTCATGGCGGCCGAGCTCGATGCCGAACAGGGCTTCGCGCTAGAAACGCGGGACGACTTTGAGGTGCTCGTGCCGAGTGCGGCCGATGCGGTCGCTCGGCTCGAGCGCATTGACCTGACGGGCGTAGCTACGATTACGCTTGCAACGGTAGGCTCGGCTCGGCGCTGGTCCGGCGGCACGGTCGAGCTGCGCCTCGACGCGCTGGACGGTCGGCGGGCAGGCACGTTCGTCGTTGCCCACGATGAGCGGCGGCTCGCCGTCGGCCAATCGGTCGTGCGGGTCGGCGAGCTCGAAGGCGTTCACGATCTCTATTTCGTCGTGCCCGAACCGGAATCGGTGGCCATAGGAGCCGTGTGCTTTGACTGCAGTCTGTAAGTTTGCGTTACTCGCCGCCGTCGTGATCGGCGTCTCGCCGGCCACGGTCGCGGCGCAGGACATGACGAACGGGCACCGCGGTGTCTGCAGCGACTGCCACGTCGCCGCTGGCGGCAATAATCGCTACGAGTTGAGCCAGGCTGACTCGACGCTCGTGTTCTCGGTCGACAACTTCGGCTTCTCGAAGGTCATCGGTACGTTCAGTAACGTCGGTGGCGGATTCGTGTTCGACAGCGAGTCGGTCGAGACGACGTCGGTGCTCGCATCGGTCGAAGTCGCGAGTCTCGATACCAGCGACGCCGCGCTCGATGCGCTATTGCTGAGCGAGCGGTTTCTCGATGTAGCCAACCACCCGGCAATTACGTTTCAGAGCGAGTCCGTTGCGCAGATCGATGAGCATCACTTTCGCGTCGAAGGCGCACTTTCGATCCGCGGGATCTCACGGCCGGTGAGCCTCGACGTCGCGCTCAATCGGCTCGAAGCCCATCCGGTCACGGGGCGGCAAACGGCGGGCCTGGAGATTTCCGGGCAGTTCGAGCGGAGCCAGTTCGGGCTTACACTCGGGCTGCCGAGCATTGCTGATGTCGTCGAGTTTACAGTGTATGCTCAAGGCAGCTTATTTAACTAAGACCAACTCGCCGTTAAAGCTCCAGTACGTTTAGGGGGAAACAATATGTCTCGCGATCTCGATCCAGAAGGTACTCGTCTGCCGATTACAGTCGACTCGACGTCGAACGGTGAACATTTCCCCGTTCCATTGACGCGCGATCAGGTTCATGCGAACGCGCATGCCCACGAGCGAGTCAGCGAGCATTCGAAGCGCCTTGGGTGGAGCCGACGTCAGTTCCTAAAGTCGTCGACCGGCGCAGCTGCGACGCTGCTGGCGTTTAACGAAGCCCATGCGCAGTTCGGCAAGACAGGCGGGTACTTCGATATTCCCGGCGACGCCGCGCTCGACGTAGAGCTCGCACAGGCTACGGTCGGCGGCAACGAATTCATCTTCGACGTGCAGAATCACGTCGTCGACCCGAGTGCCGGGTGGAGGGACTCCGTCAATGGCCGGCGCTGGCAGGTCGTGCTCGAAACAGCATTTGATCAAGTAGCCAAGTGCACGCCCGGCACGCTCGATTGCTACGGCTCGTCGCAGTTCATCAAAGACGTCTTCATGGACTCCGATACGAGCGCCAGCGTCGTGTCGGCACTTTGGGGACCGCCGGATGGCAACCCGACGCCGATCGACTATGCCGTCGAGGTGCGCGAGCTCGTCGATGCGCTCGGTGGCGGCCGGCGCGGACTCGTGCACGGTGGTGTCAGCCCGAATTTACCGGGCGCGTTCGACTACATGGAATCGCTCGTGCAGTACGGCATTGCGGGTTGGAAGCTTTATCCGCAATGGGGCGAAAACGGTTTCGGTTACTACATGGATGACGAGGAGACGGGTATCCCGTTTATCGAGAAAGTCCGCGAGCTCGATGCGCCGAAGATCATCTGCGCGCATCGCGGCATACCCCTGCCGTTTCTCGCGTACGAGTACTCACACCCGCGTGACATTGCCTCCGCGGCAAGCATGTACTCTGATGTCTCGTTCCTCTGCTATCACTCGGGATTCGAGCCCGGCATCGCAGAAGGCCCTTACAATCCGGAGTCGGACGAGGGCGTCAACCGGCTCGTTAAGGCGCATCAGGATTACGGTTTTCAGCGCAACGAGGGCAACTTGTACGCCGAGCTCGGCAGCGCCTGGAACGCGTGCATGGGCTCACCCGAGCAGGCCGCGCATCTGATTGGCAAGCTCCTCAGATACTTCGGTGAGGATCGGATTTGCTGGGGCTCCGACACAATCTGGTACGGCAGCCCGCAGGATCAAATTCAGGCCTTCCGCACGTTCCAGATTTCCGAGGAGTTCCAGGAGACTTACGGGTATCCCGCGATTACGCCAGAGATCAAAGCAAAGATCTTCGGTCTCAATGGCGCGCGCGTTTATGGACTCGATGTCGATGCCATTCGGCAAGCTGCGGTAAACGACTCCGTCGGACAGTTCAAGGCTAACTACTTGAACGATCCGAATCCCGGATTCGAATCCCATGGGCCGAAGACCCGCCGCGAGTTCTTGAGCTTCCTCAAGGAGAACAACGGCCGTCCCGGCTGAGTTCCACGCATCGGGGGTCAGCTCCCGAGCTCTGTCGCTGATCGATACGCTCCGCCCCGTCAGGGGCGGAGTCGTTTCCGGTAGGTAGTACCCCCAATAGACATATTTGACTGCGATCCGACAATCGTTATCGCGCGCGAACAGCGCTTCGGTGACAAGGAGAGGATCGTATGCAGTGGCTCGAAACGACGGCACTTGCCGAGTGGGTCCTGACATCGCTCGTAGGCTATCCGCTTGTGCTAACGCTGCATTCGGTCGGCATGGCGATCATCGTCGGCCTCGTCATGGTCGTCGACTTGCGACTCATCGGCCGCTTCGAGCGCATTCCGTTGACTGCGCTCCAAAGTCTGTTGCGGCTTGCGTGGTACGGATTCGCGGTCAATCTGACGACGGGTGTCATGATCTTCACGTCCCAGGCCGTGTTCTACTCGACGAGTCCGACCTTTCTCCTGAAGATGCTGATGGTTATCGGTGGCGTTGCCATTGCCGCCTACATGCAACCGATCCTGCGCCGCGAGGCGGTCGGCTGGGGTGAGACGGGCGGTGTGCCTCCGAGGATTCGAACGCTCGCAACGGTGTCTCTGGCCATGTGGTCGATGACAATCATCACCGGCCGCTTCACGGCCTATCTGTAAGCGGAGGATCGAGTCATGAATACATTGGACTGGATCGCCGCAACTTTCGGGCCGGTCATGCTGACGCTGCCATGGACGTGGCCGATATTCGAGACGCTGCACTTCTTCGGACTGTGCATGCTGCTCGGCGGAATCATCGTCATCGACCTGCGACTGTTGGGTTTCAACAAAGTCATACCGACTGTCGCGTCACACGACATCTTGCCTGTCGTCTATGCGGGCCTGATCGTCAACACGGTCACCGGGATCGGTTTCTTCGTCGGCGACCCGCATCGTTACTTCATCAACATCGCTTTTCAGATCAAGATGCTGCTGTACGTGATCGCAGGGCTCAACGCGCTTTGGTATCAATACAAGTTGTCACCGCGCATCGATGCGCTGCCTGACGGCGCCACACTACCGAGCGAAGCGCGGATCGCCGGAGCGATGTCGCTTGGCTTGTGGTTCGGTGTGCTGATACTAGGTCGGCTGATCCCGTACCTCGGGACCGGCTAAGCTAGACATGCCAGTCCCGGTGCGCGATTACTGCTGGCCGTCGACGAGCACGAACATCATCTTGCAGACCGCATCGGAGCGGTTGCTCCAAGCGTGGTTGGTGCCGCGCTGAATGACGGTATCGCCGGCTTTGATCAAAACCTCCGAGTCGTCGAGTACCATGTAGATCTCGCCCTCGAGGCACAACGCGAAGTCGACGGTATCGGTCTTGTGCATCAGTGGATGCGCGGGTTTCTCGGTAACGCCGACGTGTCCGGCGCCGATCGATTCCCACGCGGCCTTCGCGGCATCGGGGTCGACCGAATCGATCCAGTCTTTCTCAGGCGGGAACTCGATGACCCTGAACACTGAGCCGTTTGTCGGCGGCAGTAGCCCGATCGTGCGGTCGGTCGTCTCCTCGGGGCCGTTGATCTCGGCCGGTGCGCCGTCGAGGACCCAAACATTGTGAATCGCGACACCGGGCCGGTGGCTCGGCCGGACGATGTTCGTGACGTCCGCGTCAGCGACGACGACTGCCTTACCGTTGTCATCATTCCCTGTGACGACTCTTCTAACTCCCATAACACCAACCTCGATCGTGTATTCAGTCAATCGGGCAGCCGATCGGTTGCCCGGGGGCGCCTATGATATCGGAACTTTACTGCGTGAAGGCCCCGGCTCGTCGACACCGGGCCAGTGTGAGCCATTTGCTATGATGCGCGGCGAGTGCCGTGGGCTCGCCGTCCACTGGCCATGCCGATCCACTCGTGAGCGATTACCTGCCGTGCGTCGAGCCGCTGTGCTGTTTGTTTTGATTTGCTCCGGGGCCTGCACGCCACCGGACTTCGAGGAGTATCGGATCGGCACGGCCGCGCTCGGCGGTGCGTATTACCCCCTCGGGCAAAGCATTGCGAACGTCGTGACGCTGCATGCGGACGGCATTGCGATGGTGCCGATCGTTACGCGCGGCGCGATCGAGAATCCTCGGCTCGTCGCGGCGGGCGACCTCGAGCTTGGCATCACGAACGCCGATCTCGCGTTCTTCGCGTACCGCGGCTACGCACCGTATCCGGAGCCGCTAGCCGTGCTGTCGGCCGGTGCGCTGCATCCGAGCGTGCTGCACCTCGTGACGTCGGAGGCGACAGGCATCGTCGACTACGGCGAGCTGCGCGGGCGACGACTGGCCGTCGGCCCGGCGGGCGGCCCGACGGTCGCGCTCGCCGAGCTGCTGCTCAACGCGCACGGCATGACGCTGCAGGACGTCGTGCCGAGCTTCCTGTCGTATTCCGACGGATTTAGCCAGCTCAGTGATGGCAACGTCGATGCGGCATTCGCGCTGGCCGGTTATCCGGCGGCCGCGGTGCTGCAGGCGGGCGCAACTCAGGATCTGCAGTTTCTCCATATTGCACCTGAGATTCTCGACGCGGTCATCGAGGAGAATCCTTATTATCGACTCGCGCAAATTCCTGCACGAACTTACGACACGAGCGACGACGTTACGGCACTCGCCGTCGACAATATGC
>JAHEEN010000201.1 GCA_024640685.1 Rhodospirillaceae bacterium
CGGGGGACGGTCACGGTGACAGCCTCGGAGATGCGCTCGCCTCACTGGAGCTTCTGGGCAATCGTGATCGTCACGCTTCTGTTCAATCTCGCGGGTTGCGTCAACTTCGTCATGCAGATGAGCTCGGGCGTGCTCGCGTCGATGCCGGAAGCCGTCCACGAGCTCGTCGGCGGCCGCCCGTTTTGGGCGACAGCCGGATTCGCCGCGGCCGTGTTCGGTGGAGCGCTCGGCGGCATCTTGATGCTCGCGCGTAAGTCCTTTGCGCGCTATCTATTCGGCCTGTCCGTCGTCGGGGTGTTTGTGACGTTGTTGCATCTGCTTGCATTTGCGGGTGGCGGTGCCGATTCAATGGGATTCGTCATCGGCAACCTGTCGCAGCTCGTCGTGTCCGTGTTCTTGCTCTGGTATGCGGTATTCGCGGCGCGCAAGCCCTGGCTGGCTTGAGCATGCGTTCTCTGACGAATGACGTCGTCGGAGACTCGGATGCGTGAGCAGGAATCGGCGGCCAAAGTCAGGATCCTCCCGCCGCTGGTCCCACTCGGTGCAATCGCCCTCGGTATCGGCCTGAACCGTCTGTGGCCACTCGATTCCCTGTTCGAGCTGCCCGCTCCATCGCGGCTATGGGTCGGCGGCGGACTCATCGCCGTTTCGATTGTCGTTCTAGGCATCTGGCCCATTGCAATGTTTTTGCGCAGTGGACAGAACCCAGAGCCTTGGAAGCCGACACCGTCGCTGCACTTTGACGGACCGTATCGTCTGACCCGCAACCCGATGTACCTGATGATGGTGCTCGTGTGTCTAGGGACGGCGATTGCGTTGGCGAACCTGTGGATCTTCTTGCTAATGCCGGTTGTTGGTTGGACTCTGCACCGGTTCGCGATCCTTCCCGAGGAGGCGTATCTTGAAAGCAGATTCGGCGAGAACTATCTCGCCTACAAGAGCCGCGTGCGCCGCTGGTTGTAGCTCGGTTCACGTGCACGCATCGGAGAATCCGCGGCCATGATCGAACGCATAGAAGGTCTGCCCGACAACGTTGTGGGTTTTGAGGCCAAGGGCGCGATTACGGCAGACGACTACGAGTCGATCATCATGCCGGCCGTCGAGGCACAGCTCGAGCGTCAGCCCAAGATCCGGTTTCTATTCGTGCTCGGCGATGAGTTCGAGGGCTTCGAGGCCGCGGCGATCTGGGACGATGCGAAGCTCGGCCTCAAGCACCTGACCGATTGGGAACGCATCGCGGTCGTCACGGACGTCGAGTGGATCCGTGCAGCATTGTTGGTTCTTTGCTTTACGATGGCCGATCACATTCATGTCTTCGCAAACGCCGAGCTCGACGCTGCAAAGGCATGGATCGCGTCGTGACGGATTATCGATACGCTTGGTTTGGTCTCGAGCGCCCTTAGCCCTCCGGAACGACGGCGATCACGTCGTACATGATCTTCGCGCCCGGCATCGGTAGCTCGTCGACGCCAAGGGTCGTCGTCGTCGGATTCCAGCCGTCGAGGTATTCGGCGACGATCTGGTTGCCGCCGCGCTCGGTGTAGAACCGCGTGATCTTGATGACGTCGCGCCAGCCGATGCCCGCCTCGTCGAGTACCTGCTGGATGTTGTTCATCATCATCCGAGTCTGCTCGTTGATGTCATCGGGATAGTCGAACGCCGCGTCGGGCTCGAGATCGAGCGGTCGTGCAGTCACGCCCGATAAGAACAAGTAGCCCATGTCCGCGCTGACGCGAATCGCAGGCGGAAATGCAGTCGTCGGGACGTTGCGGGTGTTGACGATTTGAATTGGCATGGTTCGAGTCCTTCAGCAAATCCTATGTCGTTGAGCGTGGTCGCGCGCTAGCCGTTGCGTGGCGCCGCGACGATCGCATCGATCTCGAGCCGCGCGGGCGGCGAGCTCAAATTGCGGATCTTCACGGCCGTCATCGCGGGCCACCACTCCCAGAAGCCGAAATACTCGGCGATGACGGCCTCGATCTCGGCCGACTCGCTCAAGTCCGTCTGGTAGCGATTGAGCTTGACGACGTTGCGCCACGTCAGACCTTGATCGTCGAGCACTTCCTTGAGATTACGCAGGACCATGTGCGTCTGCGAGGCGATGTCCTCGGGCATCAGCACCTCGTAGTCGACGTGTGGATGCAGGTGGTAGAGGTCGAGCGCCGTCGCGCCGGCCAGAAACATCAGATCGACGCCACCGTCGGCGCGCACGTAAGTCCCCATAGGCAGCGTTGCGGACTGCGTCTGGCCGCGGCCGCCCAGTGGAAACGAGAATAGGCTGAGCCCGCCGACTGCCGTCACGCCTGCAGCGCTGCGGCTCAAGAATTCGCGCCTGTCGATCGATGTTGCCATCGCATTCCCCCGTTCGAATCCAGGGCCGTAAGGTATCACTGATTGCGCGGCCGTGTTTCGTCTCGGCGTTGCTCTATAATCGGTCGAAACGCAGCGCATAGTCCGATAGGCGGAACGGGTGCGCGGCAACGGAGCCTCGCTGGCGCTCCGAAGGGGGATCGATGAGCCGGTTCTTGATCTTCGCGCTAGTTCTATTCGGGCTGACGGCGCACGCGCATCATTCGCGCTCCCACTACTCGAACGATGTCGTCGAAGTCGAAGGCGATCTCGTCGCTGTCCACTGGGTCAACCCGCACGTCGGCTTCACGGTCGATATCGCCAACGAGAACGGCGAAGTCGAGCGGTGGCGCGTCGAGGGTTTGTCGAATCTCGGCGGTATGCGCCGTGCTGGGATCCCGGCAGAGCGCTTCACGCTGGGCGAGCGCGTGCAGTTTCTGGGCAGTCTGTCGGTCCGTCGCCCGCGCGACTTTCTCGCGAGCAACATGCTGCTCCCGGACGGCACCGAGATCCTGCTCGGCGCCGGCACCGAGCCGTACTGGGCGAACCGCGCAGTCGGCCGGCAGTCGCAGGCGATGGACGAGGGCCCTGCCGTCGACGCGGCCGCCGAGAATCTCGGCATTTATCGCGTTTGGAGCGGCGTGCCGCAGGGCCAACGGACGCACTTCCCGTTTACACAGGCGGCTATTGCCGCGCGAGCCGACTGGGATCCTATCAACAACTTTGCCGAGCGCTGCGAGCCGGAGGGCATGCCGCGCATCATGCGCAATCCGCATCCGTTCGAGTTCGAGGACCACGGCAGCGAGATTCATTTAATCTCAGAGCTATACGACCTAACGCGCATTATTTATATGGATCAGACTGAAGCCCCCGCAGGCACGGTGCCGACACCGCTCGGCTACTCGGTCGGGCGTTGGGATGGCGATACGCTCGTCGCGACGACGACGCACGTAAGCTGGCGGTACTTCGACAATATCGGCACGCCGCAGAGTCCGGATGTCGAGTTCGTCGAGCGCTTCGAGCTCAGCGACGACCAGGCGCGTCTCGACTACACTCTGACGGTGACCGATCCGGAAACGTTTTCGGAGCCGGCCGTCTACGAGCGCTATTGGCTCGCGCTCGGTGCGGAAATCGAGCGCTACGATTGCACGGTTTTTTAGGCCGCACTCAGATCGGCGTCGACCTCACGACCCACGCGCACGACACAGTCGACGACCGAGTCGATGTCCTGCGCCGTCGTGCGGAAGTTCACGACGCAGCTGCGTAACAAGACTCGATCGTCGATGACGGCATTGGAGACGTAGATCTCGCCGCCGGCCTGCAAGCGCAGCAACAGCGTTTCGTTGAGCTCGTTCAAATAGGCTGCAGTCACTTCCCGGTCTCGCGGCCGGTAGCGAAACGTCGTAATGCTCAGTTTACACGTGAACGCTTCGAGCTCCGGGTGCGCGTCAGCTGCTTCGTGCAATCGCTTCGCGAGCGCAATGTCGTCCCTGAACATCTCGATATAGCCAGACCGGCCGACTGTGCGTAACGCGAGCCAGACTTTGAGCGCGCGAAAGCCGCGCGAGTTCTGCACGCCGTACTCGTAGAAATTGACGCGCGGGTCGTCGTCGTCGGTCTCGAAGCGGTAATAGGGCGGGCGGAAGCTGAACGCATCGGCTAAATGCGATGCGTTACTAACGAGCGTACAGGCAGCCTCGAGCGGCGCGTAGAGCCACTTGTGCGGATCGAGCGCAACGGAGTCCGCGAGGCTCAATCCCCTGATGTCGTCGTCGGCCTCGGGCAGCGCCGCGGCCGGCGCACCATAGGCGCCATCGACGTGGAACCACAGCATCTCGCGCTTGGCGATCTCGGCGATTGCCGGTAACGGGTCGACGGCGCCGGTGCCGACCGTGCCGCACGTGCCGACGACGAGGAACGGCAGCTTGCCGGCCGAACGATCCGCGCGCAGCTGCGATTCGAGCACGTCGAGCCTCATGCGATCCTCTGCGTCCGTTTCAATCCAGCGAACATTGGCGGTGCCGATCCCCGATAGGTCGGCGGCCTTCTCTATCCACGTGTGCGTCGCATTGGAGACGTATACCGTCAGCGGCCGTGTGTCGCCGTAGATCCCGCGCTCGCGAATCGGCCACGACGCCTTGGCGCGACGCGCGGCCCAGAAACCAGTCATGTTCGCCATGTTGCCGCCGCTGACCATGATGCCGGCGTGCCCCGGATAGCCGATCAACTCGGCGAGCCAGCGAATCGTCTGTTTCTCTATCTCCGATGCGACCGGCGACAGCCCCCACGCGCCGACGTTGCTGTTGACGGCCGCCGCGAGCAGATCGCCAAGCGCGCCGATCGGCGCCGCTGCCGCGGAGATGTAGCCCAAATATGCCGGATGCCCGTTGTGCAGCGAGCGGTCGAAGAACAGCGGCGCAAATGACCTCAGAAGCTCGCCGGCATCGGTGCCGTGCTCTGGCAGCCCAGTTTCGCCCAGCAGCTCGCGGACGTCGGTCGGGGTTTGGTCTTGCGTCAATGCGCGCGACGGCAGCGAGTCGTAAAAATCGGCAATCTCCTCGACGAGCGCATGACCGAGCGCGCGAAACGCGTCTCCCGATATGTTCAACGGCGCTGCGCGCTTGTCGGAATCTGCCATCGTGTGAGCGGTCGGCCGTTTTAGCGTTCGAAGACCTGCTCGACCGGCACGATCTCGAGACGCTCATCGGTAACGTTGAGCGGCACGACCGCAATCGTCTCGTCCTCGGCAAGGATGTCGTCGGGTTGCGGGGTCGCGTAACTGACTGGGGTCGGCGCATCGCTGATGAGCGCATCGCGAAGCCCCGCAGCATCGCCAGTGACGATTGCGACCACGAGGTTGTCGGAGCGTAAATGGCGCCGCAGTGCCGCGTTGACTTCATCGCGCGTGATGTCCTCCAACATGTCACGAAAGCGCGCCAGGTGGCCGGGCGCGGGGACGTCGTAGAAGCGATCGTCTAGCGCATAACCCAAGCGCTCCGACATTGTCTCTGCGAAGTGCAGCACGTATTTGTCGAGAAACGCGCGCGTCAGCTCGAACTCCTCGTCGGTCATGCCACTCTCGATCAAGTCGTCGAGCTCGTTGATGGCCGCGCGCAGCGCGAACAGCGCCTGCTCGTTCGGCAGCGTGCGAATCCACACCTCGAACAGCTGCTGGCGTCTGGCGACGTTGACCGGCGGCATTTGGCGCCGACCGCCTTCGGGGAAGGCTTCGAGATACGAGTAGTTACCGTAATTGAGACCGCGCACGCCGCGTATGACCTTGAATAGCTGTGCCGCTTGGTTGCGGTGCTCCCCAAGCCAAGAGTTCGCGATCCACAGCGCATAGAAATCGCGCTCGCCGCGTTTGACGTCGAGTGGGTAGCCGAAGCTGATCGATGCGTCGGCGCCTTCCTTGTCTATGAGTACGACGCGTGTGCCATCGATCGCAGCGG
>JAHEEN010000036.1 GCA_024640685.1 Rhodospirillaceae bacterium
CCTAGTCCTCAAGCGCGTCTTTGACACGGCCGGCCCCGATCCGATTGCGGCGTTCGTCCATGCCACCCCAACGGGCGCGCCGGCCCGGCGTATTTGGTTTTACTACGAGGCGATGACGGGCGAGAGGCTCGCTGTGCCCGATGCCCCAAGCGCATCCGCCATCGATCTACTCAACCCGAAAGCCTACTTTACGGCTGCACCGGTACTGTCCAAGCGGCACCGCGTGCGCAATAACTTACTGGGATCGGGTTCCTACCTTCCCATCATCCGCAAGACCGGAACCCTGCAGGGCTTCGTCGACCAAACGCTCGATGCGAAAGCGCGGGAGACCATCGGGCGGACAGGTGGCCATCTGCTTGCGCGTGCCGCCAGTTTCATGCTGCTAGCCGATAGCCGAGCGAGCTTCGAGATCGAGGGCGAACGCCCACCGCGAAACCGTCTTGAGCGTTGGGGGCGTGCTGTCCTACAAGCAGGACACAACGAACTTACGCTGGAGGAGATCGTCCGTCTGCATCACATACTGATCGAGGATACCCGCTTCGTTCAACCTGGTTTACGCGACGATGGCGTGTTCCTCGGCGAGCGCGACCACAACGGCGACCCACTTCCGGAGTTCATCGGAGCGCGCCCGGAAGACCTCGAGCAGCTGCTCGACGGGATACTTTCCGCCAATGCGCGCATGGCAGATGCGGGTGTCGATGCCGTCCTGCAGGCAGCTGCAACCGCTTTCGGTTTTGTCTACGTCCACCCCTTGCAGGATGGTAACGGGCGAGTGCATCGCTGCCTCATTCACCACGTGCTTGCCGAGCGCAAGTTCACGCCGGCCGCTATCGTCTTTCCCGTGTCTTCCGTAATGCTCGATCGCATCGAGGACTACCGCGCGACACTGCAGCGCCATAGCGCGCCGCTCATGCCTTTTATCGACTGGCGTCCGACCGCTACTCGAAATGTCGACGTGCTGAACGATACAGCCGATTTTTATCGCTATTTCGACTGCACGGCCGAGGCGGAATTTCTCTATAGCTGCGTTCAGCGCACTGTGGACGAGGATTTGCCGCGCGAAATCGAATATCTCGAGCGGCATGACGAAGCCATGCAGCGTGTCATGGACTCGGTAGAGATGCCGGACCGGCTCGCCAGGAACCTGATCATGTTCATACGCCAGAATGCCGGTACGCTCTCGAAACGGCGACGGGAAAACGAATTCGTTGCTCTTACCGACGAAGAAGTAAAGGCTCTCGAGTCGATTGTTAGCGAGATCTTCGATGGCTTTGATGCGCAACATCGTTGATCACGTAAAACGTGACTGCCGTTAACGCCGGAGTATCTCCGCGACGACGATCTCAGCCGATTCCATCGCCCCTTCCATGCCGCGCGCCGACGCTGCGAGGTGCTCGCCGCAAAAGCGGATGCGTTCGTGCGGCTTGCCCATGTCGTGCGCGAGTGCCGTGATCTGGCCGGGTCGGAAGTAAGCCCAGCCGCCGAGCGCGTATGGATCGCTGCCCCACGAATGCAGGCCGACGAATTCGAGCTGGCCTTTGGCTGCCGGTCGTATCGCCTCGATCTCGGCGATCACGCGCTTGCCGATGTCGGTGTGGGGCAATGCGTCGAGCTTCAGTGCGTTCGGGCCCATCGCCCAGGCCGTAAAGCTCGTGACTTGGGTCGGATCCCCGCCGTTGCGCGCGGCAGCAACCATGCCGATGACACCGTCGGTGTACATGCTTGGCGAATGGCCATCCTCGAGCCAGAACTCGGACTTGTGCGCGAGATAGACCTGCGTCATCGCTTGATACGGCAGGCTGTCGACGGCCTGCGCTTGCTCGGCCGGTAGCGGCGGATCGATCGTAACGTCCTTCAGAATCGAGAACGGCAGCGTGCAGACGACGTCGCGCGCCGAATAACGCGAGCCATCGGCGCAGACGACGGTCGCGCTCGTGGGCTCGCACTCGATAGCAGTCACCGCCTTGTTGAACTCGATCGGTGCTGCGAGTGCCTCCGCCATCGCTTCGGGGATGCGCTGTACGCCGTCCTTGGCCGTTAAGCCCATGACACCGGGCGGCGCAAACTCACGTTGCTCCGCCGAGAACGATGCGCGCAGGAACATCAGCAACGCCGAAACGTCGGCTGCGTTGTCGCCGAAGCTGACGTTGATGCCGTAACCCATGTTGACGACGTCGTCGCTCAAGCCCAAACCGCGCATCCAATCGCGCAACGAGATGTCGTGAATCGCATGCTTGGTGTCGAGCCACTCGTGCGTGCCTGCGAGCGGGTTCTCGCGCGCGGTCAGCACGCGGTGGTAGCTCCACGGCAGGAGCTCGCGGTCGCCGTCCGGGAATGGATTCGCCGGATGCGTCGGCCAATCGGATTGGCGGATGATCTCGGTGCCGAGCACCAGATCCTGCTCGCGGAAGAACTCCAGCATCGGCGTCACGTCGACGAGCTCGACGCCGTGCTTCTCGGCGGCGCCGATCAGCCGTCGGTAGCCCGCGCCGATATATGTGCCGCCAGCTTCCTTGTTGTTGCCGAGCTGCCGCATCGAGTGCACGCGGCCGCCGACGCGCTGCTGCGCCTCGAGCACCTTGACGCTGCAGCCGGCAGCCTCGAGCGCTAGCGCCGCGTTCAACCCCGCGAGCCCCGCGCCGACGACGACGACGTCGTAGTCGTCACTCATTGCGCGGCCCCTTCCGCGCCGCAAAGCGCGGGTTTGGCCGGGCCGGGCCGACCGGATAGACAACAGTCCGCCGGGCAGCGATCGTGGCTCGGCCCGTAGTGCCCGATGGCTCTCCGCGCACCGCCACGCAGCCGCTCCTCGATCAGCTCGCGGATCATCGCGACAAAGCTCGGATGGCTGCCGACCGTGCCGGCGCGAATCATCGTCAAGCCGTGCTCATCGGCGATCTTCTTCGCATCGACGTCGAGGTCGAGCACGACCTCCATGTGGTCGCAGACGAAACCGATCGGCACGACAACGACGTGCGAAGTGCCGCGCTGTGCCTGCTCGACGAGCATGTCCTCTATCCGCGGCTCTAGCCATGTGTTGCCGTACGACGCGTTGTTGCTTTGGTAGGCGAACTCGTACGTCGTCCGGCCGACGGCTTCGGCAACGAGGCTCGCGGCTTCAATGAGTTGTGCCTGGTACGGCGCTTGATCAGCCATCGCGACCGGCAGGCTATGAGCAGTGAATATCAGCGGTGCGCCATCGCGGCTATCGTCGGGCAACTGCGCGAGCGCTTCGCGGACGCGCTCGGCGGCCGCATCTATGAAGCCCGGATGGTTGTAGCCGGCACGCAACCGATCCATGATCGGTGAACCCTCGATGCCGTCGGTCGCCGCGAACAGGTCCTCGCGGTAACGGCGGCAGCCGCTGTACGAGCCGAACGTGCTCGTGACGAATGCGAGCGCGCGCTTGACGCCGGCGTCGCGCATTGCGACGACTGTGTCGGCCAGGTACGGGTGCCAGTTGCGATTGCCCCAGTAGATCGGCAGCTCGATGTCATGCGCTCTTAGCTCGCGCTCGAGTGCCGCGATCAGGTCTCGCGTGTGCGCATTGATCGGGCTGACACCGCCGAAGGCCTCATAGCGCTTCGCAATGCCTTTGACGGCAGGCGGCGGCAGCTTGAGCCCGCGCAGCACGTTGTCGAGAAACGGCATGATGTCGTCGGGCCCTTCTGGACCGCCGAACGACACGACGAGCAGCGCATCGTAATCGTGTGCTTCAGTATCGAAGCACTCGGGATGCTCTGCTTGGGTTACTGGTTCGCGCATCGACGTTCGTGTCTAAACGTCCGGCTGCGGACTCTGCCAGGCGACTTTGCCGACGAAGAACGGCCCGAGGCTTTCCAGGTACTGCGATGTCTGCTCGGTCTTGCGCATCTCTTGGACGACGTGTGACAGCGGAAACAGCGTCGGCCCGAGCAAGCCGATGACGAAATCGTTGTCGTTCTTGTCGAGGCCGTGGCACGCAAGCCGGATATCCGCGGCCATCCCGGCGTAGCCGTAGCGCTTGGCGAGCGTGCCGTGCTCAGCGAGAATCTGGCGTTGCTTGGCTGCCGGCAGTGTCTGAAAGATTTTTGCGCGCCGCAGTGGATACCAAACGGCCCAGCCGAAGTTCGGGTTCGTCGTCTTCGTCCGCGGCTTGATCAGCAGCGTATCCTCGAGGTCGGGCTCGTAGCCGATCGAGTAGGTACGCCCGAGCATGTTGTACTCGGGTTTGTGCGTGTAGCTCGTAAACGGCGCCGCATTGAGCACGTCGCGCACGCGCGTCACGAAATACTCCGGGTCCTCGCTCATCGCGAGCAGGCCGATACCCTGTGGATCGCCGACGTCGATATACAGCACGCCCTCGATATCCGCGGCCTCGAGCGCGCTCTTCGCCGCCTCGATGTCGTCGCAGCCGCCGAACGCCATGAACTGCATGAACAAGCGCCGATCGAGCGAGATCGGCTGGCCGTGATGCGTGCCTTTCTCGCTGAGGTCCAACGCGTGTTTGTCGGCTATGTCGTGATCAGTACTCATTGAGCATTCCTCATAGTGTCTCCGCGTGCACGACGTCGATCAGCGCGCTGACGCTTGCTAGCGGCGTGCCGGGCAAAATGCCGTGGCCGAGATTGACGATGTGGCCGAGCGGCGAAACCCTGTCGAGCAGACGCTCGGCCGCCGCGCGTGTCGCATCCGCACCGCCGAGCAAAATCGCCGGATCGATGTTGCCTTGCACTGCACGGGTATCGCCGTGACGCGCTTGGAGCGCCGCAATGTCGACGCGCCAATCGCAGGCGAGCACCTCGCACGGCAAGCTCGCGTAGGCTTCCATCAAATGCGGCGCGTTCTGCAAGAACAGGATCCGCGGCACGCCGGCCTCGCCGACACGTGTCAGCAGCCGCTCGAGGTGCGGTCGAATCTGCGCCTCCCAACTCGTCAGCGACAGCACACCGGCCCACGAGTCGAAAATCTGCACGGCATCGGCACCGGCCGCGTGCTGCGCGATCAAGTACTGCGCCATTAGCTCGGAGAGCTTTGCAAGCAGCGCGTCGAGCGCGGCCGGCTCGCTGTGTGCAAACGCTCGCAGCGTCGGAAAATCTTTGACGCCTTTGCCTTCGACCAAATACGCTGCCAGCGTCCAGGGCGCGCCGCAGAAGCCGAGCAACGCGACGTCGTCATCGAGCGCCGCGCGTGTCATGCGCAATGCGTCGATGACCTCGGGTGCAAGCCGATCGAGATTCGGTTCCGGTAGACGATCGACGTCGGCGGCGCTCGCGATAGGGTTGGCGACGATCGGTCCGGGCGCGAAGTCGAACTCGATGCCGAGCGCCGGCAGCGGGCTCATGATGTCGGCGAATACGATCGCGGCATCGAGCGGGTAGCGCTCGATCGGCAGCAGCGTCACTTGCGTCGCAAGCTCCGCGGACGACGCAAGGTCCTTGAACGCATGCTCTTTACGCAGCGCCCGGTATTCGGGCAAATAGCGCCCGGCTTGACGCATGATCCACAGCGGCCGGCGCGGCACGGGCTCGCGCTTGATCGCATTCAGCAGCAGCTTGCTCACTCGGATGGCTCCGGCTCGATGGTGAAGCGATAGCCGACGCCGCGAACGGTATGAAAATGGGCCGGCGCCTCGGCGTTGCGCTCGAAGCGCTTGCGCAGCCGAACGATGAAGTTGTCGATCGTGCGTGTCGATGGAAATACCTCGTAGCCCCAGACGCGATCGAGTATGTCCTCGCGCGGGACGATCGACCCGGCATGTTCAAACAGCATCTTCAGAATCATCGCCTCCTTGTGTGTCAGCGTGTGCTCGCTGCCATCCCACGCGCGGGCTTGGTACGTCGTGAAATCGATCTCGTTGCTGGCGAAGCTGACGCTCTCATCAGTGCGGCGATACCAGTCGCTGCGTCTGAGAATCACGTTGACGCGCAGCAGCAATTCCTTGAGATGGAACGGCTTGGCCAGATAATCGTCGCCGCCGGCTTCGAGCCCGCGAATTCTATCGTCGGCATCGCTCTTGACCGTCAAGAACATGACTGGTGTCTGCAGGCCTTCGCTGCGCATCGTCTCGCAGACCTCGAGCCCGTTCTGTTTCGGCATCATGACGTCGAGCACGACGAGGTCGTAGTCGCCGCCGCGAATTTTCTCAAGGCCTTGCTCGCCGTCGTGAGCGACGTCGGTCGCATAACCTTCGGCTTGCAAGTTCTCGCTGATGCCGGCCGCGAGGTGCTCCTCGTCGTCGACGACCAAAATGCGAGGCTGACGGCTCATTGCCGGGTCGCCGCCGGCCACTGCACGGTCACGGTCGCGCCGTGGCCGACGCCCTTGCTATCGGCGGCAATCTCCGCGCCGGACAGCTCGACGAATCGCTTGACGATATAGAGACCGAGGCCGGTGCCAGGCGTCGTGCGCCGCAGCTCGTCGCCGAGTCGATAGAACTTCTCGAAGATTGCTGCGGCATCGGCGGGATCGAAACCGAGCCCTTCGTCACGCACGGTGATCGAAACAGCGTCGCCGCGACGTTCGGCCTGAACGTCGATCCGATGCCCGGAGCCTGCGATACACGCTTTGAGTGCGTTGTCGAGCAGATTGCGCAATACGGTCTCGAGCGCCGTGCGGTCCGCATCGAGCTCGAGCGCCGAGTCGACCGACGTCGTGATCTCGATGTCGCTCTGGCGCGCACGCTCGGCGATCTCGTCGACGCAATGCGCTACCAACTCTGCGAGCACGATCGGCTCGCGCGCGAGCGCGTGGCGGCCTTCCTCGAGACGCGTCGTATCGAGCAAATTGTCGACCATGCGCAATAGTCGCTCGCTATCATCGAGAATGCGCTGGCCTAGACGCTGTGAGTCCGGCTCGCTGACACGCAGCAGCAATGTTTCCGCCGACAATCGCAGGCTCGCAAGCGGGCTCTTGAACTCGTGCGAGACCGCGGCTAGGAAGTTCTGTTGGCGCTTGCGCAGCTCGGCATCGTGGCGAATCGTTCGCGTCAGAACGCCCATGCCGACGAGCAGCACGAGCAAGAAGAAGCTGCCTTCCCAGATAAATCGATTGTTGCGGGATGCGGCTTCCTCCTCGAGCGCGTCGATCGCATCGACCCGCACGGTCGCTAAGCCCGATTCGATTTCCAAGTGCGGCAGCAGGTCGGCGAAGCGGTCGAACGAACCCGCATACGCAGCCGTCACGGCCTGCGCATCGGCGTCGTAGAGCGACGCAAAACTTTGCCGGACGTCGCGTGAGTAACGCACGTGGTCGGCCATCCACCACGCGACCATTGCCGCCGACACCATCAGCATTGCGAGAAATCCTATCTGCAGCGCTTTTACGGGCTCGCGCTTGCGAAACATCAGTTCACTCCCGATGCCGGTGGCGGATTGAGGTCCGTGAGCACGCTCGTCAGCGTAGCGGCGAGTTGCTCGATGTCCTCATGCGTATGCGCCAGTGACACGAAACCGATCTCGTACGCCGACGGTGCGAGCGCAACGCCGCGCGCGAGCAAACCATGAAAGACGTGCGCGTAGAGCGGCGCCGTCTGCTCGGCGATCGCCTCGGCCGTGCGCGGCGGGGTATCCGCATACCACGCAATCCAGAACATCGAGCCAAGTCGTGCAAGGCTCGCCGGTACCGGGCTCGTGCTCAAGCTGTCGGTCACGAGTTGCTCGAGATATTGCCCGCGGGCTTCGAGCTGATTCCAGCCGTCGTTGGCCTTCAAAAACTGCAGCGTCGCGAGACCAGCCGCCATCGCGACCGGATTGCCGGAAAGCGTGCCGGCTTGATAGACGTCGCCCTGCGGCGCGAGCCGCCCCATGATCTCGCGCGGGCCCGCGAATGCGCCGACCGGCATGCCGCCGCCGATGACTTTGCCGAACGTCGCAAGATCCGGTGTGATGCCATAGTGCTCGGCGGCGCCGCCCGGCCCGAGGCGAAAGCCGCTGATGACCTCGTCGAAGATCAGCAGCGCGCCATGTTGAGTTGTCAGCTCACGCAGCAACTTCAAGAACTCCGGTCGCTGCAGCAGTAAGCCGTTGTTGGCCGGCACCGGCTCGATGATCACGGCTGCGATGCGCTCGCCGTCCTCGGCGAATAGCTGCGCTAACGCTTCGTCGTCGTCGAGCGGCAGCACGCGCGTCAAGTCCGTATAGCCCTTCGGAACGCCGGCCGACGATGGCGTGCCGAACGTCGCTAGCCCCGAGCCTGCCGCGACGAGCAACGCGTCCATGTGGCCGTGATAGCAGCCCGAGAACTTGACGATCAGATCGCGCCCCGTCGCACCGCGCGCGAGCCGGATCGCGCTCATGACGGCCTCGGTGCCGGACGATACGAACCGCACTTGCTCGATGCCTGGATAGCTGCCGATGACCTCGTCCGCGAGCTCGATCTCGACCTGGCTAGGCGCGCCGAACGACGTGCCGCGCCGCGCCGCATCCATGATCGCGTTGATAACTTGCGGCTGCGCATGGCCGAGGATCAGCGGACCCCACGAGCCTACAAAGTCGAGGTAGCTGACGCCGTCGATGTCGGTGACGTAGGCGCCTTGGCCGGAGCGAATGACTGGTGGCGTGCCGCCGACCGCGCCGAACGCGCGCACCGGTGAGCTGACACCCCCCGGCAAGCGCTCGCGCGCCTTCGCAAACCACGCTTCGGAGTTTGGCCCGACCGAGCGCGACGTACTCACAGCCAGCCTCCGCGAATCGCATCGGCTGCGTGGTACGTGATGATCTGATCGGCGCCCGCGCGGCTGATCGCGTACAGGTTCTCGCGCACGACCTGCGCCTCGTCGAGCCAGCCGTTCGCGGCCGCGGCTTTGACGGCCGCGTACTCGCCGGAGACGTTATAGGCCGACAGCGGCAGCGTCGTCGTTGCGCGCACCGCGTGAATGACGTCGAGGTAGGCGAGCGCCGGCTTGACCATCAACATGTCCGCGCCTTCGAGCTCGTCGAGCTCCGACTCGCGCAATGCCTCGAGCGCATTGCGCGGATCCATTTGATAGCTCTTGCGGTCGCCTTCGGCCGGTGCGGAGTCCGCGGCATCGCGAAACGGGCCGTAGTACGCCGACGCATATTTGACGGCGTATGCGAGCAGTATCGTCTCGGTGAAGCCTTGCGCGTCGAGCGCGTCGCGCATCGCGCCGATGCGCCCGTCCATCATGTCGGACGGCGCGACGACGTCCGCGCCGGCTGCGGCGTGCGACAGCGCCGTGCGCACGAGCGGCTCCAGCGACACGTCGTTGGCGACGCGGCCTTGCTCGATCAGCCCGCAGTGGCCGTGGTCGGTGTACGCGCACAGGCAAACGTCGGTCATGACGATCAAGTCGTCGCCGAACGTTTGCTTGAGCCGCTTCGTCGCGCGCTGCACGGCGCCGTTGGCGTCGTAGGCGAGCGCGCCATCGCTGGTCTTCTTCGCGCCGGACTCGGGGTGGCCGAACAACAGCACGGCGCGAATCCCGAGCGCGAGCTCGTCCTCGACGACACGCAGCAGGTTCTCGATGCCAAGCTGTGCGAGTCCGGGCAATGACGGGATGGGCTCCTCGCCGTTGTCGGCCGGCAGCACGAAGCGTGGCACGATGAATTGGGCCGGCGCAATCCGCGTCTCGGCGACGAGGTCGCGAATTGCCGGCGTCTGCCGTAGCCGTCGCGGCCGGGTCCGGCCGGGCGTCGTGATCGTTAGCTTGCTCATGTCATCGCCTCCATGAGCCCGTCGAGGCTCGGCGTCGGTGCTTGGGCCTTGACGCTCAATCCCGCAGCGCGCGCGGCTGCGGTCGTCGTCGGTCCGATCGTGTAGATGGCGGCGTCACTGTCGACGTCGACCTGATTCAAAAAACCCGCGACCGCCGATGGGCTCGCGAGCAGCACATTATCCGCGCCTAGCGACGAGAGTGCCCGCTTCGTACCAGATGGGAGCATCGGCACCGTGCGATAGACGTCGATACGCGTGCATGTTGCACCGGTCGCCGCGAGCGTGCGCTCGATGACGTCGCCGGCGTTCTCCGCGACAGCGATGACGACATGCGAGCCAGCTGCGACGCGCTCGGCAAGCTCGGCGGCGAGCGATGCGGCGGTGCCGGCAGTATTCATTAGATCTACGCGACCGAGGTCCTGCTTTGCTGCCGCGGCCGTTGCCGGACCGACGACGGCGATGCGCACGGTGTCGGCGAGGTCGTCTTGCTGCAACGCCGCGACTGCCTCGACGCCGCGGCGCGACGTGAAGACGAGCCAATTTGCGGCCTTGAGCGCTGCGGCGAGCGCCCGTACCGTTGCAGCGTCGGCGATCGCCTCGGTGCCGATGCACGGCAGCGCGATCGGTGTCGCGCCCGCACGGGCTAGCCGCTCGGCCCACGTTTCGTTGTCGCTGTGCGCGCGCGTTAGCAGAATGGTTTTCCCGTCGAGTGGATTCACGCTGAAGCTAGCTGCTCCCAAATCTTATCGGCAAGCGCCTCAGCTGACTGACCCGCCGCTGTTTCGCGGAGCACGCTGCCGTCGCGCTCGAGCATTGCGACGAGCTTGAAGCCGTCCTCGGTCGGCTCGCAGTAAGCACCAAGCGCCAGATCGCAACCGCCCTCGATACGCGCAAGCAAGCGCCGCTCTGCCGCGACGCATGCGTGCGTGACCGGATCGTCGAGCGGTGTAACGGCATCGACGACTGCGCGATCGGCTACTCGACACTGCAATGCGAGCGCACCTTGCGCCGGCGCCGGCACGAACGTCTGAGGATCGAGTCGTGTAACTGAGTAGTCGTCGAGCTCGATCGCGACAGGCTCGTCGAGCAACGAGCGCGACAGGCGCTCGAGACCGGCAGCCGCGAGCACGATCGCATCGTAGCCGTCGCGAAGCTTGCCGACGCGGGTCGGCACGTTGCCGCGCACGGGCTTGGGCTCGAGATCCGGCCGCAGTGCGCTGAGCCAGCTCTGGCGGCGCGCCGATGCCGTGCCGACCGTCGCGCTCGCGCGCAGCGGAATCGTGCCGGCTGTGTCGTCTGCGACATCGGTATTCGCGATCAGCACGTCGGCTACGTCGGCGCGCGCCGGGATTGCGACGATCGCCAGTGCGTCGGGGGACGCCGTCGGCAAGTCCTTGCACGAATGCACGGCGACGTCGATGCGCTCGTCGAGCAACGCCTGCTCGATCTCGCGCACGAAGACACCCTGCGGACCGATGCTGCCGAACGACGTCGCCGTCGAGACGTCGCCGCTCGTGCGGATGATCGTGATCTCGCAATCGTGGCCGAAATCGGTCAGCGCAGCAGCAACGCTCGTCGCTTGAGTGCGCGCCAGCGCCGAGCCGCGTGTGCCGATCCGGATCTTCACGCGTCCTGCTCGCGCTTCGGTCCGAGCCTCGTTGCGACGGCCGCGCGCAGCTCGTCGGCAAACTCGCGGTCGAGTCCGGCCAAAAACGCATCGAGCGAGCCCTCGGGGCCTTCGTGCAACAACCCACGCAAGCCTAGGCATGGAATGTGTGCGAACCGCCGCGCGAGCACCTCGGTCCAGCGCGAGATCGCCTCGCGCTCGTCGGAACCCAAGCCCTTGAGCTCTTTTTTCAGCAAACGATTGACGCCTTCCTCGGCCGTGCGCCGATAGCGCTTCTGCAATGCGCCGAACAACGGGCCGTAGACCTGCTCGGCATAGCGGTCGTTGAGCTTTGCGAGAGCCGCGTCGACGCGCTCGCGCGCTTGCGCTGCTTCGTTGAGTCGCACCGCACGGTTGCGCTCGGTCGCGGCGACGATCTCGTCCATGCCGACGCGCATCAGTCCGAGCTTAGCGCAGGCCTGAGGGTCGATATCGGCCGGCACGGCCATGTCGACGAGCAGCAGCGGTTCCGACGACGGCACGCGCGCCGCGAGCCGCTCCAGCACCGGCTCGGTCAATACCGGCTCGGGCGAGCCTGTCGCCGAGACGATCGCCTCGATCGCTGGCGGATCCTCGCGAAACGTGGCCAGCGCGACATGCTCCGCACCGTACTGCTCAGCCAGCGCACGCGCTTTCTCGGCCGTGCGGTTGACGACGATGAACTCGATCTCCGATTTCGCGAGCGAGCGTGCCGCGCGCTCGGTCATCGGCGACACGCCGACGAGCGCGACCCGGCCGCCGGTCCGATCGATGCGCTCACGGAGTCGATCGACGGCGATCTCCGCCAACGACACGCGGCCCCGGCCGAGGTCGGTCTCACCGCGGACCTCGGCAGCAATTTTCAGCGCCTCCTCGAAGACGAGCCCGAGTCGAGCGCCGCTCAATCCTAGCTCGAGCGCGTGCTCGAATGCCTCTCTAACCTGGCCGGCGATTTCAGCTTCGCCGATCGCTGCCGAATCGAGTCCAGCAGCGACCAGGAACAAGTGCTCGCAGGCGCCTTCGCCCGCCCAGGCCTTGAGCTTGCGCTCGGCGACACCCGGTGCGGCGTCCTCGCCGGTCAGCAACGCATACGCTTGCGGACGGATATCCCGTGGCGCCACGGCACCGCGTGCGAACACGAGCTCGACCCGGTTGCACGTCGAGAGATACGCAAGCTCAGTCAGACCGTTACGCTCGGCGAAATCCGCGAGCGCTTCGTCCTCTTTGCCTGCCGGTAGCGCAAACCGCTCGAGCGACTCAGCCGCATCGGTTCGCCACGACAGACCCACAATGCCCAGTTGATCGAACACGGCGACAAGCTTAGGTGCCCGGTGGCTGCCTGTGTCACGTCAGTGTCACCGGCGCACAGGCTCAAACGGCAAACGTGCGCTCGATCTCGGCTTCCAGTGCCGCGCGCTGCCGCGCGATGTCGCGTGCGAGCGCAAGCTGGCCACGGGCGCGGGCAAGATTGTGCGCGCTCGCCGACGCGTAGCGCTCCGGGTCCCAGCCGAAGTACGACTCCGCTAGCGCGTCCGTGCAAAACCGTGCTGCAAGCTCGACCGCGATGCGCAGCGTCGCAGCCGCAAAGCCTCGCCACTCCGCCTCGTCGATGAACGCGCGCGACGTCGCCGCATAGCCCTCGATTGCTGCAGCGAATAGTGCCGTATCGAACCGCGCATCGGCAGAGTCTTCGCCGCTGGCGTTACACCACGAGCGCAGCGCATCGCCGATCTCGAGCGCAACCGGCATGCGTGCCAGCGTATCCAGATCGATCAGGCACACCGCTCGCGGGCTTGCAACGTCGAACACGATATTCGAGATCTTAGGGTCGCCATGCACATTGCGGTCCGGCGTCTCCGGCAACGACGGCAGCTGTGCGCGCAGCTCAAGAATCTCCGTTGCCACCGACTCAACCGCAGCGAACTCTCGATGCTCGGCATGCGCCGCCAACGCCGCTGCTAGCGCCGCAACATGACCGTCGAGGTCATGAACCCCGAGACGCGCATTCGCAAACTCATACTGGAAGTCCGCCAGCGCATCGTGAAATCGGCCGAGCAACGCGCCCGCCTCCCGCGCATGCGCCGCGCTCGGCACCCGCTCGACCGTCTCGCCCGGCACATACGAAAGCTGCCGCCACACCGCGCCACAGTACTCGAGCCACAGCGCACCATCGACCGTCGCCACGAGACGCGGCGTCACCAGTCCTCGCTCGGCTAGCCTGCGTGTCACCGCGTCGATGTCTTCGTTGATCGCAGCCGGGAAGATTGGATTCAACATCTGCAAGACGCGGCGCTCACCGTCAGCCAGCTCCGCGAGCCACGTTTTGTTGATCAATCCCGATTCGAGCGGCGTCAGCGATGCGCCACTCAAGCCCAGCCGCGCGAGTGTCGTTTCGTTTGGTGCTTGGAGGCTTTCCATCGCAGCGCATCATAGCGCGGCGCGTGTTGCGGCGTCCGTGGTTGAAGAATAAGACCCGCTGTGACGTCGCGGGTCTCGTCGAGGCATCAGCCGAAGCGTGACAGGATGCGTCGGGTTGCGTCGCCGCAGTCATCGCGCGTCAGCACGCCGAACTCGCGCAGCCGATAGTGCTCGCGCATTTCATGGCGTAAGTAGTCCGAGAACTGTTGCGTATTTTTTTGCTGGGCCGACTCGATCGCCGCGACGATCTTCGGTGTTAGTTGGCGGCAGCGCTTGAACGCATCCGCCGTGCCGAGCAACGTCAGCACCGTCGCGTGACCGGCGGACGTTGCAAACGTCGTCTTCTCGTGAGCCAGATACAGGAACAGCATCGCGGCGATTATCGCGCCGGTCGCACCGAACACCGCTGCCGGCGTAAAGATCGCGTTCCACGGCGATAGCCACGAGATCAATGCGCACAGTACGCCGAAGCCCACGAAGCCTGCAGCCACATGCAGCACACGCACCGGAATGTAGCGCGACGTATCGAACTCCGGAGCCAAGAAACGCAAGCTCAAAAGATAGTCGCGGACTTTCTTCTTGCGTTGGTACTCGCGGACGCGAAGAAAGCCTTCGTCGTAGATAATGAGCTCAGTACGCCGTCCGCACGTGCGGTTCTTGATCTCGGTCCGCTCGGAGATTTGCTCGGGCTCCGTCGCACCGGCCAGCATGCCGAAGTCGTCGCCAAGCGAGATGTGCTCAGTCGTCTCATCGGTCGCGATCTTGTGAAGGTACTCTGCCGAGAGCGTTGCCGAGCTGTCCATAGCCATCGCGAGTCGTCCGTGTAATTAGTTGAGTGTTGCGTCGGCAGTAGGTGCGACAGGCAGCGCGAGTAACGCCGTTGCGATGTTCGTCATCTGTCTAGCGTTCATGCGAGCCCCCGGAATAGAGCTCGCTAATTTACAGCGATGCGCTCACGTTGAATGTTAATGGCATCACACAACGTCGCAGTTCGGCGACAAAACCCCTGCAATAACAATGCGATATGTAAAGTCGCGCGGCGACGTTCAACGCAAGCCGAGCGGCACGGCATTGCCATTGACCGTCAGCATTCCATCCGCAAATCGTGCCGTCGCTTCGTAGCCGTCGTCGGTCGGCGTCAACATGCCTTGCGCGACGAGTCCCGCCAGCGCAATCGACGCCTGTGCATTGGCGATCGTCTGCACTTCATCGTCGGTCATGTACTGCTGCTCCTGCGCGGCCGCTCGGCGCAGCTGGAAGCCCAAGCCGCGCGCCGCGAGCGAGGCTGCGAGCACGTCGGAGACCGCGAGCGTCACGTCGACTGCGACGACGCCCTGAAATGCAAGCGTCAGCAATGTGAAGTTCGTGCGCGGCGGCAGGTTGTCGGCCGTGACTGCGATGCGCAACGTTGCATTCAACGGTTCGCCGTTCCAACTAAAGCTAATCGGTGCGACTTCGATCTGCGGTGACGACCCGAGCAGGTCGTAAAGCGCGTCCTCGGCGCCGAGTGCAAGCGGCGCGGCTGCGTCGTTCTGCAACGCAGCTTGCTGGCTTGCGTCTACGTACGCCGTCAGCGCGCCGATGTTGACGCGATGCGCGGTTGCCGTGATCGCAACTTCGTCGAGATTAAATTCATCGCCATCGCTGAAGCGGCCCAGCGAGTACTCGCTAGCCATCGTCGCGTGCTCGCCGTCGGCGTCGGCTTCGACGTCGAAGCGTGCAGCGACGTCTTCGAGCAAGAATTGCTCGGTCAGCGAGTCGACGGCGATTCGACCGACGCTGGCTTCGGCGTAGCCGAAGCGCAGCAGCGGCGAGTGCCATGTCGAGTCCGAATCGAACGCAACGGACTCGACGGTGAAAGTGCTATCGCCGTCCGTCATCCGTAGTTCGTTCGCTCGGCCTTGCGCTTGAAATCGTCTTGACAGCGCGTCGTAGGCGCCCGTCGCATCGGCGCCAGCGAATTCGACGACGCCGACGTCGTTATTAAAGGAGAACGCCGGCATCTCGGCGACGAAGTCCGACGTTCCGTCGAAGCCGGTGACCGTGCGAATCTCGAACAGGTGATCGAGGCCGGTCTGATCGAGGAATTCACGGTAGCGCGGCAGCTCGGGGTCGAGATGGATCGTCGATGCCGCGATGCCGAGAGGCGTCGTCTCGCCGAGCAGCACTGGACCGTGACGCATCGTGACGACGAGCCGAATCGGCTCGGCTGCGAGCTGCTCGACGAGCTCGGCCAGCTCCGGCGGGATGTCCGAATCCGGGAGTACCGCATCGGGCCGGTCTAGCTCAATCGTCGCCGTGCTCGTCGTCCAGCCACGTGCGTAGTCGACGACGCTTGCTTCGAGATTGTCCTCGGCATCGAGGTGGGCGACACCCGCGTCGATCCGCTGCTCGGCCAGCGCACCGAATATCCACGGCGTCAGCAGCAGCGTGACGACGGCAGTGCCGGTGACAATGAGCAGGACAGGTCTATTCATTAGGGCTCTCCAGCGCTGCGATCGCGCGTGCAAGTCGCGCATGGTACCGCGCGTAGACGCCTGGTGCTGTGACAGTCGCTGAGCCGTTAAACATAATGTCGGAACAGATGAAGATCGGCGATTGTGATTCTAAAAGTGGACAAGAGGAGACAAATTGTCGATAAATGTCGATAACGTGCCATTTTCCAACATGTCGTGAACATCGACATGTTCGCAATCGCACAGCCATGTTCGAAGGTGCGCGAGACGTGCGTCAAAGCAGATTGACCGCAGCGACGGCGCTCAGCATTTGTCGGCGCATCAAGGACGACAAGAAACTCGACGTTCGCGCCAACAGTGGCACGAGCCTGAAGAACAAAGCCACTGGTAAGAAGATCTACACACCGCCCGAAGGGTAGGCGTTGTTGAAGGAGAAGCTCGCGAACTGGGAGCAGTTCGTGCAAGCCGACAGCGACCTCGATCCGCTGATTCGAGCGGCCGTGCAGCACTACCAGTTCGAGGCCATTCATCCGTTCGTCGATGGCAACGGCCGTACGGGGCGCATCTTGAACGTGCTGTGTCTCGTCGACCAAGGCTTGCTCGATCAGCCGATTCTGTACTTGAGCCGCTACATCATCGGTCACAAGGCGGACTACTATCGATTGCTGCTCGAAGTGACGAGCGATGGCGCATGGGGGCCGTGGATCCTGTACCTGCTCGACGGCATCGAGGACACGTGCCTGTGGACGACCGACAAGATTCGCTCGATTCGTGAGCTGATGCGCCACACGGCGCAGTTCATTCAGCAGGAACTGCCGAAGATCTACTCGTGGGAGCTCGTTGAGCTGCTGTTCATGCAGCCGTACTGCCGGATCGCGAATGTCGTCAATGCGAAGCTCGCGCAGCGCCAGACGGCGTCGGTGTACCTGAAGGAGCTCGCGAAGATCGGCATTCTCAACGAAGTGAAGTCCGGCCGTGAGAGCCTGTTCGTGCACCCGAAATACATCGAGCTTCTGACAGGCGAGGAGAACGTCTGGATCTACTATGCGGGTGTCGAGACGACGACCGCGATCGAGCGCGAGGCGAGCTAGCGAATGACGATCGGCACCGGGAGCCGGTACCGCTCGCCGGTGCCGGTGCCGCGCGGCAACAGCGATTCAATCCACAGCCGCCCGATACCGGGACTGAGTGCGACCAGCGTGTGGTCGCTGACGGCCGACTCGATATCGAGCATGCCGGCCGGCGCCTCGATCGATAGCTTGAGCGGGGCTCGTGGCACGGGGTCGCCGTCGAGCCCGTGCGTCGTGATCTGAATGCTCGCAAAACTCAATCGACCGCCGACGCCGCGCTCAATCGTCGTTGGCACGACCGTGAAGTAGTCGAGGCGCTCGCCGAGCGTATCGCCGACGGCGACGCCCCCTTCGACCCATGGCTGGATGTCGAGGCCATCCCGAGGATCGCTCGCCGCGTACGCGACGCCGATATCGGTGACGACGACTTCGGTGCGTGTCGTAGCCGGCAGCAGCGTCGTCGGGCGCACCGGCAGCTGCGCGACGGCGCCTGCGGCCATTCCGATCAACACGATGCTCAGCAGCTTGCGCACTCGTCCTCGACCCTCAATCATTATCCTGCATCTTACGACTCTCGAGCGTCGCGCCGATAGCGACTCGGCGTCAAGCCCGTCAGCCGCTTGAACGCCTTGCTGAATGCGAGCCGCGATGAGTATCCGACCCGCGCGGCGATCGCCGTCAAGCTCAAGCCGGACTCCCGCAGTAGCGCTTGCGCGCGTTGCATTCGTACGGCTGTGAGGTATTCGAACATGGTCTGGCCGACGAGTTCTTTGAACCGTGCCGCATACGCAGAACGTGACATCGCCGCCTCGCGCGCGAGACCCTCGAGCGTCCAATCCTCGGCGGGCTGCGCGTGCATCAGCGCAAGTGTCTTGGCGATCGGCTTGTCGTAGAGCGCGCGAATGAAGCCGCCGGTCTCAGAGCGGCTAAAATGAATCCGTATCAGCTCGACGAGCAGCACCTCCGTCAGCCGGTCGACGACGACCTCACTGCCCGGCGTCTCGGCCAGATACTCGGCCGACAGTTGCTCCAGCGTGCTCTTCAGCCACGTCTGCCGCTCGAGCTCGTCGGCGCGGACGATCGTCAGCGAGCGCAACGCCTCGACGAGCGGGTGGCCGGTCGGCGCGTCGAGCGTGCAGTACCCGCAGAGCAGCACCGTCTCGATCGAGCTGGGGCTGCCGTCAGCGGCCCGGTCGCTGAGCGTGTGGCGCCGACCGGGCTCGAGAAACACGAAATCGCCGGTCGCCAAGTGAGACTCGATGTCGGCGGAGCGCAAAAAGCACTCGCCGCGGCGCACGAGGTGAAACGTTGCCCGCGTTGGCTCGTCGAACTCCCGGGTCCACGGCGCCTCGAGCCGGTCGCAGAAGTAGACGCTGCCGGTGACGCGCATCGAGCGCAGAATGTCGCTCAGGACTTCCATATCGGTCTCCGGGTGGGCGTTCGCACCCCCGGTTCGTTGCCGCGCAGTCTAGACGATCGGACTCCTTTTTTCGACGAACGAATATAGAAATGCCAGAAGCTAGACCCCATTCTTAATACCCAACGAAATTCACTTGTTCATAGGAGACAGCTCATGGCTGCCGAGAACGTCGTCACTCTGACGGATGCTACATTCGACACCGAGGTCACGAACGCCGAGCAACCGGTATTGATCGATTTTTGGGCCGAATGGTGTGGCCCGTGCCGGATGGTCGCGCCGATCGTCGAGTCGCTGGCCGCGGATTACGACGGCAAGGTCAAGGTCGCCAAGCTCAATGTCGATGAGAATCCGCAAGTGTCGCGGCGGTTCAATATTCGCAGCATCCCGACGCTGCTGCTGTTCAAGGACGGCGAGCTCAAGGAGACGGCGATTGGGCTCCGACCGAAGCCGCAGCTGGAACAATTGCTCGATCAGTACGTCTAAGTAACTAGGAGGTACCGGTTACCCACAATTCAACATATCTGGCGATGCCGCAGTTGTCTGACGACGGGTCCAGCGCAGCCAGTACAACCTATCTCTAAATATGTTGATTTGTGGGTAACCGGTACCGCTCCGGTAGGTACCGCTCCGGTACCGCTCCGCGGGCAAAGTCATTACGGGCGACGGTCAACGGTGGGAAGCGTGGGCCGTAAGGGTTAAGACACAGGGTTTTGACGTTATCGGAGTTCCCCTTGTGCCGACCGGGCCGGCCCACTTGCGGGCCGGCTTTTTCGTTTACGGCGCACTATACTGATCCCGTGTGTTTTTTCGGGATCGAGGCGATGGAGTGCATCGAGGACGCGCGTAACTGTCGCACGAGCGTTTAGCGGGCAAAGTAGCTAATGGCAGGGTCGAATTTGATGAGGAGACCGGCGATGAGCAAAACCTGGATGTTGAGTGGCGCGTTCCTGGTTCTAATCGGCGCAGTCGCGTCCGCCCAGGACGACAATGCGAGCACGGACAGTGAATACGAGTCCGGCCAGACAGCTGCGATCGACGACTTCGATCGCGAGCCCGAGCGTTGCATACTGGCGTATCGAATCGACCGTACCGAGGTCATCAACGATCGTACGATCTTGTTCCACATGACTGGCAACCAGATCTATCTCAATGAGCTGACCGAAGACTGCCGGCGCCTAGATCGCTCAAAGCGTTTCTCGTATACGCTGCGTACGAACCAGCTCTGTGACGTCGACTTCATAACGGTCATCGAGGGTTTCGGCTCGAGCCTGCGCCAGGGTGTGTCGTGCGGCCTCGGCATGTTCTATCCGATCACGGAGGAAGAAGCCGAACTGCTAGACGCCGATCCGGACGAGATGCTCGAGGCGGCCGGAGCCATCAAGGAGACGATCGAGAGCTCCGGCGAAGCCGTGATTCCGGGCGACGAGAGCGACCAAGACTGAGTCGTAATCGAGCTGTAACGGCGCCAAGACCGTTCGATCCACGAACGGCCCAAACCTGTGGTGCGAGTTTCTCCGATCGGGTAGCCTAGACCGACAAGAACAACGTTCCTGCCACGGGAGGAAATCAAGATGCGCGCCCTGCTCGCCACGCTCGTCTTTGCCGTCACGCTATTGCCATTTCAAGCCGGAGCCGACGAGCTCACGGCGATCATTCAAGTGGATCTCCAGACGCTGGGTTACGAGCCCGGTGGCACCGACGGCGAGATGACGGTGCAAACAGCGGTCGCGATCTCGAAGTTTCAGGCCGAGAACAGCCTCGACGTGACGGGCGAAGCGTCCCCGCAGCTCGCCGGCGTCATCAAGGCTGCGCTCAAGAACGGCGGACAGCTGCCGCCGCAGGCGTCGCCGGTTGCCGCGCCCACCCAGCAGGCTCAAACGCCTCAGTCGGGCTCGGCGTTCGGCGCGATCGCTGGTGCCGTCGCCCCGTCAATGGCACAAGGCATGGTTTCCGGCGCAACGGGCATCGACCCGGCGGCGCTGCAGATGCTGACGGGCGGTGAGCCGCAGTCGACGGAGATGGACCCCGAGGATATGGCAGCGCTGCAGGCCCAGATGGCCCAGATGATGGGCGGTGCGACAGGCGTGGACCCGGCGATGATTCAGGCCGTGCAGGCGGAGGCCATGCAGCAACAGCAGGCGGAGCAAGCTCAGCAGGCGTGCCTGCAACAGAAGATCGCCGAGGCGCAAGCTGCCCAGGAATCGGCGCAGCGTCGCCGCGGCTTAGGCAGCCTCATGCGCGCCGTGTCTCGTCTCGGCGGCGATGAGATTGCATCGTCCGTCGCCGGGATTAACGGGGATATCGC
>JAHEEN010000037.1 GCA_024640685.1 Rhodospirillaceae bacterium
GGGATTCAGGGTCATGACGACGATCGATACCATGCAGGCGATGGCCCGCACACTCAGCATCTCTCATCGACGCGCGTCGAGCCTCGTTGTCGCGGCGCTGCTGACAGGCTGCAGCCCGTCGCCGGATACAACGCAGAATGCGATGCCCGCAGCGACTAGCGACCCGGCGCCTGCCCCTGGCGCCGCGGCGCCCCAGCGCTGGGTCGTGCACGGACCCGCGACGACGTTCGTAGCCGATTTCCTGTACGAATGCCCGGTCGTCGTCGGTAACTGGCGCCCGGGGGCCGTTGCGCTCGCGCGCGCGACCGACGGCACGCCGATTCGCGTGCCGGCCGAGACCGCATTCGAGCAGGGCATCGGCCCGGCGAGTGTGGATCTCTACAACGAGTGTACGGGCGTGACCCCCGCCGACAGCAGCGGTGTCGATTCTGAGGTCGCGCCTATCATCGAAGTCGATGCCGATGGCGAGGTGGTCTCCGGCTACATTGTTGCGGACAACTACTATGAGCTCTACGTCAACGGCACGCTCGTGTCGGTCGACAATACGCCGTACACGCCGTTCAACTCGTCGATCGTGCGTTTCCGCGTCAACCGCCCGTATTCGCTCGCGTTCAAGCTCGTCGACTGGGACGAGCACATGGGCCTGGGTATGGAGCTCTTTCCGCAGGGCCCGGCTAGCGACCGCATGGAGAGTGGAGACCCGTGGTTCCTCGGTGATGCCGGTCTAATTATCCAGTTGAGTGACGGCACAGTGACCGGCGATCACTGGAAGGCACAATCGTTCTCGATCTCGCCACTCGATTCGCCCGATGACATCGTCGAGCGCGACGGCATTCACGATACGAGCGCGTTCGGCCGCATCAACCGCGACATCACGCGCCCCGCGTGTGCAACCGGGGCCCCGGACGTCACCGGCAACAATAGGTTGTTCCCGGAGCTAGCGTACCTGCCGAACGACTGCTACGCAGTGCATTACCCAATTCCGGATGGTTGGGAGCGCCCGGACTTCGACGACTCGGCCTGGCCGCAGGCGTTCGAGTACCTCGACGATGAGGTCAGCACGCCGCGCGGGCTGCCGGCGTACTTCCGCTACACGGACTTGTTCGAAGATGCGAGCTTCATTTGGACGCGAAGCCTCGTGCTCGACAATCTCGTGATTGCGCGCCTCACCGTGGAGTGACGTGCGCCAGTAAGCCGCGGCCGCGACCGATATCGACATCTTGCGCGTTCACGAAGGACGCAGCGTTCAAGTCGGCGCGCTACGGTCGCTGACGGGCACACCGTTGATCGTGATCAGGCGTGTCTTAAAGCGCCCGCGCGACGAATTCGCGACGCGCTAGATCTACGGCCGCGTGCTCGGCAGGTAAAATTTAATCCACTGAACTCGCCGTCACCGGAGAGAGTACGATGGCAGTAGAACTCGAGGTCAACGGTCGATCAGCGCTGGTCGACGTCGCGGCGGACACGCCGCTGCTTTACGTTCTGCGCAACGATCTGAAGCTCAACGGACCGAAGTTCGGCTGCGGTTTGGGGCAGTGCGGCGCGTGCACTGTGCTCGTCGACGGCACGCCCGTGCGCGCATGCGTGACACCGGTTGCCGCCGTCGCCGGTAACGAGATCACGACGCTCGAGGGTCTCGGTAGCGTCGAGTCGCCGCACCGCGTGCAGGTAGCGTTTCTCGCCGAGCAGGCCGCTCAGTGTGGCTACTGCTCGAACGGCATGATCCTGAGTGCAGCTGCGTTACTCGAGCGCAATCCAAGCCCGACGGATGCGGAAATTCGCCAGGCACTCGACGGCTATCTGTGTCGTTGCGGGACCCATACCCGCATCGTCAAGGCAGTGCACCGTGCAGCCGAGGACGAGACATGAGCGCCGAGTGCGCCGTGACGCGACGCGAGTTCATCGCGACGACCGGCACGCTGCTCGTCGCGGTTGCGATTCCGACGTCGGGCTTTGCGCAGACGTTGCCGCGCAGCCTCGGCCGAAATCGCCGTTTGGATGCGTGGGTGCGCATCGAAGCCGACGGCACCGTGACCGTGTTCTCAGGCAAGGTGGAGCTCGGTCAGGGCATCAGAACGGCGATTGCACAAGTGGCCGCCGATGAGCTCGACGTTTCGCTCGAGCGCTTGCGCGCGCCGACGGTCGACACGGCCGGCTCGCCAGACGAAGGCCGCACGACCGGCAGCAATTCGGTGCCTGACGGCGGCACGGCGATGCGCTACGCGTGCGCGCAAGCGCGCGAGCTGCTGCTGCGCAATGCGGCCGCGCACCTCGGTGTCGACGTCGCGGATCTGGCCGTCGACGATGGCACCGTAACAGCAAGCTCGAGCGGCCAATCGGTGACCTACTGGGCGCTGTTGGGTGGCCGGCGATTCGACGCCGAAGCCGATGCAACCGCAGAGCCGAAGTCGCCGGCGTCGTACCGCTATGTCGGAAGATCCGAACCGCGGCTCGATCTCGCCGCCAAGTTCACCGGCCAGACGGCCTACATTCAAGACATTCGCCTGCCGGGGATGCTGCACGCACGCATCGTTCGCGGCGATCGTGCCGTAAGTCAGATCGAGAGCTTCGACGATACCCATATACGCGGCCTGCCGGGCGTCGTCAGCGTCGTGCGCGACGGTAACTTTCTCGCGGTTGTCGCCGAGCGCGAGGAGCAGGCGATAGCCGCGGCGACGGCGCTGCGGGCGGCAACGCAGTGGCGCTCGACGCCGTATCCGGCCGGCGAAGACATGTCGGCGCTGCTGCGGAAACTGCCGACGATGGACGAGATCGTCAGCGAAATCCCGCCCGGCGACACGCCTGTCGTGCGCGAGCTCGAGGCCGCTTATTCGCGGCCATTTATCGCGCACGCGTCGCTCGGGCCGTCATGCAGCGTCGCCGAATGGGACGGCGAGGAGATGACGGTTTGGAGCCACTCTCAGGGTGTTTACCCGCTGCGCGGCGCGATGGCCGATGTGCTCGATCTCCCCGAAACGCAGATTCGCGTTATCCACGCCGATGGCGCGGGCTGTTACGGCCACAACGGCGCCGATGATGTCGCCTGCGATGCAGCGCTGATTGCGCGTTCGTTGCCGAATCGGCCGATTCGTTTGGTTTGGTCGCGTGAGGACGAGTTCTGCCACGAGCCCTACGGCTCGGCAATGAGCCTGCAGCTCGCAGCCGGCCTCGATGCGTCGAACCGCATTGTTCGCTGGCGTCACGACGTCTGGAGCTGTAGCCATTCGACGCGCCCGGCTGGCGGTACGGCCGGCGGCATTCTCGCGGCTCGGGAGAAAGCCGATCCATTGTCGCTGCCGCCTGTGACCGACGGCCGTCAGCCGACTGGCGGTGCCGACCGCAATGCGATTCCGCTATATCGTTTCGCCGATCAGCGCGTGATAGAGCACGTCGTACTCGATCCGCCGTTGCGCAATTCTGCGCTGCGGTCACTCGGCGCGCATGGGAATGTATTTGCGATCGAATCGTTTATCGACGAGATCGCCGGCGACATCGGCGAGGATCCAATCGCATTCCGCTTGCGCCACCTAGAGGATCCGCGTGGCCGTGCCGTCATCGAACGGGTTCGCCAAATGTCCACGGTTCAGGCAGCCGAGGGCGCGAGCGGACGCCCTGGGCGCGGCTTCGCATTTGCGCAATACAAGAATCTTAGCTCGTATCTCGCCGTTGTCGTGGATATCGACGTCGACGACAACGATGGCCGTACTCGCGTGCTACGTGCCTGGGCGGCCGTCGATGTCGGGCAAGTCATTAATCCCGACGGCGTTCGCAATCAAATCGAGGGCGGGCTCGTGCAAGCAGCTAGCTGGACCCTCAAAGAGCAAGTCAGATACACGAATCAGCGAATCGAGACACGCGATTGGGCAACGTATCCGATCCTGCGTTTTTCCGAGGTCCCGGACGTCGAGGTCGAGCTGATCGACCGTCCTGATGTGCCGTTCGTCGGCGCCGGCGAAGCGGCCCAGGGACCGATGGCCGCCGCGATTGGCAATGCGCTCGCGAATGCAGTTGGTGTTCGTCTACGCGATCTGCCGCTGACGCCGGATCGAGTTGCTGCGGCGCTGCGCGCGAGCGGCTGATCGATGCAGAGGGGCTCTGGGCGATCAGATAAAGTCGTACAGGAAAATCACGTCGACGCCGCTGCCGCTCAACGGATCTGCGAGCAAGATTGCGTAGTAGCCTTGCGCATCGATCGTGATCGGCGTCGGGCCGGCGAGCACGGTGCTCGAGCCGGCCGCTCGAATCGTCAGGTTATAGTCGCCGGGAGCGATCCTCTGATTGTTTGACGCCTCGCCTTCGTCAACTGTTGCGGTGACATTGTTGCTAGCCGGGGCCGTGCCGGCCGGTAGCACAAAGACATCGACGGACGTGTTCAGCGGGCTCGCATTGAAGGCGCGGAATTTGGCCTCGTTGGCAATGACTCGAAAGTCGTCGTCGAAAAATATGGCGTCGAGCGCGCCCGGTGAGCCCGAAACCAGAAACGTACCGACTGCGCCGAGCGTTGCATCGAAGTCCGAGTCGACCTCCAGGACGCCGGGTTGGCCGGCCGGCGTAATCGTGATCGAGTGACTGCCGTCGGTGATCAGCGCCAAATCCGACACGGTCCCGAATGGAATATTCTCGATTAGCGGCGGAGCGAGCTGCATGTCGATACCGGCATCGATCGCCGTGCGGTCCTGCACGGCATTGATGACGCGGATGCCCGATCCGACGTTGACGTCGACGAGCTCCTCATTGCTGCCGGTTACGCGGACAAGCGAAATGTCGCCTAGACTGCCGCCGTTCGTGTCGGCGATGAACATGAAGAGCGTCTCGCCGCTCGAAATTGAGAATGACGATGAGCGGAACAGGACACTCATCGGGTCGTTGGGCTGCGTCACGGCCAGCTCGTAACTTCCCGCATCGAAGCCCGTCGGTGGCAGCACATCGCCGTTACCGATCGTGCCCCAACGCGTCGCAGCGAGCACATCGAAGCCCGCGGGCTCGAGGTAGACGTCAACCGTGTCGACTACGTCGGCGGTATGGAGTAGCTGCGCCTGTGTCGCGAGCAAAGTGTCGGGACGCGGCAGCTCGATGAGTTGTACCGTTGGACTGCCCGCAGCACTGCGTAGCACGAGGATGTAGTCGGAGCCTTCGACGAGCGTCTCAACCGAGCTGATCGTTTCCGCGACGGTTCCGTCGGGTGCAGAGACATCGAAGTTGAACGTGTACGTATCGACATCGAAGTCGAAGACTTCCGTTTCGCTATACTCGAGCGGCGTGCGGTTGGCTTGGACGCGTCTGAAAAAGACCGTCTCGAGCGTCGGGTCGGCATGCAAGGCTAGCAGCCCAACATTTGGCGGATCGGTACGGCTTTCGTTGCCGCAGCCGGCCAGCATCAGGCTCATCGATGTCAATAGCGCGGCGGTCAGCAGTCGTTGCATGATTACAGTCTCGCGTCCTTAACCCGCAATGGTACCGCCTTTCGGCTACAATGCCACGATGACGACTGATTGCCGGTCGACGAGCCGCAGGCTTGTTTCCACCGTGTTGCAATACGTCCGTCGATGGGTTGTGGTGCTGGCTGTTATCGCGGCATCGGCTGTCAGTCATGCGGGGTACGCCGACGTACTTAGCGACCCGATGCGGGCGCGCAACTTGAGTCCGGCCATCGCGATTTTCGGCGTGCCGAGCTGGGAAGGCGGCCTCGATGCCGTTAGCGACAGCCGCTTCCTAGTCACCGGAGATCTTGCGAGTCACTTTCGTCTGAATCAACGCGGTGGCGAGACGCTGATATTCGACGGCGAGACGTGGCGATTTAACTTTGTCTACGAGCGACGAATCTCGTCGCGCTGGTCGATTGCCGCCGAGGTGCCGGTCGTTCGCCAATGGGGCGGCGTGCTCGATGACGTCATCGACGGTTGGCATTCGATCTTCAACTTGCCCGACGGCAAACGCAATTTCCGTCCCGAGGGTGAGTTGCAGTATCTCTACGACAACGGTCCGGGTCCCGGTTTTTTTCGTGTCGACTCCGGTACGTCGCTCGGCGACGTGATGCTGACGGCGGCACTCAATCTCGATGCCGAGAACGACTGGTTGCTCAAATTCGCTATCAAGTTGCCGACCGGCGATGAGGATCTATTGGCTGGCAGCGGGGAAGCGGACGTCGGCGTGACGCTGTTGCGTCGTGCCGAGACACGGTGGCGTTCGAAGCGCGCGGCCTGGTATTGGGGCGCGGGTGTCTTGCATCTCGGTGAGTCGGAAACTTTCCCGAGGGTCAATCGCAAATGGGTCGGCATTGGGGTCTTTGGGCTCAGTTGGCAGCCGTTTTCGGAGGTCGGATTCAAAGCTCAGCTCGACGCGCATACGGCGTTCTACGACAGTGCGCTCGATGAGCTCGGGCGCACCGCTGTGCTAGCGACGCTCGGCGGCTGGTGGGCTATCGACGAGCAACGCGCGCTGACGGTCGCGGTCGTCGAGGACCTGATCGTTCGAGCGGCTCCGGACGTGTCGATTCAGATAGGCTTGGAATGGACGTTCTAACGCAGATGCCGGTCTATACTGTGCGCCGCGATGCGCATCTCGATTTTCCTCATCGTCGCTGCCGTCACGGCGAGCGCATGCTCGCCGCCGCCGCAAAGCAATAGCGATCGACCAGGCGCTGGTGAGTCGTCGGCCACGACCGCGGCCGGCTTCGACGTTGGGCCCGTGCTTGCCGCCAATGCTTATCTCGTCGATCCTGAGTTTGCCGACGCCGATGTCGAGCGCGGCGAGACGCTGAGCCTCGCGTGCGTCGTTTGCCACACGCTGCGTCCCGGCGAGGATCACGTGCTCGGCCCGAACCTCGGGCAGGTCGTCGGCGCGGCGGCAGCGATGAAGCCCGGTTTCGCATACTCCGAAGCGCTCGCTGCATCAGGGCTAGTTTGGACGCCGCGGGCGCTCGATGCGTGGCTTGCGGCACCGGCCTCGTTCGTGCCGGGGACGACGATGGTTTTCGCCGGTTATTCGTCTAGCGACGATCGCCGCGACCTGATTACGTATTTGTTGCGGGCTACCGAGCCGGGGCGCTGAGTAGCAGCTTGCTAGCTCAACCCTGTCGATTTCCTTTACATTCCGACCGCCCGCCGATATCGAGTGAGGCCAAAATCCTTGTAATTGCGCCTATCTCACGACGTGGGCCTGAATATTGCATAGCTATTACAGGGCCTCTAATTGTGGCCTCAAACCGGTGAATTCGTTGGAGTTTCGAACTTGCAACATGCACGCGTAGCAACTCGGGCAGCTGCCTGCGAGCGCCGACTTTGCGGCGATCGACGGTCGCTGACCATGCGGGCCTTTTTCCAGGGCGGGCTGACGCCACGGCGTCGCGGTGGCCGACGGCATGGCGAAAGCCACATGCTCGTCGATTGGCACGAGCCGCATCTGTTGGCGCTGTCACTGATGATCCTATTTTTGAGCATCACAGATGCGTTTATGACGCTGACGTTGATGACGCACGGCGCAATCGAGGCCAATCCACTGCTTGCCTACATTCTGGCCGTTGCGCCGGAGCTTTTTGCGGGCGTCAAGCTGCTGCTGACCTGCGTCGCCATTCTCGTGCTCGTCGCGCTCGCGCGGGCACGTGTGTTTCGCGTCATTCGCGTAAGCGCGATCATGCATTCGTGCCTGCTGCTGTATCTGTGCTTGATCTGCTACGAGTGGTGGATGCTCAGGGCTATTTTGTAAACACTCCTTGAGCGCTTCGCTAGTCTCAGAGCTGCCGTTCGACACGTCCGACCATCTGCCTTCGACGTATAGCCAGACTCCTTGGCGGCTATATCTCGTGTAAGTTAAGCTACGCCGCTGCGCTTTGTGGCTGCTGCTACGCGCGTCATGCGTGGGTGTAGCGCCGATCTCGAAACCGGCTGCTTCGGCCGAATTTTCTTCGCGAAATGAGTCGAAATCTCAAACGACAATACGAGTCGTCGCCGCTGCACGGCGCCAACGCGCCTTACGTCGAGTCGCTCTACGAGATCTATCTCGAGGACCCGACTCGGGTTGCGCCGTCGTGGCAGCGCTACTTCGACGGCTTGGCTGGCAACGGGGCCGCCGAGACTACGCCGGCGCGGATCGCTGCGGCCGTTGCGCGACGGATGCAAAGCCCGCGTCTGCCCGGTAAGGCTAGACCTACGGCTGGTGTATCCGACGAGAAACAAGCGGCCGTCGCCCGTTTGGTTCAGGTCTACGGCATGCGTGGCCATCAGATTGCCGATCTCGATCCGCTCGGCCTTTGGGAGCGACACGTGCCGGCCGTGCTAAAGCTCGACTATCTCGGGCTCGACGAGTCGGACATGGAAACCGAGTTCTTCGCCGGCGGCTTGACGTGTATTAGCCGCAAACACATGCGGCTACGCGAGATACTTGCGACTCTGAAGCGTATCTATTGCGGCAAGGTCGGTGCCGAATTCGCCCATTTGTCGCGGGCACGCGAACGTTTGTGGCTGCGGCAGCGCTTCGAGGCGATGATGTTCGAGTCGCGACCTGACGTCGACGAGAGACGCGCGATTCTCGCGAGTCTGACTCGAGCCGAAGGCATCGAGCGTTACTTGAACACAAAGTACGTCGGTCAGAAGCGGTTTTCGCTCGAGGGTGGCGAGAGCCTGATCCCAATGCTCGACGATTTCATTCAGCGCGCGGGCGAGCACGGTGTCAAAGAGATCGTCATCGGCATGGCGCATCGTGGCCGTCTCAACGTGCTTGTCAACGTGCTCGGCAAATCGCCGACCGAGCTCTTTACGGAGTTCGAGGGCGGCTACGATCTCGAGACGCTTAGGGGCTCCGGCGACGTCAAGTACCACTTGGGCTTCTCGGCCGACGTGCGCACGTCTGGCGGCAACGTCCATGTCGTTCTGGCATTCAATCCGTCGCATTTGGAGATCGTCAATCCGGTCGTTGCCGGCTCCGTCCGCGCGCGCCAGGACCGCCGCAACGACGAGGTCGGTGAAGAGGTCGTTCCGGTGCTGATTCATGGCGATGCGGCGATCGCGGGCCAGGGTGTCGTAGCAGAGACGCTGCAGCTTTCACAGACACGGCACTTCTATACCGGCGGCACGATTCACATCGTCGTCAACAATCAGATTGGATTCACGATGAGCAAGGTCGACGACAGTCGCTCGACGCCGTATTGCTCGGACGTTGCGAAGATGGTCGAAGCGCCGATTCTGCACGTCAACGGCGACGAGCCCGAGGCGGCGGTCGCTGCGATCCGCCTCGCGCTCGACTATCGCCGCAAGTTTCGCAAGGACGTCGTCATCGATCTCGTCTGCTACCGGCGCTTAGGCCATAACGAGGCCGATGAGCCGGCCGCGACGCAACCGGGGATGTATCGCGCGATTCGCAGCCATCCGACGACGCGGACGCTGTACGGTGAGCGGCTGGCTGCCGAGGGCGTCGTCTCGCAGACCGACCTCGATGACGCTGCGCGCAGCTATCGCGATTGCCTCGATCAGGGTCGCTCGCCGAACGACGCGTGTCTCGGCATGATCGGCAATCAGTTCACGGTCGACTGGAGCCGGTTTACCGGTGCGTTGACCGAGACGATCGAGACCGGCGTCCCGCGCCATGCGCTCGATCGCTTCGGTGCGGTCGTCACTCAGCTGCCCGATGATTTCAAGCTGCATCCTCGCGTGCAGCGCGTGCTCGACGATCGCCGCCGCATGGCAGCCGGCGAATTGGAGGTCGACTGGGGTTATGCCGAGACGTTGGCGTACGCAAGCTTGCTTGCGGACGGCTTTCACGTCCGCTTGATAGGGCAAGACAGCCGTCGCGGCACGTTCTTCCATCGCCACGCGACCTACTTCAACCAACACGACGCTCGCTCGGTAACGCCGCTAGCTGACGTCGTCGATACGCCCAATGCGTTGGCGATCGGTGACTCACTGTTGTCGGAGGAAGCCGTGCTCGGTTTCGAGTACGGTTACAGCACGACGTCACCGGATACGCTCGTGATCTGGGAAGGGCAGTTCGGCGACTTCGTCAATGGCGCACAGGTCGTCATCGACCAATTCATCAGTTCCGGTGAGGCGAAATGGGGCCGCTACAGTGGCCTGACGATGTTCTTGCCGCATGGCTACGAGGGTCAAGGGCCCGAGCATTCCTCGGCGCGCCTAGAGCGGTTCTTGCAGCTCTGCGCGGAACACAACATGCAAGTTTGCGTGCCGTCGACGCCAGCGCAGATGTTTCACCTGCTCAGACGTCAGATGCTGCATGCGGCCCGCAAGCCGTTGATCGTCATGACACCGAAGAGCTTGCTCCGGCACCGCTCGGCGGTATCGTCGCTAGCCGAGCTCGAGTCGGGTGGGTTCGAGCCATTGCTCGAAGACGCGGAAATCAGCGAGCACGAGCGAGTGCGGCGTTTGATATTCTGCAGCGGCAAGGTGTACTACGAACTGGCACAAGCGCGCGCCGAGCATAGCATCGACGATGTCGCGATCGTGCGGCTCGAGGAGCTCTATCCGTTTCCGGTCGACCGCTATGCGGCGGCCGTCGCGCGCTATTCGGGCGCGAGCGATATTGTCTGGTGTCAGGAAGAACCGCAGAATCAAGGCGCTTGGTATCAGATACGGCATCGACTGCAAGAGCCGCTAGCCGAGCGACATACGCTGACGTATGCAGGGCGGCTTGGCGCAGCGGCGCCAGCGTCCGGAGTCCACAAACTGCACGTTGCGCAACAAGGCGCATTGGTTCGAGCCGCATTGGGCATCGAGGCCGACCGAGGTGAGCGATGACGACTGAGATCAAGGTGCCGCAGCTGCCCGAGTCCGTGACCGATGCGACGCTCGTTACGTGGCACAAGCGCGCGGGTGACGCCGTGCGGCGCGATGAGAGCCTTGCGGAGCTCGAAACCGACAAGGTCGTGCTCGAGGTGCCCGCGCCGGCAGACGGCGTGTTGAGTTCGATCGAGGTTGAAAGCGGTGCGACGGTCACGAGCGGCCAGCGGTTGGCGGTACTCGAGCCGGGTGCAGAGAACAGCGCGCCTGCGGACGTTGAGCCTGCCGAGGCAACTGGTCCCGACACAGCTGCCGTCGCCAGTGACTCGCCGGCGCCGGATGGCACGGGACGCGAGCGCTTGGGGCCTGCCGTGCGGCGCCTCGTCGAGGAGCACGATCTCGATCCGACCGAGATCCGCGGTACCGGTCGCGACGGCCGAATCACAAAGGCCGACGTGCTCGACTATATGCAGGCCAGCAGCGGGCCCGCGGAGATCGACGACGAGGACGTAGCCGTACCGGCCGCGCCTGCGGGCGGCCCGAGCTCGAGCCGCGTCGAGCAGCGCGTGCCGATGTCGCGCTTGCGTGCGCGTATTGCCGAGCGGCTCGTCGACGCGCAACGAACGGCTGCAATGCTGACGACGTTCAACGAAGTCGACATGTCGGCCGTGCAAGCGCTCCGCGCCGACTACAAGCAGGCGTTCGAGCAACGCCACGGCGTGAAGCTCGGCTTCATGTCGTTTTTCGTCAAGGCGGCCGTCGAGGCGCTGCGCCGCTTCCCGGTGCTCAACGCGAGTCTCGATGGCAATGACATCGTCTACCACGAGTATTTCGATATCGGTGTCGCGGTCTCGACCGATCGCGGCTTGATGGTGCCGATCGTGCGCGATGTTGACCTGAAGACCTACGCACAGGTTGAGGCGGAGATTGCCGACTTCGGTGCGCGCGCGCGTACCGGCGAGATCGGCATCGAGGAGCTGACGGGCGGCACGTTCACGATCACGAACGGCGGCATATTTGGTTCGATGATGTCGACGCCGATTCTGAATCCGCCGCAAAGCGGTATTCTCGGCATGCACAACATTCAAGACCGGCCGGTCGTCGTCGCTGACGGCATCGAGGCGAGGCCGATGATGTACATAGCGCTGACCTACGATCATCGCCTCGTCGACGGCCGCGAAGCCGTGCAGTTCTTGGTCACGGTCAAAGAGCAGATCGAAGACCCGGCGCGTTTGCTGTTACAGGTTTGAGTCAGGTGTTTCATGAGTGATCTCGAGTTCGACGTCGTCGTCATCGGTGCGGGGCCTGCCGGTTATCCCGCTGCAATTCGTGCTGCGCAGAATGGGCTGCACACGGCCATCGTCGACAACTGGCGCAACCGAGACGGTACGGCTAGCCTCGGCGGCACGTGCCTGAATGCCGGCTGCATTCCGTCGAAGGCGTTGCTCGAATCCTCCGAGCTTTATCATCGGGCCGAGACGGAGTTCGCGAAGCACGGTATCGGCGTCGGCTCTGTCGCGCTCGACATCGAAACGATGCAGGCGCGCAAGCAGGGGATCGTCAAGCAGCTGACGGGCGGCATCGGCGCGCTGCTCAAATCCAATGGTGTGACGGCCTTCGAGGGTCATGGGCGCTTGCTCGACGGGCGCCGCGTGTCAGTCACCGGCGAGCGTGGAGACACGCAATCGCTCGTCGCCAAGCACGTCGTTATCGCGACGGGCTCGGTGCCGATTGAGCTTTCGGCCGCGCCATTCGATGGTGAGGCTATCGTCGATTCCTGGGGCGCACTCGATTTCGACTCGGTGCCTGAGCGGCTCGGTGTCATCGGCGCCGGCGTCATCGGGCTAGAGCTTGGCAGCGTGTGGCGGCGCCTCGGCGCCGACGTCGTGTTGCTCGAGGCGCTTGATACGTTGTTGCCGATGGTCGATGCGCAGGTCTCCAAAGAGGCGGCGCGGCAGTTTGCACGGCAAGGGCTAGCCATTCGCCTCGGCGCGCGCGTCACGCAGGCGACGGCGCGGGACGGTGGCGTCGACGTCAGCTACGAGGTCAATGGCGAGCGCGAGTCGCTAACCGTCGACAAGCTCGTCGTCTGTGTCGGCCGGCGGCCGTTGACCGCGGACTTGATCGGCGAGGGCGTCGCGCTCGCGATCGACGAGCGTGGATTCGTCGTCGTCGACGAGCAGTGCAAGACGAATCTGCCGGGCGTCTGGGCGATCGGCGATGTCGTGCGCGGGCCGATGCTCGCGCACAAGGGCACCGAGGAAGGCGTCATGGTTGCGGATTTGATCGCCGGCAAGTACGCGGAGGTCAATTACGGCGTCATGCCGTCGGTCATCTATACGGCGCCGGAGATTGCGTGGGTCGGCAAGACCGAGGCGGAGCTTACGGCCGCCGGCGTCGACTTCAAGTCCGGCACATTCTCGTTCGGTGCTAACGGCCGGGCGAAGGGCATGGAGCAGGCCGATGGGCTCGTAAAGCTACTGGCATCCGACGAGGACGACGAGCTGCTCGGCGTGCACATCATCGGGCCTGTCGCCGGCGAGTTGATTGCCGAAGCGGTGCTCGCGATGGAGTTTTCGGCTTCGAGCGAGGACCTGCAGCGCACCGTGCACGCCCACCCGACGTTGTCGGAAGCGGTCCACGAAGCGGCGCTTGCCGTCGACAAGCGCGCGATTCACGCGATCAATCGCTAACTCGCCGGCGCGGACCCGCAAAACGGCGCGATTTTGCGGCTCGTAGAGCCCATCTGCGGATGTTCGTCACGCGAAATCCCGTTATCATAGGCCGTTGCGCGCACTTGGGTGCCGCAGTTGGAGTTACGGGGCAGGATTTCGCGTGGGAGCGTAACCCGGCCGAGACCCACACCGTGGGTTGGCCTCTATTGGGGTGACGTTCCCAGCGTTGGGCTGCATAGACTATCTGAGCACGGATCCTCGTCGATGGCCGGTCACAGCAAATGGGCCAATATCCGATTTCGTAAGGGCGCGCAGGATGCGAAGCGCGGCAAGCTCTTCACGAAGCTGATTCGCGAGATCACGGTTGCGGCGCGCAGCGGTGGCAGCGATGCGGCCGCTAACCCTAGGCTGCGCGCGGCTATCGCGAAGGCGAAGGCTCAGAGCATGCCCAAGGACAGTATCGATCGCGCCGTGCGGCGAGGCGCGGGCGAGGAAGATGGCGTCAATTACGAGGAAGTCCGTTACGAAGGTTACGGGCCAAGCGGTGTCGCAATTCTTGTCGATTGCATGACCGACAATCGCAATCGCACGGTCGCTGAGGTGCGCCATGCATTCTCGAAGCACGGCGGCAACCTCGGTGCCGATGGATCGGTCGCGTATTTGTTTACGCACACCGGGCTGATCAGCTATCCGTCAGGCAGCGACGAGGAAACGATCATGGACGCGGCGATCGACGCCGGCGCGTCCGATATTGTGGCGAATACCGATGGCTCGATCGACGTGCTGACGGAGCCTGCCGAGTTCGAGTCCGTACGTGACGCGCTCGAGGCCGCGGGTATCGCGGCGGAGCAGGCCGAGATCACGATGCGCGCTTCGACGTCCGTTGAGCTCGACGCCGGTCAAGCCGAGAGCACGTTGAGGCTGCTCGACGTGCTCGACGAGCTCGACGACGTGCAACAAGTCTACTCAAACGCCGATTTCCCCGACGATCTGTTGGGGGACTCCGCGTGATTTGGTGGCAGGATCCGCCGGCGTGAGCGCTAGTGTCCGCATCTTGGGCATCGATCCGGGCTCGCGGATGACGGGCTATGGTTTGATCGATGCGGCGGGCGGACGGCTTTCCATCGTTGCCAACGGCGCGATCGGTACGTCCGGCGATCACAGCGCGCGGTTGCGGGAAATCTTCCAAGAGGTTCGGTCGCTCGTGAAGCGTTGGCGGCCGGACGAAATCGCGATCGAGCGTGTGTTCGTGCACCGCAACGCGGACAGCGCACTGAAGCTGGGGCAGGCGCGAGCCGCGGCGCTATGTGCGACGTTCGCGGCAGAGCTGCCCATTCACGAGTACGCGGCGCGGCAGATCAAGAAAGCAGTCGTTGGTCGCGGCAGTGCGGAGAAGTCACAAGTGCAGCACATGGTGCGGCTGTTGCTGGGCCTCGACGAGGCGCCGCAAGCCGACGCGGCCGATGCACTCGCTGCGGCGATCTGCCATGCAAACTCGCGCGGTACGCAAGCGTTGCTCGTCGCGCAGGCGGTGCGCTCGTGATCGGCTATTTGAAGGGCACGCTCGTCGCGAAGCAGCCGCCGCTCGTCGTCATCGACGTCGGCGGCGTCGGCTATGAGCTCGAAGCGCCGATGTCGACGTTTTATCTTCTGCCCGATCCCGGCGCCGCGCTGCAGCTGTTGACGCACTTGGTTGTGCGCGAGGACGCCCACGTGTTGTATGGATTCGCCTCCGAAGGCGAACGGGCGTTATTCCGTAACCTGCTCAAGGTCTCGGGCGTCGGCGCGCGAATCGCGCTGGGTGTGCTGTCGGGGATTAGTGTCGATGCGTTTCGCGACTGCGTCGTCAACAAGGACGTCGCCGCCCTCGTGCGCGTGCCCGGCATCGGCCGCAAGACCGCCGAGCGGCTACTCGTCGAAATGGCTGACCGTTTGCCCGACGCCGCGCTCGCGCGCAGCAACGGCAGCGCGATCTCGAGCGCCGAGTCCGAGGCGCATGGCGCGTTGCTCGCGCTCGGGTATCGGCCCGCTGAGGCGGCTAAAATGCTGAAGAATCTCGATGCGTCGGCGCTGAGCGCCGAGGCGATGATTCGTGAGGCGTTGAAACGCGCGCATGGGGGCTAGGTTATGCAGGACGGAGGTGTAATGGCCGAGGACATCAGGCTTGTTGCGGGAGCCGAGTCCAGTGAGGATCGCTTGTTCGATCGTGCCGTTCGTCCGCGCCGGCTCGACGACTACGTCGGCCAGGCACGCGTCAAGATGAAAATGAATATCTTCATCACAGCGGCGCGCAATCGAGGCGAGGCGCTCGATCACACGTTGATATACGGGCCGCCCGGCCTCGGCAAGACCACGCTTGCGCACATCATCGCAAACGAGCTCGATGTCAATCTGCGCCAGACTTCGGGCCCTGTGCTCGAGCGGCCGGGCGATCTGGCCGCAATCTTGACGAATCTGGAAGCCAATGACGTGCTGTTCGTCGATGAGATCCACCGCTTGAGCCCGGTCGTCGAAGAAGTCCTGTATCCGGCGATGGAGGACTTTCAGCTCGATATCGTCATCGGCGAAGGGCCGGGGGCACGATCGATTAAGCTCGACTTGCCGCCGTTCACGCTCGTGGGTGCGACGACGCGGGCTGGGCTTCTGACGTCGCCGCTTTACGATCGTTTCGGAATCACCGAGCGGCTCGAGTTTTACAAACGCGAGGAGCTCGTAGGTATCGCAATGCGCGCGGCGCGCATCCTCGATCTACCGATGGATGAGGCGGGTGCAGCCGAGATCGCCACACGCGCCCGCGGCACGGCGCGCGTCGCGATACGCCTCGTGCGTCGGGTCCGCGACTACGCCGAGGTCGAGGCCGACGGTCGGGTCGATGCCGACGTCGCGCGAGCCGCGATGGACATGCTCGAGGTCGACCCGCAAGGTTTCGACGCGATGGATAGAAAGTTTTTACTGACGGTCATCGAGAAATTCGACGGAGGGCCGGTCGGTATCGATAATCTCGCAGCCGCCGTCGGTGAGGAGCGCGGCACGCTCGAGGACGTCATCGAACCGTTTTTGATTCAGGCCGGTTTCGTGCAGCGTACGTCGCGCGGCCGTATCGCAACGCGTAATGCCTACGAGCACTTCGGGCTCGAGGCCGGCGGCGCAGGCGCTGCATCAAGCAGCCCGGATCTCTTCGGGTGAGACGGCTCGCGAGCGATGACTGCTTTTGTTCTACCGGTGCGCGTTTATCTGGAAGATACCGATGCGCAAGGCGTCGTTTACAACGCGAGCTATTTTCGATTTCTCGAGCGGGCCCGCACGGAGTGGCTGCGTGCAGCGGGTATCGAACACAATCGGCTGCGCGAGGAGCTCGGAATCTCGCTGGTACTGGTTGGCACGCAGGTCAAGTTTCGCCGGCCCGCGATTCTCGACGACCAGCTCCACGTCCGCGCGAGTCTCGCGAAGGCGACCGGCGCTCGATTCGTCTTCGAGCAGGACGTACGCCGGGATTCGCCAGAGGGGCTGGTCTTGTGCGAAGGTATCGCCGAAGTTGCGTGCATGGAGGCGACGCGGCGCAAACCGCGTCGAATCCCCGAATCTTTGTTGGATGAGTTGAGCGAATGGATGTAGATCTGTCGTTTTTGACGTTGATTAGACAGGCGAGCCTGGTCGTCCAGATCGTCATAGGCCTGCTGCTGCTGGCTTCGGTCTCATCGTGGGCCGTGATTATCGAGAAGAGCCGTATGCTCAAGCAGTCGATCGATGCGGCGAATGCGTTCGAGTCGCGGTTCTGGTCGGGCGGTGATCTCGCCACGATGTATCGCGAGCTCGCGCATTCGAAAGAGAGTGTTGCTGGAATGGCCGGGATTTTCGAGGCTGGGTTTCGGGAGTTCAGTCGTATTAAAAAACAAGCCGGCAGCACTGCGGAGCGTATTCTCGACGGTGCGCGCCGATCGATGCGCGTATCGCAGCTGCGCGAGGTCGACCGGCTCGAGAATAACCTCGCATTCTTGGCCACCGTCGGCTCGACGAGCCCTTACATCGGTTTGTTCGGCACGGTTTGGGGCATCATGAGCGCGTTCCAATCGCTCGGCAACGTGCAAAGCGCGACACTCGCCCTCGTCGCGCCGCCGATCGCCGAGGCGTTGATCGCTACCGCAATGGGGCTTTTTGCGGCGATCCCTGCGGTCATCTTCTTCAACCGTTTCGCCGATAAGGTCAGTCGCCTCGAGGTTCGGTTCGACACGTTTACCGAGGAGTTCTCAGCGATCTTGCAGCGCCATGCGACGATATCCGGTGAGGCGCCGCAATGAGCCAGGTCCGCAATCGCAAGCTGATGGGCGATATCAACGTCGTACCGTATATCGACGTTATGCTCGTTTTGCTGATCATTTTCATGGTCACGGCGCCGCTGTTAACGCAAGGCATCACCGTCGAGCTGCCGCAAGCGGCGGCCGATCCGCTCGATCCGGATCTGACGCGCGAGAACGAGCCGCTCGTGCTCAGCATCGATCGTGGCGGCTCGCTGTACCTGAACATCGGCGACGATGAGGAGTCGCCGATCGACGAGGCGACCGTCGTCGCACGCACGGCGGCCGTGCTGCGGCGCAATCCGGAGACGGCAGTGCTCGTCAAAGCCGATCAGGCCGTGGCGTACGGCCGCGTCGTCAGTGGCATGGTGCTGCTGCAGCAGGCCGGCGCGGAGCGCGTTGGCTTCATCACGGATCCGCCGGAATCACTCGGGGTGACACCTTAAATAAGGTAGCTGCAGCGGTATGGCGAAGAAGTCCTTTTTTAGACGTCATTCTCGAGCCACGGTGCTGTCGGTGGCGTTCCATCTCGCATTGGTCGCTGGATTGACGATCAGCGTGCGCTGGGCCCGCGAGCCGCGGGCGCCGGTCGCTGCCGCGGAGTCGGTTGCGATTGAGGCCACGGTCGTCGACGAGACGATCATCGAGCGAGAGATTGCGCGCCTCGAGCAGCAGGAGCAGGCCGAGATCGAGCGTCGTCAAGAGGAAGAACGCATTGCCAGAGAGCAAGCCGAAGCCGCGCAACGCGAGCTCGAGGAGCAACAGCGCCAGCTCGAGGCCGCGCGCGTCGAGCAAGAGCGTCGTGAGCAGGAGGCTCAGGCTGAACAGGCACGCTTGGCCGACCTGCAGCGCCAGCGCGAAGAGGAGGAGCGCCTGCGCCAGGAAGCCGAGCAGCAGCGGCTCGAAGAGGAGCGGCGTATCGCCGAGCGGCGTGCCGAGGAAGAGCGGCGCCAACGCGAAGAAGAGGCGCGCCGCCAGCGTGAGGAGCAGGAGCGCGTCGCGCGCGAAGCCGAGGAGGCGCGCCAGCGCGCCGCGATGGAGGCCGAGCTACAAGCTGCGATGGCGGCCGAGGATGAACGCCGTCGTGCCGAGGAAGCAGGCCTTCTCGATCGGTACGTGTTATTGATTGAGAACCAAATCGAGCGCGCTTGGATTCGCCCGGCCAGCGCGACGGCCGGCTTGCGCTGCGAGGTTGCGGTCACGCAGATCCCGAGCGGTGACGTCATCGACGTGCAGGTGCGCACGTGCAACGGCGACGAAGCCGTCGTGCGGTCCATCGAACAGGCCGTATTGCGCGCCTCGCCGTTGCCGCAGCCGCCGACTCCGTCACTGTTCAGCCGCAACTTGATTGTGAATTTCCAGCCCGACGAATAGTTTTTCGATGAATGGAATTATCGCTATGAGGCATCGTTTTTTTTCCATGCGCGCAAATGTCTTCGCGTGTGCGCTCGCGCTGCTCGTGACGAGCACAGTGGCGGACGCGCAGCTCAGGATCGAGATTCGCCGCGGCGTCGAGCGTCCAGTGCCGATCGCAATTGTGCCTTTCAGCTGGGAGGCAGCGCCTGGACGGCCTCTACCGGTCGATGTGTCCGGTGTCGTGACCACGGATTTGGCAGGCAGTGGTCGATTCGCGCCTCTGTCCGAGCGCGACATGGTTTCGCGCCCGAATCTGCCGGAGCAGGTCGACATTCAGGACTGGCAGATTCTGGAGGTAGACGTGCTCGTCATCGGCCGCGTGCAGCTGACCGGGCCTGACGACTATACGGTCGTATTTCAGATTTACGATGTGCTGCGCGGCGAGCAGCTCGTCGGTTATCGCTTGACGACCACCGGCGAGCAGCTGCGGTTCACGGCGCATCGCGTTGCCGACATGATCTATGAGGAGCTGACCGGCATTCCCGGTGTGTTCTCGACCCAGGTAGCGTACATCAGCGAGCAGCGCCAAAACGGCCAACAGCGGTTTCGGCTGATCGTCGCAGATGCGGATGGCGAAAATGCGCAAATCGTCGCCGATTCGCCCGATCCGATCATGTCGCCATCGTGGTCGCCTGACGGTCGTCAGCTCGCTTACGTGTCGTTCGAAGGCAGTCAGGCGGCTGTTTACATTCAAACGCTGCGCACGGGTGTGCGCGATCGCGTTTCGGCGCGCGAAGGCGTCAACGGCGCGCCGGCGTTTTCACCGGATGGGCGGCGGCTTGCGCTGACGTTGTCTCGCGACGCAGGCAATCTCGAGATTTTCACGCTCGATCTGACGACCCAAGTGCTGAATCGGCTGACGAATAGCCCCGCAATCGACACCGAGCCTACGTGGTCAGCCGATGGCGATTCGATCTTTTTCACGTCTGACCGCTCGGGCGGGCCACAGATTTACCGGGTCGATGCGCGTCCCGGTGCGCGGGCGGAGCGTGTGACCTTCGAAGGCGCGTACAATGCGCGCGCCCGCGTGTCGCCGGACGGGCAGCAGCTCGCGGTCGTGCATCGCGACCGCGGCAACTATCGTATTGCCGTCGTCGACCCGCGCAATGGTTTGACGCAGGTGCTGACGAGCGGCGCGCTGGACGAGTCGCCGAGTTTTGCACCCAATGGCGCGGTCATTATCTATGCAACTCGGGAGGGTACCCGTGGCGTGCTATCGTCGGTCAGCACGGACGGTCGGATCCAACAGCAGATCGCATCGGTTGAGGGCGACGTTCGTGAGCCGGTCTGGTCGCCGTACGCGCGCCCTTGAGTTCACGTAGCTTCTCGTGTAATACAGCCTTCTTATTGTTTTTATTGATTTAGAGGAACTGCGCCATGCCAAGACAACTGACGTTCCTGATCGTCTCGACGCTGCTGCTCGGACTCACGGCCTGCGGAGGCAATCGTGCGACGCAGCCGACGGATGGCGGCGGCGCAAGCCCGGCGATGGGAGCGGGCGGCGCTGGTGGCAGCGCGGCGACGTCGGGACTGGGCGGCGCCGGGGGGCCGGAGGTGTTTCGCGAGGTGCCGGGTGAAGGCGCTTCGGGTCCGCTGTCGACGCTGATCATCTATTTCGATTTCGACCAGAGCGATATCCGCGCCGAGTTCGCCAACGTGCTAGCCGCTCACGGCGAGTATCTCGCGTCCAATGGCGGCGCGCAGTTGCGCCTAGAAGGCCATGC
>JAHEEN010000202.1 GCA_024640685.1 Rhodospirillaceae bacterium
CGAGCTCGGCGACGCTGCGGTCGGCGCGCGCCGCGACGCTCGCTTCGAGTTCGTCGGCGTCATTGAGGATCGCGGCCAGGAGCTCGCGAAAGTAGTCCTGATCGACGCGCGAGTACGACTGATCCTGCGCGTACTGCTCGAGCAGCTGCGCCTCGCTGGACTCGGCAATCTGCCATTGGTACAGCGCCTTGACGAGTAGCTCTCTAGCTCCGCGGCGAGCGCGCACGCCGCGACCGTCTTTTGCCGCCATCGATGTCTCTCCGCTAGCTAGCTGCCTGCTAGTCGAGGCGACGCGTCGCCTAGCGCTCCATCCGTCGCAGCAGCGTTGCCATCTCGATCGCCGACAACGCCGCATCGGCGCCTTTGTTGCCGGCCTTCGTGCCCGCACGCTCGATCGCTTGCTCGATCGTATCGACGGTCAACAGACCGAATCCGATCGGCAGGTCGTGCTTCAAGCTCGCCTGACCGATACCGCGGCTCGCTTCGCCCGACACGTACTCGAAGTGCGGCGTCGCACCGCGTATCACACAGCCGAGCGCGATCAGCGCGTCGTGCCGCCGCGTTTGTGCAAGCCGCTGCAACGCGAGCGGCATCTCGAATGCACCCGGTACGCGGACGATCTCGATATCGGCCGGTGTCGCGCCGTGCTTGACGAGTGTATCGACGGCGCCGTCGATGAGCCGCGCGACGATGAACTCGTTGAACCGCGCCGCAACGATACCGAACCTCAGATCGGTCGCATCCAGCCGACCCTCGAGGGTATTGATCTGTTGATCCATGGGCTATTTGTCCGAGTCGGTGCTCGAGGACACGTACTCGACGACTTCGAGCCCGAATCCCGACAACGCGTGCATTTGCTTCGGCGCCGACAACACACGCATCCGGCGCACGCCTAGCGCCCGCAGGATCTGTGCGCCCGTGCCGAACGTTCTGAGCTCGCTGCCGGCATCGCGGCGCGCCAACAGCTGATCCTCGGGCTTCGCGAGGCTCTTGATTTGCTCGACGAGCTCACGCGGCGACTCTTGCTGGCGCAGAATTACGAGTACGCCGCAGTCCTCCTCGGCAATGCGCTCGATTGCGTCGCGCACGGGCCAGCCAAGCCGCGAATCTTTGACGCCGACAACGTCGCCGAGCGTGCCCTGGATGTGGACACGCACAAGCGCCGGGGTGTTGTCGTCGAGCGAGCCGCGCACGAGCGCGAGATGAACGTTGCGATTCACGTGATCCTCGAAGCACACCAATCGAAACGGGCCATGCTCGGTCTCGATGTCGAGCTCGGCAATTGCCTCGACGGCTTCCTCGTGCGCGAGCCGATAGCGGATCAAGTCGGCAATCGTGCCGATCTTCAACCCATGGCGGCGCGCGAACGCAATCAAGTCGTCGCGGCGCGCCATCGTGCCGTCGTCGTTGAGAATCTCGACAATCACAGCCGCGGGCTCGACCCCCGCGAGACGCACGAGGTCGCAACCGGCCTCGGTGTGCCCGGCACGTGTCAGCACGCCGCCGGGCTGCGCCATCAACGGAAAGATGTGCCCCGGTTGGCTCAGATCCTCGGGCCTCGCGTCGGGCGCGACCGCAGCGCGCACGGTGCGTGCACGATCGTGCGCCGAGATGCCGGTCGTAACGCCATCAGCCGCCTCGATCGACACCGTGAAGTTCGTCGCGCCGCGGCGGTCGGTGCTGCCGACCATCAGCGGCAGACGCAACTGCTCGCAGCGCGCGCGGGTCAACGTCAGGCAAATTAGGCCGCGACCGTAGCGCGCCATGAAGTTGATGTCCTGCGGCTTGACCTTGGCCGCCGCCATGATCAGGTCGCCTTCGTTCTCGCGATCCTCGTCATCGAGGATCACGGCCATCTGACCGGCCTTGAGCGCGGCGACAATATCCTCGATCGGATCGAGATCGGACCAGGTCTTATCGTTCTTCGACGGTGTAGCCATGTGCTTGCAAAAACTCCAGGTCGACGCCACCCGGAGCGCCGAGCCGCTCGAGATAGCGTGCGATGACATCGACTTCAATATTAACAGCGGTACCGACGCGATACCCGGAAATCCCAGTCATTTCGCGCGTATGAGGGACGATATTGACGTCGAAACCCGTCCCGTCCACGCCGTTGACCGTCAAGCTGACACCGTCGACGGCAATCGAGCCCTTCGTCGCGACGTAACGTAGCAGCGTGGCGTCGAGCTCGAACGCTATCCGCTGCGAACGACCGTCCGGCTCGATCCGCCGTACGCGACCGATTCCGTCGACGTGGCCGGAGATGAAATGCCCGCCGAGCGGGTCGCCGACGCGCAGTGCAGGCTCGAGATTGACGGCATCGCCGGCGTTGAGTCGTGCTAGCGTCGTACGCGTCAGCGTCTCGAGCGACACGTCGGCGCAAAACGTTGTGTCGCGTTGCTCGACGACCGTCAAGCAGACGCCGTTGACCGCAATGCTGTCGCCGAGCGCGATCGCGCCGAGCTCGACGCCTGCAGTATCGATGGACAAGCGCCGGTCGCCGCCGACGGCCGCGAGCTCTACGACGCGGCCGACTCCTTTTATAATCCCGGTGAACATGCGCCCCTCGTACGTCAGCCGTCGGGCACGCTAGCCGGAACGGCGACGATGCGCAAATCTGGGCCGAACACCGCGCGATCGGCGACGTCGAATCGCGGCGCCTCCGATAACGTGTCGAGCTCACCTAGGTCGAACATCCGACGCGCGCCGTCGCCCAGCACGATCGGCGCTAGATAGACAACGAGCTCATCGATCAACCCGGCTTCGAGTAACGCGCCGTTGAGCGCTGCACCGGCTTCGACCCAGACCTCGTTGATCTCGAGCTCGCCGAGCTTGCGCGCGACCGCGGTCAGGTCGCAACGGCCGCCGACGCCGGCGACCTGCTCGACGCGGGCACCGCTAGCGCGCAGCTCATCGGCACCGGGGCCATCGGCGCAGACTGTGAACACGATAACTTCGCCCGGCAAACTGATCGTTCGTGCAGTCGCGGGCATTCGCAACGACGAGTCGACGACGACACGCACCGGTTGCAGCACATCGATTGCAGCATCGTCGAGTCGTGCATCGAGTGATGGGTCGTCGCCGAGCACGGTACCGATCCCGGTCAGCACTGCGCTCGACCGCGCACGCCAACGATGCACGTCCTCGCGCGCCGCCTCGCCCGTCAACCATTGGCTTGCGCCATTCTTAAGCGCGGTACGCCCGTCGAGACTCACGGCCAACTTCGAGCGAATGAGCGGGCGACCTCGTTCCGCACGCGATAGATAACCCGGATTGAGCCGGCGCGCTTCGGTTTCGAGCAAGCCGATCTCGACCGGGATACCGGCCGCCGCTAGCGCCGCTGCGCCGCCGCCGGCAACCGCAGGGTTCGGATCGCGCATCGCGCCGATGACGCGCGCGACACCCGCCGCGATGAGCGCGTCCGTGCACGGACCCGTGCGTCCCGTGTGATTGCAGGGTTCGAGCGTCACAAACGCTGTCGCGCCGCGCGCCCGCTCACCCGCCTGAGCCAATGCGTTGCGCTCCGCGTGGGGGCCGCCGGGGGGCGAAGTCCATCCTTCACCGACGATCTCGCCGTTGTTGACGAGCACGCAGCCGACCCGCGGATTCGGGTCGGTGGTGAACAGTCCGTTGCGCGCAAGCTCGAGCGCCCGGCGCATGCAGGTTTCGGGTGTCACAATCGCGGTCCCGCCCGCGAGCCAAAAGATCGCGGCCTCACGACTCTTCTTCGTCGGGCAACAGTGACATCTGCTCCTTGTCGACGAGCAAGCTCGGCAAGGATTGCAAGCGCCGAATTTCTTCCTGGAATTCGGTGACGTCCTGAAAGCTGCGATACACGGAGGCGAACCGGACGTAGGCGACCTCGTCGAGCCGCCGCAGCTCTTCCATGACATGCTCGCCGAGCACACCCGAATCGACTTCCCGCTCGCCGAGCGTGCGCAACCGATGCAGAATTCGGCTGACGCTCTCCTCGATCTGCTCGCTCGTTACCGGGCGTTTCTCGAGTGCGCGCAGCACGCCGGATCTGAGTTTGTGCTCGTCGAACGGCTCGCGTCGCCCGTCGCGCTTGTTGACGCGCGGCATGACGAGCTCGGCCGTTTCGAACGACGTGAACCGCTCACCGCACGATAGGCACTCGCGACGGCGGCGAACCTGACGGCCCTCACCGGATAGGCGTGAATCGATGACCTTCGTTTCTTCGTGGCTGCAAAATGGGCAATGCATGCGCCACCTCGCGCGATCTCACGACCGCTATGCGTAAACCGGAAAGCCGCTACACAACTTGAGCACTTTCTCTTTTGTCGTCGCGACGGTCGTCTCGACGTCGGCCGACCCGGCAAGCGAGTCGAGCACGTCAGCGATAAAGCCGGAAAGCTCGCGCGTCTCGTCGATGCCGAAGCCGCGCGTCGTAATCGCCGGCGTGCCGAGCCTGAGCCCGCTCGTGACGCGCGGCGGGCGCGGGTCGTTCGGCACGGCGTTCTTGTTGACCGTGATGTTCGCGCGACTCAAGCAGTCCTCGGCGTCCTGGCCCGTGATGTCCTGCTTGATCAGATCGACGAGCATCAGGTGGTTGTCGGTGCCGCCCGAGACAATCTTGTAGCCGCGCTCGATGAGCGCATTCGCCATGCAGCGCGCGTTATCGAGGACGGCCTGCTGGTAGACCTTGAACTCCGGCTGCATGGCTTCGAGGAACGCGACGGCCTTCGCGGCAATGACGTGCATGAGCGGCCCGCCCTGCGTGCCCGGGAACGTGAGGGAGTTGAAGCGCCTGGTCAGATCGGGGTTCTCGCGCGCGAGAATGAGGCCGCCGCGCGGCCCGCGCAGCGTCTTGTGCGTCGTCGTCGTGACGACGTCGGCGTGTGGTATCGGGTCGGGATAAATGCCCGCCGCGACGAGGCCGGCCACGTGGGCCATGTCGACCATGAGGAACGCGCCGACCTCATCGGCCGCGGCGCGAAAACGCGCCCAGTCCATCTTCCGGGAATACGCCGAAAACCCCGCGACGATAACCCTCGGCCGATGCTCGCGTGCGAGCTCGGCGACGACCTCGTAGTCGACTTCGCCGGTATCCACGTCGATACCGTACTGAACGGCCTTGAAGATCTGGCCCGAGAAATTCACCTTGGATCCGTGCGTCAGGTGGCCGCCGTGCGACAGGCTCATGCCGAGCAGCGTGTCGCCGGGCTGCATCATCGCAAGATAGGCCGCGGCGTTGGCCTGCGAGCCCGAGTGCGGCTGCACGTTGGCGTAGTCGGCGCCGAAGAGCTGTTTGGCGCGATTGATCGCGAGCCGCTCGGCCACATCGACGTACTCGCAGCCGCCGTAATAGCGCCTACCTGGATAGCCCTCGGCGTATTTGTTCGTGAGCACCGAACCCTGTGCCGCGAGCACGCGCGGGCTTGCGTAGTTCTCCGAGGCGATCAGATCGACGTGATCTTCTTGGCGCTGTACCTCCGCAGCCAGCGCCGCGGCAAGCTCGTCGTCAAATCCCTCGATCCGAAAAGCGTCGGTAAACATCTATTGCGTCCTGGTCGTGCTCGAGTGAGGCGGATTCGGCCGAGGGACTTGCCCGTGCCAGCCGCGCGTGTCGTGCCGAGCGCATCCTTGCTCGGCGGGCCGAATTGTAACCGTCACGGCAGCGTTGCGCTTGCCACGCGCAGATCGGCGATCAGTCGCCGATCAG
>JAHEEN010000203.1 GCA_024640685.1 Rhodospirillaceae bacterium
CACTCGGCGCAATGCCAAGCGTCGTCGCCGAACACTCGGCGCGCCTCGATATCGTCGCGCTGGTGCACCATGCGCTCGCGGCCGAAACCGGCCTGACGGCTGCGCAGCAGGCAACGCTCGCGCGCTCGGAGCGGGATGCGCTGCGGCATGTCGCAGGCATCGTCGTCACGAGCGAGTGGACCCGTGACGCACTTGTCGCCGACGGCATGAACCGCGATAGGATTTCGGTCGTTCGACCGGGCACCGATCCGGCACCACTCGCGCAAGGCTCAGGCGAATCCGCCGTACATCTGCTTTGCGTCGCGACGCTGACGCCGCGCAAGGGTCACGCGCTGCTGTTCGATGCGCTCGCCAAGATTCGCGACCGCAGCTGGATGCTCGACTGTGTCGGTAGTGCAATGCGCGATCCGGCCACGGCCGAATCGCTAGAGCAGCAACTCGGGCGACTCGACCTGACGGCACGCGTCACGCTGCGCGGCGAGCTCGAAGGCAGCGCGCTCGACGCCGCGTACGATCGCGCCGACGTTTTCGTGCTCGCATCTTTCCTCGAAGGCTACGGCATGGCGCATGCCGAGGCGCTCGCACGCGGGCTGCCGGTCGTGACGACAGCCGCCGGCGCTGTGACGACTACCGTCCCGAGCGATGCGGCATTGATCGTCCCGACCGGAGACAGCGGCGCGCTGGCCGACGCGCTCACCCGGATCATCGACGATGTCGCGTTGCGCGAGGACCTCAAGCACGGCGCATGTCGCGCACGCGGGCAACTGCCGACCTGGGACAACGCTGGCGAATTGTTTGCGCTAGCACTCGAGCACTTCGCATGAGCGGCTTCAGCGATGCTTGGCTTGCGCAACGCGAGCCGCTCGATGCCGCGTCGCGCGACGCGGGGCTGGTCAGCGGACTACGGTCGGCAACACCGCATCGTCCAATTGTCGTTACCGATCTTGCGTCCGGCAGCGGTGCGAATCTGCGCTACTTGGCTCCACGGCTCGGCGGCGAGCAACACTGGCGGCTGATCGATCATGATTCGGGGTTGCTCGCGGCAATGCCGGCGCGGCTCGACGCATGGGCCGCGTCGGCGGACGCGACAGTTCGACGCGATAGAGAGCAGTTGATTGTCAAAGGTCCGTCGTTCGACTGCCACATCGAGCGCGTCTCGATGGACTTGTCGGATGGCATAGCGTCGCTGGCCATCGAACCTCATTCTTTGGTCACGGCGTCAGCGCTGCTCGACCTCGTATCGGCAGCGTGGCTCGAAGAGTTAGCGAAGCGATGCCAGCAGGCGAGCGCAACAGGTTTTTTTGCTCTGACGTACGACGGGCGAGTGGACTTCGAACCGCCGGACGCGGACGACGCGTTGGTCGTCGATTTGATCAATCGCCATCAGCGCACCAACAAGGGATTCGGTCCGGCGCTCGGGCCGGCTGCGGCCGAGCACTCTGGCGAGGTGTTTCGGGATCTTGGGTTTGAGGTCACGACCGCGCGCAGCGACTGGCGGATCGGCGATCAGCATTGCGATCTGCAGCGAACGTTGCTAGCCGATTGGGCGTCCGCAGCGCAAGAGATTGCGGCGGACGAGTCGACAACGATCGACCGCTGGGCTGAGCGGCGCGCGCGTCGTACCGAAGCCGGCACACGACTCGTTGTCGGTCACGTCGATCTGCTTGCTCGACCGATGGCCGAATAGCCTCAATCGATGTACCGCACTGAGGACACGCCGTCCGCATCGTGCACGGAACGTAGATCGCAATCGCAAAGCACGTCGCCGCCCATCGCGTAGTACTGCGGGGCGAGGCGTAGGCAGTCGTCGATTCGCTCGCGCGGCGCGAGTGTCAGACCCGGTCGGCCGCGACCGATGACGATCGGTGCTATCGCGATCTGCAAGCGGTCGAGCAAACCCCGCTCGAGAAATGCAGACACGGTCTTACCGCCACCTTCGACGAACACCGAGTACAGCGAGCGGGCGCGCAACGCATCCAGCAATGCGCCGAGATCGAGTCCCGACTCGTCACTAGGAACGCCGACGACGTTCGCAGCGGCCGCTCCGTCGCGATCTGCGTACGCCTCGTCGCAAACGACCACAGTCGATGCCGCATTGTCGGTGAACACGCCATGCGACGGCGCAAGGCGCCGCGTCGGATCGATGACAATGCGCGTCGGATTGCGGCCGCCTGCATGACGCGCCGTGAGCTCTGGATCGTCGGCCGAAACGGTCTCGGCGCCAACGACGACGGCATCGCAAAGCGCGCGCATGCGGTGCAGGTGCAATATGTTTGCTGGCCCAGTTACATAATCGGAATCTCCTGACTTCAGCGCAATAAATCCGTCGAGGCTTTGTCCGAGATGACCGACGACGACCGGCGACTGCTCTGTCGCGGCGCAAACCGGTAGATACAGATCGAGCATTGCGGCTGCGACCGGCCCCGCCCGCTCGCAGGCCGTCCATCCGCGCAACGGCTGCCACTGCAGCACCGCGTCGGGGCTGTCGGCGGCAACAGCGACCAGGCTGCCCTCAGAATCGAGCCCATACCGGGCCATCGCGTCGCGCGTTTCCGGGTAACGCCCCTGTGCAATTGCCAGCACCGCCGCCCAAGAGCGCTCTGCGAGATATCCGGACCCCATAGTTGCTGTTATCCTAGCATTCACAACAACGTCCCGGCGGACCTTCATGAGCCCTCTAGATCACGGCATCAACGGACCGGCCCCGGCCTTGGCAGCAGCGCGAGCCGTCGAGGAGCTGCGGCGCGGTCGCGCGATTGGCATCGGCAACGACTCACGAGTGCTGCTCGTCGTCGCCATCGAGACGCTCGAGGCGCCGCTGTTCGAGCGGCTCAAGGCGCATCCCGACGCCGTGCTCGATCTGATCATCACACCGGAGCGTGCCCAGGCCGCCGAGCTGATCCACGACGTCGACGCACCGTCGGCGATTCGCATTTCGGCCACGATGTCGCTCGATACCGTGCAGGCGCTCGCAGGCCTCGGCCCGATCGCCGACAGGCACCCTCCGCGCGATATCGCAGCAGAGACGAGCCTGCGCGCTCGCGTCGATGCAGCGTTGCAGCTCGCGAAAGTCGGTCGACTGCTGCCGGCGCTGCTCGTTGCCGACGTCGTTGCCGTGACCGATCCGAACATCCTGCAAGTTCGTATCCAGGATCTTCCAGATGCCGAACGGCTCGAGCGCCCGCATGTCGAGATCGTCAGCCGCGCGAACGTGCCGCTCGTCGATGCCGTCGACTGCGAGATCGTATTGTTTCGCCAACGCGGCGACGTCAGCGAGCATCTCGCGATCGTGCTCGGCAAACCCGACACCAAGCGCGACGTGCCAGTGCGGTTGCACTCGGCGTGCTTGACCGGTGACGTGCTCGGCAGCTTGCGCTGCGATTGCGGCGATCAACTCAAACGCGCAATCAACAGGATCATCGCGCTCGGTGGCGGCGTGCTGCTGTATCTCGATCAGGAAGGCCGCGGCATTGGACTGGCAAACAAGCTGCGCGCCTACGCGTTACAGGACTCAGGGCTAGACACCGTCGACGCCGATCAGCACCTCGGTTTCCTGCCCGACGAGCGCGACTACGCGGTGGCGGCGGCGGCGCTGCGCGAGCTCGGTATCGCGAGCGTGCGATTGCTGACGAATAATCCGGCGAAGATCGACGCGCTAGAGCAACACGGCATCGCGGTGGCCGGACGCCTGCCACTCGTCGCGAGCGTCAACGCATTCAACCAACGCTATCTGAAAGCGAAGCTCGACCGCGCCGGCCATCTCGCCGAGTAACCGGTAGCCTCAACGCTCGCCCGCGCTGTCGTCGATGATCGCGAGCGGCGTCGCGGCGACCTCGGCGAGCAGCTGCAGCAAACCCGTCACGACATGCTCTAGATAAGCCGCGCCGAATCGCGCCGCTAGAAATCCAGCTACAGGTCAACGTTGGGTCGCGTAGCGCCCGTGCCCAAATAGGGCTCGCGGCGAGGCCCCAGCCACGCGCGCAACGGCCATATGATCCCCTCCCATAGCCGCGGGTTTTCGCGCGGTCTGAGTCCAGTTGCCGGGTACTCGTCGGGCGCCGAACGATAGGCCGTCCCGAAGATCACATCCATGATCGGAAAGGCCGAGGAAAAATTCTTGTCAAAGTGTTTCGGCTAGACCGGATGGTGAATCCGGTGCCAACGTGGCGTGTTGAACCAGATACCTGCACGATGCCATGCAATCTTATAGTTCAAATGCTGAAGCGCATCCGGCACGTTCCTGAGCAATATCGCCATGGCCAACACGTGGTCAGGCACCTGGAAGAGCATCAATGTCAAGAACAGCAGCGGCGAAAGAAGGATCGCCTCCGCCCAGTGATGTCGCGCCCCGGTCGCAAACGTCAGACACTCTGCACAGCGGTGAAACGAGTGCGTTGCCCAAAGCAGCGGATTCGTATGCGATAGCCGGTGCTATCCAGTACTTCGCGCAATCGATATACAAGGCATAGACAACCACCAATGCCGCGGATCCGAGCACCGATTGGGCCTCGAGGTACAGAAGCGGCCCGCCAGTCAGCATCGCCGCACGTCCGAAAACGATGTACTAAGCGATCTGGATAAAGATTCCAGTCGTTGCCATGAACGCCACGAGCATCCATTCGGTTTGAATGGTGGCCCGCGCTTCCGGGGCATTGTGGCTCTCTATGGGCCGGATCCGCTCGATGACGTTGGCGAGCGCACCGACGGAACGATTACCACAACTGGAACTGCGTATTCGACCACCCTACTCGCATCGACACCATAGTGACCGGCGGATGGCCACATGACATCTAGAATCTACTAAACCCCCGCGACAATGGATCCCGTGAAGTGAGTAAGGATGTCGACAAACATACAATCTTCTAGAGACCTCTACGCCCCAGTTAATTGAGACTCGCCTGCGTTCCGCTGTCCTCTAAGGCTGGACCACTAGGACTACTCATCCGCTGCTTCGCGTCCCGCCAATCCTGCGCCCGCTGCCCGGCCGCAGCAAGCTGCGATCCATTCATCCTGATACGAAGGGCACCGAGTGCACGAATGGCTTCGTTACGCATGCTCAAATCGTTCGTCGAGTAACTCGAAGCCAGCGAAAACCACTTGTAGGCTTCCGTGAGATCCTGTCGCAATCCACGCCCCCATTCGCAGGCTCCGCCGAGATAAAGCAGGGCATCCAAAAGCCGCTCGTGAGAGATGCCGTATTCCACGGACCGATGAACCCATTCAAATGCCATTGTGTCGTCTTGCACTACGCCTAAGCCGTCGCGGTAATACTGGCCTAGGAAATACTGGGCGTTCGCATTGCCGCCAAATGCGGACTCGTTCATCCACTGCGCTGCCGTCGTATAGTTTTGGCCGACCCCATTACCGTTTTGATAAGCCAGTGCCAGGCGCAGTTGTGCGGCCGTGTGACCCCGCATAGCTGCAAGGGTTAACCAACGGATCCCGAGGTCCGTGGACCGCGCAACCCCGAGGCCGTCCATATACATTACCCCAAGGTAGTAAGCGGCCAGGGGATTACTATGGCCGATCGGAAGCAGTTCCGCGTACGCACGCTGGAACTCGCCGGCGGCAAACGCCTCGTCGCCTCTGACGATTTCGGCTCTAACTCCCGCGATCGGCAGATAAGCCAGTAGCAATAAAATTACGTAGCGCTTCATG
>JAHEEN010000204.1 GCA_024640685.1 Rhodospirillaceae bacterium
CTCGTCGACGGCGTCGATATCGCGCGCGTCGAGCCTAAGTCGCTGCGGATGCAATTCGGGCTCGTACCGCAGGAAACGGTCATTTTCGGTACGACCGCGCGCGAGAACATTCGCTACGGGCGGCCAGAGGCTTCGGACAACGAGATCACCGCAGCGGCGATCGCCGCGGGTGCTCACGAGTTCATCGAGCAGTTACCGAACGGTTACGAAGCGTTTCTCGGCGAGCGCGGGACGCGGCTGTCGGGCGGGCAGCGGCAGCGCATCGCCATCGCGCGGGCGATTCTCAGAAACCCGCCGATCCTGTTGCTCGACGAGGCGACGAGCTCACTCGACGCCGATAGCGAGCGGCTCGTTCAAGCAGCACTCGAGCGATTGCAGCGCGATCGCACGACGCTCGTGATCGCCCACAGGCTCGCAACTGTCTTGAAAGCCGATCGAATCGCGGTTGTCGAGAACGGCCGTATCGTCGATATAGGCACACATGCGGATCTGATCGAATCGAACGAGCTCTATGCACGGCTCGCTGCGCTGCAGTTCGGCGCTGATACTTCGCAATCGACAGCCACCGCCCGCTGAGCGAAGCGCTGCAGTTCAGCGAAGTGACTTCCCCGCTCGGGTCGTGGAGAATTGCCGCATGAGCACCGACACCCAAGCCGCCGCTACGGCGCACTCCCCGATCGAGCTCCTGATCGATTCAAAGTCGAAGGACCTCGGCGAGTTCAGCGTGCGCCGCACGCTGCCGCGGCCCGAGCGCCAACGCGTCGGGCCGTTCATTTTTTTCGACCACATGGGCCCGGTCGATTTTCCGGCCAACAAAGGCGTTGCCGTCAGGCCACATCCGCATATCGGGCTCGCGACGTTGACGTACCTTTACGAGGGCACGATCTTGCATCGCGACAGCCTCGGCTGCGTCCAGCCGATCGAGCCGGGCGCCGTCAACTGGATGACCGCTGGCCGCGGCATCGTGCATTCCGAGCGTACGCCACCGGAGATGTTCGCAAGCGGATCGCGGCTGCATGGCTTACAGATCTGGCTCGCGCTGCCGACCGAGAAAGAGGAAATCGAGCCTAGCTTTAGACACTACCCATCCGAGACGATTCCGATCGTCGAAACCGATGGCGTACGCGTGCAGGTCGTCGCAGGCAGCGCGCTCGGCGTCACGTCGCCGGTCGTCACGACGTCCGAGACGTTGTACCTGAGCGCCCAGCTCGATGCGGGTGCATCGCTGGACGTGCCCGTCGATGCCGAGGAACGTGCGGTCTATGTCGTTTCCGGACGCCTCCGCATCGCTGAGTCCGAGCTCGGCGTCGGCACGATGGCGATCCTCGAGCACGGCGCGGCCGCCCGCGTCGAGGCGATCGAGCCGTCGATCGCCGTAATCCTCGGCGGCGCGAAGCTGCCGGGCAAGCGATTTCTTTACTGGAACCTCGTCAGCAGCTCGCGCGAGCGCATCGAGCAGGCGAAGGACGACTGGAAGAACGACCGCTTCGACAAGGTTCCAGGCGACGACGAGTTCATACCACTGCCCGACGACTGAGCTAGCCGCTCAATCTTCGGCCGTTTGCCGCGCGACGACCGTACAAGCGCCGTTACAATCGAGCCCGTATGGATCTACTGCAAGGATTGAGTGAGCAAGCCGGCTTCATCAATGCCGGCGTGATCCCATGGGTGCTGCGGCTCGTCATGGTCGGGCTCGGTCTATCGCTGACCCTCGCCGACTTCAAGCGCGTCGTCGTCTTTCCGAAAGCCGCATCGATCGGCCTCGTGGCGCAGTTGATCGGCCTGCCGCTGACTGCATTCGTGTTGGCCTGGTTGTTCAGCGCCCCACCGGCAATCGCCGTCGGGCTCGTGATCCTGGCTGCATGTCCGAGCGGCGTGACGGCGAATGCCTACACGTTCGCGGCGCGGGCCGACGTGCCGCTGTGCGTGACGTTGTCGGCCGTAACGAGCGTCGTCACCGTGTTCACGATCCCGTTTCTAATCGAGCTCGCGCTCGAGCTGTTCTTCGCCGAAGGACAGATCGTCACGATCTCACCGACGAACATGCTACTGAACTTGATGACGTTCACGCTGCTGCCGCTCGCGACAGGCATGCTGCTACGTCATCTGTTCCCTGGCCCCGCGGAGCGCGCCGTCGAGCCGATCCGGCGCGTCATTCTGTATTTCATGATCGTGATCCTGTTGCTAGGCGTGATCTCGAGCTACCAGGATCTGATCGATCATTTCGCGACGGCTGGCGGCCTCGTCGTCGCGATGAACTTGATCACGATGGGGCTCGGTTACGGCATCGCGCGAGGCTTCAAGCTGCCGCTACCTCAAGTCATCACAATCACGTTCGAGGTCGGCGTGCAAAATCTCGCGCTGTCGTTCGCGATCACATTCAATATCCTGCAGCGGCCCGATCTCGCGGTTGCAGGGCTGATCTACGCGGCCGTGATGCCGGCGACCGCGCTTGCGTTCGTCAGTATTGCGCGGCGTCTTTTAGAGAAGAACGACGCGGTTGCCGCGAGAGCTTAGCGGCACCGACCGGATAGTTGCCGACTAGATATCTAACGCCAGCGCAACGGCGGCGGCCACTGCCGCGCCCACGCACGGAGCGACGACCGGTATCCACGCGTAGTCCCAACCCGATGGGCCCTTGCCTTGGATCGGCAAAATCGCATGCGCAATCCTCGGCCCGAGGTCACGGGCCGGGTTGATCGCATACCCGGTCGCGCCACCGAGCCCGAGGCCGATCGCCCAAACGAGCAACCCGACGAGAAACGGCCCGATACCCGGCTCTAGCCCGTCGGCCGCGATATTGCCCGAGAAGATCGCCGCGACGACGAACATTAGCATGAACGTGCCGATGAGCTCGCTGCCGAAGTTCGCGGGCGTGCTGCGGATTGCCGGCGCCGTGCAGAAGCACGAGCGAATGCTCGCCGGATCGTCCGTTCGCGCCCAGTGCGGCAGATACTGCAGCCAAACCAGCGTCGCGCCGATAATCGCGCCCACCATTTGCCCCGTGACGTAGACCGGTACCGTGCTCCAGTCACTGGCGTAGACGGCAAAACCGATCGTGACCGCCGGATTGATATGCGCGTTGCTGCCAACGGCCAGTGCGACGAGCACGGCCAACGTGACCGTAAGTCCCCATGCGGTCGTGATCACGAGCCAAGACGTGCTTCCGGAGTTGGACCCGTACGTGTCCTTGAGCAACACGTTGGCGACGACGCCGTTGCCGAGCAGGACGAGCGTGGCCGTACCGAACAATTCGCCGAGAAAAGCCTGCATCGCTGTTAATCCCTCGAGGCGGCGGAATAACCTACCGACCGGAGCGCGCCGCTGTCTCCAGACGGTGCGGGTCCCGGTGCCGGCTTTCATTAGACCTCAGTCGCATGACCGTTTGAAGGCACGCCCTAAGGCCACAGCGCCTGCGACGCTAGCCTAGCGCCCTCGGCTAGCGCCTCGAGCTTCGCCCACATGATCGTCGGGTGCACGCGACGGTGAAACGGCCCCTGCGCGAAGCCGCAATCGGTGCCCGCGATGACGTTCTCGCGGCCCACGAGTTGGGCGATACGCGTGATCCGCTCGGCGACGAGCTCGGGATGCTCGACGATGTTCGTAGCGTGGCTGATGACGCCGGGTATCAACACCTTGCCGGCCGGCAGCTCAACGTCCTTCCAGAGTCGCCACTCGTGCTCGTGGCGCGGGTTTGCGTTCTCGAGGCAATAGGCGCCCGCGTTCACGCTCAGCACGAGATCGACAATGTCTCGCAGCGCAACATCGGTCGAGTGCGGGCCCGGCCAGCTACCCCAGCACACGTGATAGCGCACGCGCTGCGGAGGAATGCCGTCGAGCGCGTGATTCAACGCCTGCATGTGCAACGCCAACCAGTCGCGGTACTGCTCGAACGTCGCCGGCGGCACCATGCGATCGAACGTCACGGCCGCACGCGCATCGTCGACCTGCACGATCAGCCCGGCGTCGACGATCATCCGGTACTCGGTACGCAGCGCTTCGGCCACTGCGAGCATGCAGTCCTCGTCGCTGTCGTAGTACTCGTTGCGCCGATCGGGAATCGCACTCGCCGGTGCTGCAACGGGTAAGAAGCCCTCCTCGACGTCGACGGCTGCAAGCGCCGCTTTGATATTGTCGATGTCGCGCTGCAACGCCGCATGCCCGGTGTACTCGATCGGCCCGACACAGACCGATTCGGTCTTGCGGTAGCCGCCGTCGCCACCGGAGATCGCGCGATCGTGCGCGTCGAGCTCGGCGTAAAACCCCGGAAAGCGGGCACGATCCTCACCTTTCGCGAACGGATCGACGTCCGTGTCGGCCAACGGCCGGCGCTCGAAGCCGCTGAGCCGCTCGAGCACGTATTGCGACCAGCTGATGTTCTTGCCGAACTCGCCGTCGCTGACGACGTCGATCCCGGCCTCGGCCTGCGACCGCACGACGTCGACGACCGATCGTGCCAACAGCGCCTCGAACTCGGTTGCATCGACGGTCTCGCCTTGCGCCTCGGCCTTGAGCATGGCTACGAGCTCGGGCGGCCTGATCAAGCTACCGACATGCGTCGTCAGAATCCGATCAATACTGCGTTTCACTGCAATCTCCTCCGATTTATGCGTTACGCACATCGACGGTCATCGAGCCGATGCCTTCGATGCTCGCAACGAGGCGATCACCGTGCGCGACCGGTCCGACACCGTCGGGCGTTCCGGTCATGATCAGATCGCCCGGATAGAGCGTGTAGAAGCTCGATGCATACTCGATCAGACGCGGCACGTCGAAGATCAAGTGGCGCGTGTTCGATTGTTGGCGGATGTCGCCGTTGACGGTCAGTGTTAAATCGAGATTCATCGGGTCTGGGATCTCGTCCGTGGTCACGAGCCACGGCCCGATGACCGAGTAGGAATCGATCGATTTGCGAAAGCTGCGATCCTCGGTGCCGCGCACCGTCATGTCGAGTCCGATCGTGTAGCCGGCGACGTGCGCCATCGCATTCGCGGCACTGACACGATCGGCCGTGCTGCCGATCACGGCGACGAGCTCGACCTCATGATCGTTGCGCCGCTCGGGAAACCGCAGAGCAATGCCGTCGCTGGCGCCGACCAGTGACGTCCCGGCCTTCAAGAACAGACCGTAGTGATCGATCGTCTTGATATCGCGATTGTGATGAATGCCCGCATCGGCGCGAGACTCGGCGAGGTGCTTCGCGTAGTTGACCGGAGCGCCGATGATTTTCGTCGGGTTCGCGATCGGGCTCAGCAGCTCGACGTCGGCCAGCCGCTTGCGTACGGTTGCCGCGGCCTCGTCGGCAGCAGCCAGAAATTCGTCGAGGTGCGCGATCAGTGCATCGCCTGCCGGCACCGGCCAGCGCATGTCAGGCAGGGAATCGAGCGCAGACGTCACGTCGGTTAGGCTGTCGCCTTCGACAAGACCGACGCGATCGTCGTCATAACGACAGAGCTTCATCTGTCCATTCGAACGGCGTTTGCGGCGTCGGTCGCTGCCACGAGCTTCGCGGTCAACCGCCGCAGCCCGACGTCAGTCGGGCAGCGCGCTTGCCAGAATGCGCGCGACATGCTGTCCCGACCGCTGCGTGCCGTCGAAAATCTGATGCCGGCA
>JAHEEN010000205.1 GCA_024640685.1 Rhodospirillaceae bacterium
GGTCTCGTACCGTGCTACCGCCAGGTCGAGCCAGCCAGAAAACTCGCTGGCCTACAGGACATCCCGGTGCTGTTTTTGAACGGCGAGGGCGGCTACCACCGGATCTTCGATCACTGCTTGGCCGATTGGCTCAATCAGGCGGGCGTCTCGACCGAGTACGTGCGGATGGAGCAGGCCGGCATGCCGGGCAACGGGCACATGATGATGCTCGAGCTCAACAGCAAGGAGATCGCCCAGTACATTGGCGATTGGCTCGCCGATAACGTCCACTGATCGATCGTTGCAGCGGGCCCCAAGGGGCCCGCTGATGGTTTAGGCGGCCGCCGACCGGCGCTGGGTATCGACGCCGTAATCCAGACTGCGCTATCGTCGTGTCCTAGGCACGACGCGCGTCTATGCGCGTACACTATCCCGAGCGTTCGCAAGGCGGAGGATGCACATGGCAACGAGAGTAGCTCTAGTCGCAGTCGGCTCGATCATTGCGGCCCCGGCGCTGGGGCAGACGGGTAGCGCGGTCCCGGGGCAAAAGGGCGGGCAGGATATGCACGGTGCGTACGAGGTCGCCGACTGGCCGAAAGACATCTCGACGCTTCCGGATCATGAGAACTGGACATGGGGCGCGGGGCAGAGCGTGTTTGCCGAGAGCCCCGATCGCGTATTCGTGCTCGTTCGTGGCGAGCTGCCGGCACTCGAGCGGCCCGAGACCGTGCGGTTGCCCGAGCTAGGGCCGAGCATCACGTTTCCGCTGAACCGGATTCCGTGGCGCGATGCGACGTCAGCGAGTCTACCGGCGGCGCTCGACGGTCCGACGCGGCCGGAGACCAGCATACGCGGCAGGCTCGGCGTCGACGTCCGCTGGGAGCACTGTATTCTGGTCTTTGATCGAGAAGGCAACCTGATCGAGGATTGGACGCAGTGGGACGAGCTGTTGCGGCGCCCGCACGCGGTCTATATCAACCCTTACGATCCCGACAAGCACGTCTGGATCGTCGATGACTACCGGCATGCGATCTTCAAGTTCACGAACGATGGCGCACAGCTCCTGCAGACGATCGGCACTGAGAACGAGCATGGCGACGATCAGAGCCATTTCTACCGCCCAACGTTTATGGCGTTTCGGTCGGACGGTGGCTTCTACGTCGCAGACGGCTATGCCAATACCCGCGTCGTGCGTTTCGATGCCGACGGCAACTACGTTATGGAGTGGGGCCAACGCGGTAACCCGCCGAACGAGATAAGGCCCGGGTATTTCAACAACGTTCACGGCATCGCGATCGATCCTGAGACGAATCGCGTGTTTGTCAACGATCGCAACAACCATCGCGTGCAAGTGTTTACCGAGGATGGTGAGTACTTGGACGAGTGGCGCTTCGGCACCGGCGTGTCGAACATTCATCTGATCATCATCACCGCCGATCGGTTTCTGTGGGCGTTCGATCGTGGCACGCACAAGATGCTGAAGTACGATCTCGAGGGAAATTTCCAGTACTCGTTCGGCACGTTCGGCGGCGCCGATATTCCCGGCGGGATGTGGGGGGTTCACGGCATCGCCGTCGATCAGGAAGGCAATCTCTACCTGTCCGACGTTGATCGTGGCGGTGCGCAAAAGTTTGTGCCGAAGGCGGGTGCGCGACAAGACATGCTCGTCGGCAAGCCCGTCTATTCGGCGTGGGATTAATCGAATAACTAGGGAGAATACCGATGGCTAGACGCTTTTCGATGATCGTCACAGTTGCGATCGGCATGATCGGCGTGTATCTCGCCGGCAACCAGACCGTCGTCGCGCAGAGCGGCGCGCAATCGCATGCCGCCGTGCCGTCGGAGCGCGGAGGCCAGGACATTTGGGGCGCGTACGAGCCGGCTGTCGACTGGCCCAAGGAGCTCGCCGACCTACCGGGGCATGGTGAGTGGACGTGGGGCGCGGGGCAGAGCATCTTTGCCGAGTCGCCGGATCGCGTGTACGGCTTGATGCGCGGTGAGCTGCCCAATATCGACCGCCCCCGAACGCGGTTTCTGAACGAAATTGCGCCGAGTCTGTCGTTTCCGATCGGCCGGTTGCCGTGGCGCGATGCGACGGCAGCGAGTTTGCCGGCCAACGGCGGTACCGGTTCTCTCGCCGAGGAAGGCATCAGCGCGTGGCTCGATCGTGGCCTCGTCATGGGGGTCGACGCGCGCTGGGAGCACTGCATCATGGTGTTCGATCGCGATGGCAACATCATCGAGGAGTGGACGCAGTGGGACGGGATGCTGCAGCGGCCGCATTTTGTCGCCGTCAGCCCGTACGATCCGGAGCGGCACGTTTGGATCATCGACGACCACAAGCACATCCTTTACAAGTTCACGAACGACGGCAGCCGGCTCGTGCAGAGCATCGGCACGTACGGTGAGCCCGGCGACGATCAGACCCACTTCAATCGTCCGACGATGATGGACTGGCTCCCGGACGGTAGCTTCTTCGTCGCCGATGGCTACAACGGCACGCGCGTCGTGAAGTTCGACGCCGACGGCAATTATCTGCTGCATTGGGGGCAAGCGGGAGAGCGCGGTGGTGAGACGCGGCCGGGCTATTGGCACAACGTTCATGGTATTGCCGTGCATCCTCAGACGGGTCGCGTGTTTGTAAATGATCGCACGAATAAACGTGTTCAAGTATTTGATTCAGATGGAAATTATCTGTCCGAGTGGAGTTTCGGAACAGAACCGGCCGACATTCACGACTTCATGATTACGGCCGACGGTCATCTGTGGGCCGCGGACCGCGGCACGAACAAGATGCTGAAATACGACCTCGACGGTAACTTCCTCTATGCGTGGGGCACCTGGGGAGACTTCCCGGGTGGCATGTGGGGCGTTCACGGCATCAGTGTCGACGAGGAACAGAACTTCTACGTCGCCGAGGTCGATAACGGCGGTTTTCAGAAATTCGTTCCGCGCGCTAACGCGAATCCCGAGATGCTGGTCGGGCCGCCGGTGCGATCCTCATGGTAGCTTAGCGGCGTACTGCGTCTCGAACGACGAACGGGCCCTGCGGGGCCCGTTTTTCATCGTCGGCCAGTCACAGCCGTGACTGATGCCCTTGCCCATCAGTACGCGACGGTCATCTGCGCGCCGATGTATTGCGCATTCTCGAGCTCGTCGACGATCGCGATCGCGAAGTCCTCCATCGAGATTGCGCTGACGCCGTTTGCGTCGCGAAGCACGACGCTGCCGCCGGTGCGAAAGCGCCCCGTCCGCTCGCCGGGACGCATCTGCAGCGCCGGACTCGCAAATGTCCAGCGGAATGAGTCGACGGCTTGCAGCAGATCGAGAACGACGCGGTGCCCGAGAATACGCGCGCCCCGCGGTCCTGTCGGAATGTCGCTCGGATCGTCGAAGCGTACGCCTGGGCTCGATTCCAGCGTTGTGCTGCCGCCGCCGACGACGATCAAGCGCGGTGCTGCGGTGCCAAGGCGAGTCAGCGCGGTGACGAGCGCGCGACCGGCGCGCGCGGGGAAGCTGTCGTTCGGATCGTCTGACTCGGCGTTGTTGCCGCCAATCGCGCTGACGACCGCGTCGAAGCCGATCACGATCGCCTCGATCGAATCGGGATCCATGACGTCACCGCGTACCTTAGTCAGCTGAGGATGTTCGGTGGGGATGCGTGTCGGATTGCGGCTGACGCCTGTGACTGCGTGGCCGCGTGCAAGCGCTTCAGCAACGATGCGCGAGCCGACCCGACCCGACGCACCGAATATCACGATGCGCTGCAACGCCGGCTCGACGACTGCCGATTGCGCGATGCTCACGGATGGCGCAGCCGCAAGCGATGCGATCAGGGCGTAGAGCAGCGTTATCGGCAATAGGCGAGGCGAGCGATTGCGCATCGCCGTACGTTAGTCGGAGGCGTTACCGCTCGCAAGCATTGCGGAGACCTGCGGCTCGATCGGCGCGTCGGCGTCGATGCCGACGACGAGCTCCTCGCCGCTCTCGCGCACGACAGTTACTTCGTCTCGGCCAGCGCGCGGAATGATGCTGACCCATTCCTTGTCGTTTAGAACCGGGATCCGCATGCGCATGATCCGTGTCACATTTTCACCTCGACCGCCGTCGATTGCCCGGTGTTTGTCAGATAGTGCCAAAAAAGCGCGCGAAATGCTGTGAACTGCGGCGCAAGATCGATCGGCGATGGGCGCGTTCAGAAGGCGTTCTGCCCCGTAAGCTCCTTGCCGACGACGAGCTGGTGAATCGTCTCCGTGCCCTCGTACGTCAGCACGGTCTCGAGGTTCAGCATGTGACGAATTGCCGCAAACTCGGTCGTGATGCCGGCACCGCCGAGGAGCTCTCGGCAACTGCGCGCGATCTCGAGCGCTGCACGCACGTTGTGCCACTTCGCGACGGAGACTTGCGTCGGGGTCAGTGAGCCTGCGGTCTTGAGCTGACCGAGCCGGTGGGCAAACAGCTGTGCGGACGTTAGCCGTCGCGCGACATCCGCCAATCGGATCTGCACGGCTTGCGTGGCCGTGAGCGGGCGACCGAACAGCACGCGCTCGCCCGCGTAGTCCAGTGCCTCGGCGAGGCAGGCTTGCGCCGCGCCGACGACACCCCAGGTAATGCCGTAGCGCGCTTGCGTCAGGCAGCTAAGCGGGCCGCGCATCCCGCGCACGTTCGGCAACACGGCCTCATTGGGTACCCGAACGTCGTCGAGAAACAGCGCCGACGTGATCGAGGCGCGTAGCGAGAACTTGTTGTCGATATCTTGACTCGCGAAGCCCGCGGCATCTGTTTCGACCAAGAAACCTCGGACGCCGTCGTCGGTTTGCGCCCAGATTAGCGCGACGTCGGCAAGACTGCCGTTCGTGATCCACATCTTCGAGCCGTTCAGAAGCCAGTCGTCACCGTCACGTCGTGCGTGCGTCTTCATGTTCGCCGGATCCGAGCCGCCGTGCGGCTCGGTCAGGCCGAAGCAGCCGATGTCCTCGCCCGACGCGAGCGCGGGTAGCCAGCGCTGTTTCTGCTCGTCGGAGCCGTACGTGAAGATCGGGTACATGACCAGCGAGCTCTGCACGGATACGAAGCTACGCAGACCGCTGTCGCCTCGCTCGAGCTCCTGGCACATCAAGCCGTAAGCGACATCGCCGAGGCCAGCGCAGCCGTAGCCTTCGAGATTGGCGCCGAACGCACCGAGCGCTGCAAGATCGGAGATGAGCTCGGTCGGGAAGCTATGTGCGGCGAACGCATCGGCGATGACGGGCAGGACGGAGTCATCGACGAACCGCGCGACGGCCGTCTGCGTCAAGCGTTCCTCTTCACTGAATAGTGCGCTCAAATCGAGCAGATCGAGCTTGTCGAGTGCGGTCAAGACGGTCTCCAATTCAACGTAGCTGCGCGGTCGCGTGGAGTATATTGCATGGCGAGAAGAATTCCCGCGTGCGCCGCGGCTGCGGCTGTGCCTAGGTATCGGGTAAACTTCACTCGTCATGATTCTGCGTTACTTCATTGCAGCCGTCGGGGCGCTTGCGGTCACGATCGCTCTGCTACTGTTCATGAGCGACGTCACGCAGCGTTATGTGACCGAGGATCCGATCCGCTACTTCCGGATCATGGACGTGATCTACAATCCTGACCGAGGGCG
>JAHEEN010000206.1 GCA_024640685.1 Rhodospirillaceae bacterium
GCCTTGAGCACGGATCATGACGCCCATCGCGGCAATCGCCGAACAGGTCGCCAACTCGGTGGCTCTAGCTGGACGCTATTGGGCTGTATTGGGGATATAAACGACTGAATAACTGAGTATTACCGAGAAGAGGTGAACGTCAACGGACGTTGTCAGACGTCACTGGACACCCAATTATTTACCGATACAGAAGCTACCGAAGATCTCGCCGAGCAAGTCGTCGCTCGTAAATTCGCCGGTAATCTCGCTCAACGCAGCCTGAGCGGCGCGCAAATCTTCGGCGGCAAGCTCGAGTGCACGCGACTCAATCAGCTGCGCCCTGGCGTCGCCGAGCGTGGTCGCGGCGCGCATCAGCGCGTCGACATGGCGGGTTCTCGCCCCCAGCGCACCGCCGCCTTCGCCGAGCAGTCCCGCGACCTCCTTGAGATGCGCCGTCAACAGCGGCAGGCCTTCCCCAGTCAGCGCGGACAATCGGACGACCGGCACGCCATCACACTCGAGAACCGCAGCGTCAGCGTCGACGAGGTCGACCTTGTTCTGCACGATCGTCGCGGCAGGCGAGCCGGGAAACGTTTCTCTGAGCATCGCGCGCACGGCGTCAACGCGCTCGGTTGCCTCGACGACCCAGAGCAGCCGGTCGGCGCGGCCGACGGCCGTGTGACTGCGCCGAACGCCCTCGGCCTCGACGACGTCGGTCGACTCTCGCAAGCCCGCGGTATCGACGATCGTGATCGGCAGGCCGTCGATCACGATCTGTTCCTTCAGCAGGTCGCGGGTCGTGCCCGGAATCGGCGCTACGATCGCCGCGTCATAGCCGGCCAGCCGATTCAATAGGCTCGACTTACCGGCGTTCGGCGGCCCGGCGATGGCGACGCTCAGCCCCGATCGCAACACCGCGCCCTGACGAGCGTCGCCGACTAGCGCATCGAGCGCCGTCAGCGCGTTCGCAAAGCGGCCGTCGAGCTCGGCGACGTCGTCGCGTTCGAGCTCTTCGTCCGGAAAATCGATCCATGCCTCGACCTGGACCCGCAGCGCCGTCAGCGCCGCTTGCAGCGCGTCGATGCGGCGCGAGAACTCACCGTCCAGCGAGCGCAGTGCCGCGCGGGCCGCCGCGCGAGAGCCGCTGTCGATCAAATCGGCGATTGCCTCGGCCTGGGCCAAGTCCAGCTTGTCATTCAAGAACGCGCGCAGCGCAAACTCGCCTGGTTCCGCCAGACGCACGCCCCGCGCAAGGACGGCCGCGAGCAGCTGTTCGCTGACGACGGCTCCACCGTGGCCTTGCAGCTCGACGACGTTCTCGCCCGTGAATGAATTCGGCTCGGGGAAGAACAACATGAGCCCGGTATCGACCGGCTCGCCGTCAGAGTCGTGGAACGTGCAGAGCACGACCGAGCGCGGCTGCGGCTCGCGGTGCGTCAGGTCACGTGCAATCTCCGTAGCTCGCGCGCCGGAGATACGCACGATACCGATCGCGCCTCGTCCGGGCGGCGTTGCCAACGCCGCAATCGTATCGTCGGAGACTGTCATCGCCGATCGGTATCGGCTCGCGCGCGGCGCCTACCTAGGTTAGCGCCGATTACGGCGTGGCCGCGATGAGCTTGTTGATACGCCACTGCTGCAGAATCGAAAGCCCCGTGTTCGTCAACCAATAAAGCACGAGCCCGGCCGGGAAGAACGCAAACATCGCCGTGAACGCGACCGGCATGATCTGCATCACGCGTGCCTGCACCGGATCGGGCGGAGCTGGATTGAGACGTGTCTGCAACAACATCGCAGCCCCCATCAACAGCGGCAACACAAAAAACGGATCCCTGACCGACAGATCGTCGATCCACAACATAAACGGTGCCTGGCGCAGCTCGACACTCTCGATCAACACCCAATAAAACGCGAGGAAGAACGGCATTTGAATCAGTATTGGCAAGCATCCTGCGGCGGGATTGATCTTCTCTTCCTTGTAGAGCTTCATCATCGCTTGGCTCAGCGCCTGGCGGTCGTCCTTGTAGCGCTCCTGCAGTGCCTTGAGCCGCGGCTGAACCTTACGCATCTTCGCCATCGAGCGGCCACTCGCCTCCGTCAGCTTGTAGAACACCAGCTTGATCATCAGCGTCACGAGCACGATCGACAATCCCCAATTGCCGACGAAATCGTGCACGACTCTGAGCAGCCAAAACAGCGGCTGTGCGAGCACCGTGAAGATTCCGTAGTCGACAGTCAGCTCGAGGTCCGCGGCGGTATCGGCGAGCTGCGCCTGCACCTTCGGCCCAACGAACAGCGCGAGCGTGTACTCGGCCCGACCACCCGGCGCAATCTCGCGCGCCGGGCTCAGCGCCGTGAGCACGTATCGTGAGCCCCGCGCCGCTGCCTGATAGGTCACGCTCTCATCCGGTGGGGGCACCGCAGCGGCGAGAAAATGATGCTCGATGCCTGCGAGCCAACCACCGGTGACGACCTGGCTGACCGGCTCGGTGACCAAGTCGTCGACATCGAGCTTCGCGTACTCGTCACCGTCGTACAGGACTGGCCCACGAAACGAGTAAGAGTCGACCGACGTGAACGACCGCTCGACGGGCACGTGTTGACGAACAATCTGCGCGTAGGGGACGCCGCTCCAAGCGCTCGCCGAGGCGTTGTCCACCGCGAGCGTCATATCGACCGCGTAACTGCCTCGCGTGAACCGATAAGTCTTGGTCGCACGCAACGAGCCGGCACCGGTCCACCGCAGTACGACGTCGAGCTCATCGGCACCAGCGGCCAGCTCATAGGTTGCGGCGTCGCTCTGGAACGCGGCGATGTGGTTCGGCTCGTCGCCACCGTCGACGGCGCGCACGCCGCTGTTGATGACCCAGTAGCTATCGTCGGCGTAGTCGAGCAAACGCACCGGCACATCGGGCATCGATTTGTCGACCGGATAGCCCGGCACGTCGGCACGCACGAGGTTGCCGCCGCGCAGATCGATCGTGACGTCCAGCACATCGGTGCGCACATTGACGGTCCGGGCCGGTTGCGCACCGGCTTGTGCTGCGGGCAAGGCGGGTGCCGTCGTGCCCTCGGGCGCTGTTGCCTGGCCAATATCCGGTAGGGCCACGTCCTCGGCTGCGATCGGTGGCGGTGAATCGCCGGCTGCGGTGGCTGACGCGGGCGATGGCGTGCCGGCGGACGGATAGTCGATGAGCCACTGCTGATACGTCAGCCACAGCATGACGATCAGCGTCATCCAGATCAGTAACCGAACGTTGTCCATTGCCAATCTATCGAGCCTTCGACTCTCGCAGTCGCGTGAAATGCTTATCCAGACTATCACGCAGCTCGCTCGATCGCGCCTGAGGTGCGCGCGGACTCGCCATGACGACGAAATCCATCAACGGTAAATCCGTGCGGGCTCGAAACGCTTCCCGCGCGAGTCGCTTCAAGCGATTACGATCGACCGCCAACTTTGCTGCGCGTCGGGATATTGCCAATCCCAGGCGCGCATCGCTGCCGCCGTTGTCCCGGGCGAGTACCGTGAAGAACCGATCTGACGATCGCCGGGGCTCGGCAAAGACTCGACTGAACTCGGCTGAACGCGTTAAGCGCCGCGCACGCGGCAAGCCACGTCGCGTTACGGTGTCAACCGAGCTCGACCCTTGGCGCGCCGTCGATTGAGAACTTGACGACCCTGCTTCGTTGCCATTCGCGCTCGAAATCCATGCGTGCGCTTGCGCTTTAAGTTGCTGGGTTGGAATGTTCGTTTCATGACAGGCTCGACCGGAGTTGTAATCCATTAAAAAGTTGTAGTTAAAACAACGGGATGCGCCGCGCCGGGCGAGCGGGGAACTCTACGCGCGGTGCCGGAGCGTGTCAATAGCGACGCGCAATCACGAAGTTGTGGATAAGCGGGGCGCTTGCGTTATAGACTCGCTGCAAGTTCCACAGGCTCGCTGTGGATCGACAAAACAACCTGGCCTTCGCGACAATATCCATAAAAGAAAGACTGTGGAATCGAACTCTGCGGCGTCCGCTTCAATCTGGGACCAGTGCCTGCGGGTCCTTCGCAACGACCTAACCGACCAGCAATTTCATACTTGGGTTCGACCCGTTCAAGCCATCGTCGAGGACGGCGGCCTGAGATTGTTGGCGCCTAATCGGTTCGTTGTCGGCTGGATCGAAGACAACTGCCTCGAACGCATCATTAATGTTGCAGCACCGATGCCGGTGTTCCTCGAGGTCGGCAGTCGACTGCCGCCGATCGCTGTTGGCACCGACACGACATCGAGCCGCCGACCGTCACGGAGAGACTGGCCTAGCAGCCGGCTGAACGCCGCGTTTACTTTCGAGAACTTCGTCGAGGGTAAGAGCAACCAGCTTGCTCGCGCCGCGGCGTTGCAGGTCGCCGAGAATCCGGGTAGCGCGTACAACCCGTTATTTATCTACGGCGGCGTTGGTCTCGGCAAAACCCATCTGATGCATGCGATCGGCAACGAGATGCTGCGTCGCGACGGCACCAAACGCGTCGCCTACATACACTCCGAGCGCTTCGTCGGCGACATGGTGCGCGGGTTGCAGCACAACACGATCGCGGAATTCAAGCGCAGCTATCGATCCTTGGACGCATTGTTGATCGACGATATCCAGTTCTTCGCCGGCAAGGACCGTTCGCAAGAGGAATTCTTCCATACGTTCAACGCGCTGCTCGAAGGGCAGCGCCAGATAATTCTGACGTGCGACCGCTACCCGAAGGAGGTCTCTGGCCTCGAGGAGCGCTTGAAGTCGCGCTTCGGTTGGGGCCTGACGGTCTCGATCGAGCCGCCGGAGCTCGAGACGAGCGTGGCGATTCTGATGAGCAAGGCCGACGCCGAAGGCCACTACCTGCCCGACGAGGTCGCTTTTTTTATCGCTAAGCGCATCCGCTCGAACGTTCGCGAGCTCGAGGGCGCGTTACGCCGCGTCATTGCAAATGCGCGTTTCACCGGACAGCCGACGACGCTCGAGTTCACGAAGGAAACGTTGCGGGATCTGCTCGCCGCGCAGGATCGCCTCGTGACGATCAGCAATATTCAAAAAACCGTTGCCGAGTACTTCAAGATTCGCGTCGCCGATTTACTGTCGAAGCGGCGTAATCGCTCGATCACGCGACCGAGGCAGATTGCGATGGCACTCGCTAAGGAGTTGACGACACACAGCTTGCCTGAGATCGGCGACGCGTTCGGCGGTCGTGATCATACGACAGTGCTGCACGCCTGCCGGCGTGTGAAGCTGTTGCGCGAGACTGAGACGCGTGTGCAAGAGGACTACAATAACCTGTTCCGAACGCTGACCGGTTAATGGGTAAAACCTGTGGACAACTTTTGTGCAGCGTCTAGCACACAGGTTATCCCCAGGCTTCAGGGCTCGTTAGTCAGACCGTTGTTACTTTAGTAACTTGTTGTATTTTAATAAAATTTTAGGGTTTTCCCCAGTTTTTGGGATGCTCTATAACAACAGGTTTTATATATTCACCGATAGATTTAGGTAGCGCCCGCAATGAAGTTCAGTGCCAGTCGTGAAACGTTGCTCAAGCCGCTTGGGGCGGTGATCGGTGTCGTTGAGCGTCGTCA
>JAHEEN010000038.1 GCA_024640685.1 Rhodospirillaceae bacterium
AACCCTCCCAACATCTAGTTCTCATCGTTTACGGCGTGGACTACCAGGGTATCTAATCCTGTTTGCTCCCCACGCTTTCGCACCTCAGCGTCAGTATTGGCCCAGGAAGTCGCCTTCGCCACTGGTGTTCCTTCCGATATCTACGCATTTCACCGCTACACCGGAAATTCCACTTCCCTCTACCATACTCTAGCCAGGCAGTATCGAATGCAATTCCAGGGTTAAGCCCTGGGCTTTCACATCCGACTGACCAAGCCGCCTACGCGCGCTTTACGCCCAGTAATTCCGATTAACGCTTGCACCCTCCGTATTACCGCGGCTGCTGGCACGGAGTTAGCCGGTGCTTCTTCTGTAGGTTACGTCAAGACTCACAGTTATTAACCGTAAGCTTTTCTTCTCTACTGAAAGTGCTTTACAACCCGCAGGCCTTCTTCACACACGCGGCATTGCTGGATCAGGCTTGCGCCCATTGTCCAATATTCCCCACTGCTGCCTCCCGTAGGAGTCTGGGCCGTGTCTCAGTCCCAGTGTGGCTGATCGTCCTCTCAGACCAGCTACAGATCGTAGCCTTGGTGAGCCGTTACCCCACCAACAAGCTAATCTGACGTGGGCTCATCCAATAGCGCGAGGTCCGAAGATCCCCCGCTTTCCTCCGTAGAGCGTATGCGGTATTAGCCCGAGTTTCCTCGGGTTGTCCCCCACTACTGGGCAGATTCCCACGTATTACTCACCCGTCCGCCACTCGTCAGCGCCAAGGTCACCCCGAAGGGATCCCAGCGGCCTGTTACCGTTCGACTTGCATGTGTTAGGCATGCCGCCAGCGTTCAATCTGAGCCAGGATCAAACTCTTCAATTGATATCAAAGATTTTGAGTCCTGAACGTTTTTTCCGGGAGCGCAAAAGCGCCCCCGAGTCGACGCTCACGCACCGTTGTTCCGATGCGAGCGCCCACACAAGTTGCTTGAGCTGATTGTTAAAGAGCGTCCCGGGACTATTCCCAGGCAGACCGACAAGTATACCCGCGATCAGGTCCCTCTCCAAGCCAAATGGGGCTCAAAGGGCCTTCTTAACAGGGAATCCGCCGATCCGGAGGCGCGGCATTATACGCGCCGTGGACTGGCCTGCAACAAGAATTTTGCATTGGGCTGGGACCGCGCGCTCGCCGCGGTCCACGACGGTCACTCGGGACGCAACGTGACCTTGACGAATCGGCGTTTGCCGACCTGAAAAATGCTCGTGGAGCCATCGATATCGATCTGCGCCTTCGGGTCCCGGATTGGCTCGCCATCGCGCTTGACGGCGCCCTGCTTGACCATGCGCATGCCGTCTGAGCTACTGCTTACGAGGCCCGCATCGCGTAGCAACTGCGCGACACCGATCGACGGCTCGGGCGACGTCACGTCCTTGGCCTCGATGTCCGTTGGCATCGCGCCCTGCCGGAACCTCGAGACGAATTCGCCCCGTGCCCACTCGGCGGCGGCCTCGTCGTGGAATCGTGCAACAATTTCCTCGGCGAGTAGAAACTTGATGTCACGTGGGTTCTCACCCGCGGCGACACGGGCCTTCAACGCCTCGATGTCGGTAATCGGGCGAAAGCTCAGAAGCTCGAAATAGCGCCACATCAGATCGTCGGATATCGACATGATCTTGCCGAACATCTCATCGGGCGGCTCCGTGATGCCGACGTAATTGTCCAGCGATTTCGACATTTTATTGACGCCGTCGAGCCCCTCGAGCAGCGGCATCGTCAATACGACCTGCGGCGGTTGGCCGTACGACTGTTGCAGCTGCCGGCCGACGAGCAGGTTGAACTTCTGGTCCGTCCCGCCCAGCTCGACGTCGGCCTCGAGCGCGACCGAGTCATAACCTTGAACGAGCGGGTACAGGAACTCGTGAACCGCGATCGGCTTTTCGGCCTCATAGCGGCGCCGGAAATCGTCACGCTCGAGCATCCGCGCAACCGTATGCTTCGCCGCAAGCTGCACCAAATCCGCTGCATCCATCTGGCCCATCCAGCGTGAATTGAACTCGAGTCGCGTGCGCTCAGGATCGAGAATCTTGTAGACCTGCTCCTCGTACGTCCGAGCGTTTTCCTGCACCTGCGCGGGCGTCAGCGGCGGCCGTGTGGCGGTCTTACCCGACGGGTCGCCGATCATGCCGGTGAAATCGCCGATCAGGAAAATGACCTCGTGCCCGAAGTCCTGAAACTGCCGCATCTTGTTGAGCAGCACCGTGTGCCCAATGTGTAGGTCCGGTGCCGTTGGGTCGAAGCCCGCCTTGATTCGCAACGGTCGGCCCTGAGCGAGGCGCTCGGTGAGCTCCGTCTCCAGCAGCACCTCATCGGCACCCCGTACGAGTTCCTGAAGTTGTTGTGCGGCAGGTCGCATAGTGGCGCCTTGTCGTTGCGCGAGGCACTAGTCCGGGAAGCGCGTAGTGTACGCGGATCGCTGCTGGCAATCTGCGGCTCGTGGAAGAACAACTCGGCATCGCCAGCAGCGGCTTCGGGCGGATCTTTCGACAGAACTGCGGACCGCGTCGTAGTCGACTGAGTTTAAAGGAATTACCTTTGACGACCCCGGGTCAAATCGTTACAGTAGCCCCGGCCTTGAAGGTAGCTGCTCCGTGAACGACTACGCTGGCGGCATTCGCCATGACTACAAGCACACGCCAGGCCGTGACAATCAGGCCGCGCCGCCGCGCTGGCCTTGGTTCGTTGCGGGCGTGCTGCCGCCGATCTTGGTCGTACTTTTCATGGTCTTCGGTAGCGGCGAGGCGCCGGTCATCCCGCCGGCAGCAAATCCGATCGCGAGCGCCGAGGCAACCGCGCCTGGACTCCTCGATCTACCCGACGATGCGGCCGTTGCCGAGCCCGAAACCGTGTTGCCGGAACTGCCGTCGTTCGAAGACTTCGAACAGCTGACACTCGTCGTCGGCTCCGGCGACAGTCTCGATCGGCTCTTTCGGCGCCACGACTTGAGCATTACCGACCTCGCGGCGATGGTCGATCTCGATGAGGCGAAGCCCTACTTGGTGCGCCTGCAGCCCGGTGACGAGATCGACGTCGCCCACGATGACGGCAACGTCATGCGCTTCGCGCGCAACGTCAGTCGCATTCGGACGATGACGGTCACTCGATCCGAGGACAGTTTCGTCGTCGGCTTCGCCGACGACCCCGTTGAAACCCGCACCGTCGGCGCGCACGGAACGATCCGCAGCTCATTGTTCGAGGCCGGCCAAGAGGCCGGCATCTCCGACGCGGTCATCATGGAGATGGCCGGCATCTTCCAATGGGACATCGACTTCATTCAGGACGTGCGCATCGACGACACGTTCACGGTGATCTACGAGGAGCTCTGGAGCGAAGGACAGAAGCTTCAAAACGGGGCGATCACCGCTGCTGAGTTCAACAATCAAGGACGGCTCTACCGTGCCGCACGATATGCGAACCCGGACGGCGAGGTCGGCTATTTCACGCCGGAGGGCCACAGCGTTCGCAAGGCATTTCTCAGAGCCCCAGTCGATTTTTCGCGAATCAGCTCGAACTTCAATCTCAATCGCCGCCATCCGGTGCTAAACAAGATTCGCGCACACCGCGGCGTCGACTACGCCGCGGGCACCGGCACGCCAATCCGAGCATCCGGCGACGGTAAGGTCTCGTTTCGCGGCGCAAACGGCGGCTACGGCAACACAGTCGTACTGCAACATGGCGGCAACATCACGACGCTCTACGCGCACATGTCCAAGTTCGCCGAGCCAAGGGTTGGCTCGCGAGTCAAGCAGGGCCAGATCATCGGGTACGTCGGTCAATCGGGCTTGGCGACGGGACCGCACCTCCACTACGAGTACCGGATAAACGGCGTGCACCGAAATCCCCGCACTGTGCCGCTACCGCCCGCCGATCCGGTGCCGCAGGAACATTTGACAGACTTTGAGACCATCGCCGCTGCGCTCTGGCATCAGCTCGATCTGTATCGAAGCACGCAACTCGCAGCGGCATCGAACTAACCGAGTCGGGGCGTAACGAGCTCCGACCGACGTGAGACGTTCGAGCGAATCCCCGAAAGCCTCACGCGTGCGCCGCAACCGGTCACTGCGATAACGAATGTCACAGCCGAGCTATTGCGGTGGCGGCGCCTACAACACGAGGCTGATGAATCGACTCGATGAACTGTTACCGCCCGCAACAGTCGAGCGAGCGCCGCGCATGGTATTGCCCCTGAGTGGGTCGAGGCGATCGGCTTCGCGTGGTTTGCCCGCGCGCGTACTCGGCCAATCGGCTAACGTGCCAACCGTGACTGGCGCCCGCGAGCGTGTTCACTTCGGTGGCGTATACTCAGGCTACAAGGACAACGATTGACCGGCGGCAATGGATACTCCGAATCTGAGCCTTCCGGAGTACTACGTTAATCGCGAGCTCGCTCAGCTAGAGTTCAACGCACGGGTACTCCATCAGGCCAAGGACGAAAGCGTTCCGCTATTGGAGCGGCTAAAGTTTCTGTGCATTTGTTCGACGAATCTCGATGAGTTCTTCGAGATTCGAGTGTCCGGCCTCAAGCAGCGCGTCGAGGTCAGCTCCGCGGCGACGGGCCCTGAAAATTTGTCCCCGGCGGAGCAGCTCCGCCTGATCTTCGAACGCACGACGGATCTCGTCAAAGAGCAGTACCGCGTCCTCAACGAAGAGCTGATTCCGGCGCTCGAAGATGCCAGCATTTGCTTCAAGCGCCGCAGCACTTGGACGCCTGAGCAGCGGCAGTGGCTACAAGAGTTCTTCCACGCCGAAGTCGAGCCCGTGTTGAGTCCGACGACGCTCGATCCGACGCGTCCATTCCCACGGATTCTCAACAAGAGCCTGAACTTCATCGTTGATCTTCACGGCCGCGATGCGTTCGGGCGCCCGTGTCGCCGCGCAATCGTGCAAGCACCCCGATCACTGCCGCGATTGATTCGGTTGCCGGCAGAGTTCAGTGACGACCGCGAAGCCGCATTCGTTTTCTTGTCTTCGATCATCCATGCGTTTGTCGATGAGCTCTTCACCGGCATGAGCATCGACGGCTGTTACCAGTTTCGCGTGACACGCAACAGCGATCTTTATATCGACGATGAGGAGATCGACGATCTGATGCACGCGCTCGAAGGCGAGTTGACCGATAGCGGTTACGGCGCCGCCGTGCGTTTGGAGATGGCGCACGATTGCCCGGATACCTTGTCGGATTACTTGCTCGGACAATTTCGTCTCGGGCGCAGCGACTGTTATCCAGTCGAAGGGCCGGTCAACCTGAATCGGCTGCTGGCTATCCACGATCTGCTCGATCGACCCGACCTCAAGTATCCACCGTTCACATCCGGCCTACCGAAGCAGTTGCTGAAGTCGAGCCTATTTGAAGTCTTCTCAAAGGAAGATGTGCTACTGCACCATCCGTACGAGTCGTTCGCCCCCGTGATCGACTTCGTGCATCGCGCAGCGACCGACCCGAACGTGCTCGCAATCAAACAGACGCTTTACCGCACGACGCCCGATTCACCCATTGTCGCAAGCCTCGTGTCAGCGGCACGCGCGGGTAAAGAGGTCACGGTCATGATCGAGCTTCGGGCACGCTTCGACGAGGCTGCGAATATCGAGCTCGCCAACAAGCTGCAGGAGGCCGGCGCTCACGTCGTCTATGGCGTCGTGGGCTACAAGACCCACTGCAAGATGATGCTCGTCGTTCGACGAGAGCATGATGGGCTCAAGCGATATGTCCATCTCGGCACGGGTAACTATCATCCGAAGACTGCGCGTGCCTATAGCGACTACGGATTTTTCTCCTCAAACGAGAAGCTGACGAAGGACGTCCACGAGGTATTTCTGCAGATCACGAGCCTGACGAAGACGGCGCCGTTGAATTTGCTGCGCCAGTCGCCGTTTTCTCTTCACGACAGTCTGCTGCAACTGATCCGGCGTGAAAGTCGCAATGCATCGTCGGGCCGCAGCGCGCGAATCATTGCCAAGATCAATGCGCTCGTCGAGCCGGAGGTCGTTCGCGCTCTTTATGAAGCGTCGATCTGCGGCGTCCAGATCGATCTGATCGTGCGCGGAATTTGCTGTCTACGTCCCGGAATTCCAGGTGTCTCGGAGAATATCCGCGTACGCTCGATCATAGGCCGATTCCTCGAGCACTCGCGCTGCTACTATTTCCTCAACGACGGCGATCCCGAGGTGTTCTGCGCCAGCGCAGACTGGATGGACCGCAACTTCTTTCGCCGCATCGAAATTATGTTTCCGATCATGGATCAGACGATAAAGCAGCGTCTGATCGCGGACCTCAATCTTTATCTCGCCGACAACACGCAAGCGTGGAGTCTCCAAGCATCAGGAGAATACACGCTGACTGAGGCCGAACCGGACGAGCCACGCATCTGCGCGCAAACCCGCCTCCTCGAGCAGTATGCCGATTCAGCGTAGCGACTCCGTCTGCCAGAATTTCCGATCCGGCTAGACCGTTTTAACTCTTAGCTTGAAGCCGAGCGCGGCAAGCCATTCCTTCTCTTGCTCGAGATCTGCGTACGTCAGCTGGTTGTTGTCGAGCCAATCCTGCGGAAACCCGAGCTCGAGCTTGCGCCGGCCACATCGGACTTGAATCGGCGGAAGCTCCTCGGCGCTGCGGCTGCGATTCAAGAGCACGGCCAATCGCAGCAACACTGTCAAGCGAAAAACCGGCCCACGCCATTCGGCAGGTAGCCCGTGGCTATGAAAATCGACGAGCTTGCGGCGGTGGTTGCCGACGATAACGGCGAGCAGCTGCTGCTCGGCGCGCGAGAACCCCGGCAGATCGGCGTTTGCGAGCAGATACGCACCGTGCGTGTGATATTTAACGTGCGCGATGTCCAGTCCGATTTCGTGCAGGCGAGCAGCCCAACCAAGATACTGCGCCGCGGACGTTTCGACGAGCTGCCATGTATCCTCGACTTCCTCGAGCAACAAAGTAGACGTCTGCGCAACGCGCTCAGCTTGCTCGAGATCTGCATGATAGCGGCGCTCCATCGCGCGAACGGTGCGGTCGCGAGCATCCTCGTGCTGGAGTCGCCCGACCATGTCGTACAGCAAGCCTTCCCGTAACGAGCCGTCGCTGATTCGCAGCTTGTCGATCTCAAGCGTCTCCATGACTTCGACGGCAATCGCGATGCCCCCGGCGAAAACCGGCGCGCGCTCTGGATTGAGCTCGGTCAGCTCGAGTGACTCGAGGTCGCCTGCGGCGATCAGTCGATCGAGGATTCCCACGGCAGCGTCATGTGTCATACCGTCTTTCGAAAGCTCGAGCGCCTCGGCGACTCGCACTGCCGCGCGCAACGTGCCAGACGAGCCTATCGCGCGGTCCCAACCGCTGCGTCGAAAACGCGAGGCAATTGGCAGCAGCTCTTGCCGCGCCGCCAATCTCGCCTTGTCGAATCGCTTCCGCGTCATTCGGCCGTCGTCGAAGTAGCGCAGGCTGAACTGCACGCAGCCCATGAACAGACTCTCCAGCAGGTCCGGCTCATAGCCTCGACCAATGACGAGCTCCGTCGAGCCACCGCCGATGTCGATGACGAGCATCCTCTCGTCCGGTGCAGGTGACAAATACGCGACGCCCAAGTAAATGAGCCGCGCCTCCTCGATCCCGGAGATGACCTCCACTTCGTGACCCAGCACGTCCTCGGCCATCTCCAGAAACGTCTCCGAGTTGCGCGCTTGGCGAAGCGTATTCGTGCCGACGACGCGCACCTGACCAGCCTCCATGTCACGAATGCGTTCGCCGAATCGGCGTAAGCACTCAATCGACCGCTCGATACACTCGCCGCGCAAGCGGCCGCGTTTGTCGAGACCCGACGCGAGTCGAACCATCTCGCGGAGTCTGTCCAGGATGATCAGCTGCCCGTGACGTAGGCGGCCGACGACCATGTGAAAGCTATTTGAGCCTAGATCGACGGCTGCGATGACTTCGGACGCCTCGAGAGAACGTTTGCGGCCAACCGTTTTTAGTATCGAGACCAGCTCGCGAACCTACGGTTTCAGGTACACCGGTCGAGCGATGTGCTGATCGTCACGGCACAGGGACTGGAGTGCACGGCGAGCTTCCCCGGCCCTCGACGGCATATTGCCGCGCGACGCAGGCCGGCGTTGTCACGAGGCGAGACAGACGGGCTAGACCGAGAACGACGATCCGCAGCCACAGGTCGTCGTAGCGTTGGGATTTCGAATGATGAACTGAGCGCCGGAGAGATCTTCCTCGTAGTCGATTTCCGCGCCAGTCAAATATTGCACGCTGAGCGGATCGACGAGCAGCGTCACGCCGCCGTTCTCGATCGTCGTGTCGCCGTCCTGAACGTCCTCATCGAACGTAAATCCATACTGAAAGCCCGAACAACCGCCACCCTGAATATAGACGCGCAGCTTCAAAGCAGCGTTACCTTCCTGCTCGATAAGCGTGCCGACTTTTGCCGCGGCCGCGTCGGTAAAATTGAGCGGCGGGGCGTCCATTGCCCACTGAGGGTCGCTCATGACGTTCAATCTCCTACCAGTTTAATCGGTGTCGGGGCAGTCACGGTCTTGTCCACGGCGCTAGAGCCCTTCGCTGCGGCATCCATCTCGTGGATGAGCTTACCGTTGACCTCCGAGCCGATCGCCATTTCGATCAGCTTGTACTGTACGTTTCCTATGACCCGCGCGCGCGGCCCGAGTTCCACTCGCTCGGTCGCGCGAACATCGCCCTTGACCGTACCGTTGAGCAATAAGTGCGGCACAACGACGGAACCCTCGACGCAGCCGTCCTCACTGATACTGAGTGTCGCCGGCTCATTGGGCATTGCCTCGACGTTGCCTTTAACATAGCCGTCGACGTGGAATCCATCTTTGAACTCGACGTCGCCGTGAACGCGAGTGTCCGCGCCGACCAGCGTGCGTACGCTTGCGGCTGCCGGTTTTTTCTTGCCAAACATCCCTATCCCCTAACGCTGGCCAAAAAACACTCGGACTCGATTATAACGCGGCGACGGGGCCCAATATCGTCGCTAGCCTGCAACCGATGCCCAGTCGAACGACTGCTCGAGCGCGTCCCCGCTGGGCTCGCGCGGACGAATCTCCAGCAGCACTTCGGTCGGCCGAAACCCATTCGGTAGCACGAACTCGCGCTGCAGATCTTGAAAGTAGCGGAAACTGTACGCGAGTGTCGCAGCGGACTCATCGCCGAGCAAGTCGTCGAGACCGTAGCGGACGTCATCGCCGTCCAGCGTGCCTGCAATATCGAACCTAACCGTACCGGATACGCGCCGATCATGAGTAATGGCCTGAACGAGCACGAGGTGGAGAACGTAGCTATCGCTCGCTTCGGTAGGGCGCAGCTCGAGCGTTTGCACGCGTAGCCCCGCGACGCCGTCCTCGGGCGAGATGATTCCGCGATAAAAGGCGAGCTCCTCCTCCTGGGCTTGAATACGCGCCTGAAGCTCATCGAGATTGACCTCGACCTGAGCGTAGGTCTCGCGATCGATGTCTTGCGACGTCTCGAGAATTGCAATCGTCCGCTGGAGGTCCTCGATCGTGCGCTCGCGCTCGGCGATGACGGCATTCAGCGACTCGCGCTCGTTGCGTTGATCAATGAACGAGAACCCGCCGTTCAGGCGCCCGAGCTCATGGACCAAGACGAGGCCGCCGGCCACGGCGACGACCGTGAGGAATTTCAATAACGAAGGTTTGCGGCGGGCTGTCATTCCGTCAAAGTCCCAATATCGGCGCGCATTGCGCGCGGGCACAGTCGGAATTGTCTCGATATCGAACCGCGATAGCCCACGATCAGTTCACACCGCTCGCCCGTCGTCATTGTTCCTCAGCCTCGGTGTGCCGCGACGGCTTGTCAGCGTGACGGCACCAGCGCCTCGGCCACCAGGTTGGCAGCGGCGGTGGCCCGGCATCGGGGAAAGCCAGCGGGCCGAGCTCAGTCAGCGCCTGCACGTAAACTCGCCGCTTAAAATAGATCACGTCCTTGACCGGCCGCCAGTAATCGACCCAGCGACAACGGTCGAATTCAGGCTCGCTCGTCGTATCGAAGCGTGCTTCCTCTACCGTGGCCAGTAGCTTCAACAAATACCAACGCTGCTTCTGGCCAATGCAGACAGGGTTACGCCCGCGACGAATAAATCGCTCCGGAAGCCGATATCTCAACCAGTCGCGTGTTTGCCCGAGCGGCTCGACGTGCTCCGGCTCAAAGCCAATCTCCTCATTGAGCTCACGATACATCGCCTCGTCCGCAGACTCGTCTTGCGCGACGCCCCCCTGGGGAAACTGCCAACCCGAACGCCCGACCCGACCGCCGACGAGCACGCGGCCGCGGCCGTCGGTCAGGATAATGCCGACGTTCGCTCTGAATCCGTCCGAATCGATGTTGTCCATGTCCACGGCCAGCCCGGATCGCTCAACGGGCCTCCGAATAATTGCCGAGTTCAGCGTTCCTCATTGTCACGCATGCACGCGAGGCAATCCAGGTCGGCCGATGACGGGTCGTGTCGGCCTTTGTCGCGTAGAGACCGTTGGCCGAAAATTTCCCGACAGAGCGACACCGAGGGTAACGGTCTTTCATCGACGACTAAGGACGCTCGCCGACCACGTCAACCGATATCCCGATCGCGCGCAAGATAGTCCCGTCCCGCTTCCATCAGCGCAACGAATCCGGCCTCATCCTTCGTTGCAACGAGGTCGCGGATCGTCGTCGCTGCCGCGACGAGCGCATCGAGCGATTCCTTGCCGTAGTCGTTCAGCGACTGTATCTCGAAATAGAGGCGTGGATTGTCGCCAGCGACGCGACTCGCGACGGCCAGCTGCGCGTCGAACGTCGTACTCGATAGTCGCTTGAGCTTAGGCACGAGCTCGCCGCTCGCTTCGAGTGCCGTGAAGAATGCGAGGTTCAGCGCGTGGGATAGGCCGAGAATGTAGCCGATCAAGCGGTCATGCTCCTCGAGGCTCATGTCGACGAGCTCGGCCATCGTCGAGGAGAACAGCTCCCGCGCCGCGCGGCTCGCGTCAGGATCGCCGAGATCGATGAAAATCACGTGGCGCCCTGAAAGTAGCTGTGTGTCTGCGCCGAACATCGGATGCAATGATGCGACACGGCATCCGGCATCGCGAAGCGCCGCGAGTCCCGGTTTCAACGGCGTCTTTAGCGAACCGACGTCGAAAACCAATCCAGAAGGCTTGCGCGCTGCCAACTCGGTCAATATCTCTGCAGTCATCTGAATGGGTGTCGCAATTACGATCACGTCATGGTCGAGCGTGAGCTCGCTCCAATCCTCGAAACGAGGATAAGGCGCCGCGTTAGCCTCGGGATCGGCAATCTCGACAACGAAGCCCTGTGAGGCCAAGTACTCGGCCATCCAGAGCCCCATTTTGCCGGAGCCGCCGATGACGAGCGCGCGCCGGCCTGCGCCAGCCGATTGCGCGGCGACACGCGTGCGCTCTTGTTGAGTCAGCGACGTACGGATCAAAAGCCGCATGATCTGCTCGGCAGTATCCGCGTCGAAACCGGACTGCGTCGCAGCCGCACGAACTCCCTCGAGCACCTCGCGCTCGCGCGCATAGTCGCGGGTCGGCGTACCCGTGCCGATCTTGTGTGCGCTGACCTCGGCAACGATCTGCTGCCGGCGCGCCATCAGTTCGACGAGTGCGGAGTCGATCTCATCGAGTCGTTCGCGAATAGTGTCCAGGCTCATTGATTCCTCCCTTGGCTGCGCGTTGTACTCGCTGCCCGCATGCCACGCAAGCGCCATACTGCGCAAAGAAGGCTGGCCAATACGCCGTGCAATCGCTAATCTGCCAGTCGGTAGCAGTCATGCAACCTACGCACGTGACGATCCTTCCCGATGTCGAGGAGCCGCTGCGCCTCATCGAGTGCTGGCTCAACGAGGCAGCGACCCGGCGCGAGCAGCCCAATCCAAATGCGATGACGCTTGCAACCGTCGCTGTATCCGGCAGGCCATCCGCGCGCGTCGTGCTGATCAAGGGCCTCGACTGCGAACACGGCTACGTCGTGTTCTACACGAACTATTCATCCCGCAAAGCGATCGAAATCGCTGATCGCCGCTGGGTCGCCGGCGTCGTTCACTGGGACGCGCTTGGTCGGCAAATCCGTTTCGAGGGCCCGGCAGTGAAGTCGCCGGAATCCGAAAGTGACGCGTATTTCAGCGCGCGTCCGTGGCGCAGCCAAATCAATGCCTGGGCCAGCCATCAAAGCAAACCTCTCGACGAGCCGAGCGCGCTCGAGACGAGAGCACGCGAGGTCGCATTACGCTTTGAAGCCCCGGATCCGTTCGGCGCTAAGGAGTCTCGCGCAAAACTTGCAGTACCGCGACCGGCGTTTTGGGGTGGGTTCCGGCTCTGGCTCGGCGCCGTCGAGTTCTGGGCCTCCGGCCGCGACCGTTTTCACGAGCGTTTGCGCTTCGAGCGCAATCTCGACCCGGCCGGCAACGACAGTTTCGTCGCCGGCGCATGGCGCTCACAGCGGCTTCAGCCCTGAGGTCGCGGTGACCGCGAGCCGGCTACTACCGCTCATTGCCCTGCTGGCGCTCGCCGGCCTCGGGGCCAATGCGCAAGAGATCGCCGCGAGCGTCAGCCAAGGCACCAACATGGCCGTGGCGCTCGCGCCCGATGGCCAGAGCCTGGTCATCGATTTGATGGGCCGACTGTGGTCGCTTCCGGTCACCGGCGGGGGCGCCCAGCCTCTCGGCCCAGCCACCGATATCGCCCGCAATCCGCGCTTCTCGCCCGACGGCCGACAGCTCGTCTATCAGCGGTACAACCGCGGCCAATGGGATATTTGGATGCTCGATCTCGACACGCTGAACCGACGGCGATTGTCGAGCTCGCGGGCGAACGAAACCCAGCCGGACTTTTCCGCCGATGGCCGCTCGGTGCTGTTCGTCTCCGACCAGGACGGCGGCTCGGCGATCTTTAGGCTGACGTTGGAGAGCGGCGTACGAACTCAGTTGACGTTCGATGGCGATGCGTACTGGCCGACGGCGTCGGAGCGCGGCGAGATTGCGTACGTCGAGCGTCGTGGCGATCAGTGGTCGCTGCGTGTGCTACCAGGCTTTCCGCCGGCATTGACCGTGTACACGAGCCGCAACGCGCTATCTGGACCGAGCTGGCGCCCGGGTGGTGGCGTGCTGACGTTCACGGAGCGCAGCGAGGGGCAGTTCAGCAACCTACGGATGGCTGTCATCGCTGACGTCGAGGCCGTCAAAACATTGACACGCGGCGAAGACGTGTTCGGTTTCCGTGCCGCATGGCGCACGCCCGGGGAGCTCTTGTACACAGCCGACGGTCGGATCTGGCAGCGCGGCATCGGCAGCACCGAGAGAAGCGCCGTGCCGCTGTTCGCGGGAGTCGGCATCATGCCTGCGCCGCGCGACCTGCGCACAAGCGTTGCTCCACCCACCGAGCCGGCGCCGGCCCTCGGTATTCGAGCGCCCCGCACATCACCGAGCGGGCGCGAGGTGGCATTCACGGCGCTCGGCGACTTGTGGCTGTGGACGGCTGACGGCGACCTTCGCCAACTGACCGACGACGCCTATGTCGACATCGACCCCACGTTCTCGCCAGATGGCCGTACGGTCGTATTTGCGAGCGACCGTGCCGGTTCGATGGACCTGTGGTCTCTCGATCCGGACTCGGGCGACGTTAGCCGCCTGACGAACGAGCCAATCAAGAGCTTTGACCCTGCGGTATCGCCAGATGGTCGCTCGATCGCTTACCTTGCGACTGCGGGATTCGGTCCCTGGGATCCTGCTGAAGTCAGGATCGTCGACATTTCAGGCAAAGGCTTGCCACGCACACTCGCGCGCGGTCTACGCGACGCCGGCGACGTCGCCTGGACCGACGACGGTGCCGGCGTGCGCTTGTGGGCACGTAACCCCGAAGCCACGCGCTCCGACAGGATGCGGCTTACGATCGACATCGCCAGTGGTCAACTCAGCTGGAACGACACGCCAGCCGACTCCGGCCGCGAGCTTCTCGTGACGGGCGACCTGCCGGAGCTCGACTGGACCCCGGCGGACGGCGGCGGTCGCTATGTGATTCAGGTCGATCGTCTGTTCGACGGGATCGGCACCCAGTACCGCCGCTATGTCGATATTCATGTCGAAGGCACCGAAATCGTTGCGGTTGTCGGTCGCGGCGTCTTGCCGCTGCCGCGGACGGTGATTGATGCTCGCGAGTACACGATCATGCCCGGCATGATCGACCTGCACGCGCACCAGTCGTCGCTCGCCGGCGAGCGGCTCGGCCGCGCATGGCTCGCCTACGGCGTCACGACCGTCCGCGAGATCGGCAGCCAGCGCGACGATGGCCTCGAGCGCCGCGAGGCATGGGCGAGTGGACGCCGTATCGGACCGCGGCTGTTGCTGAGCGCACGCCATGGCAACGATAGCGGCTGGCCAGCACCCGGTGACGCGCCGCCGACATACGATGTGCTGCAGCTCTATCGCGGCCAACCGGTCGAGATGGGTCGCGCTCTCGTGCAGGAAGCGCGACGCTTCGGTGTTCCGGTGTTTGGCGATAGCCTTTTGCCGTCGCTGCCGTTCGGCGTCAACGCAATTGAGCACATCGGCACACGGGGCATCAGCGAGTACGACCTCGAGCGCTCGGGGCTCGGCCGCAGCTACGCGGATGTCGTCGAGCTGCTCCGACACAGCGGCGCAGCCGTTACACCGACGCTGGCTGCACTCGGTGGATTTGGCGAGATTGCTGCGCGCAGTCGCGGCTATCTCGACGGCCCGGTGCCACGACAGCTGTTTTCGCCGGCCGAGCTCGATCGCTGGCGCGGTCGCAGCGACGACGCCACGGCTGACGGCCTACAGGCAACACTCGCGATGCTCGCCCGTGCCGGCGTTCGACTCACGGCCGGTAGCGATGCGCCGACTGTGCCTTACGGCCTGGGGCTACAGGCTGAGATTTCGCTACTCGCGCGCACTGGGATGAGCAACGATCAGGCGCTGCGGCTCGCGACATCGGACGCCGCACTCGTGCTCGGCCTCGAGCGTCAGATCGGGTCGATCGAAGCCGGCAAATTAGCTGATCTCGTGGTTGTAGCTGGCAATCCGCTCGAGTCGATCGGCGACATCGGCAACATCGTCGCTGTCGTTCACGGCGGTGTATGGCACGATCGCGACGCATTGCTGCGACCGCCACCACGTCGGTGAGGCCGTTGTCGAATCACTTTACGAATTGGGGTTTGTCGCTATCTGGAGACATTTTTTTGTGAGCGCAAAAATGCGCACTTCTATAAATCAGAAAGTTACTGGTGTTTTATCAAGTAGTTCGAAGAAACGTTATGTAACGTAACTGTCTATTTTTTTTACAAGACAGAGTCTAAATCTCCAACCAAACCCAGATATCCTATATATCTAATTGTTTTTTATATGAAAATTATCAATGGCATGGCTCTTGCTTCTAGTTTAGCGCCCTCGAACAAGGGCGATTGAGTGCGTAACCAACAGAAACCGCTGCGAGATTCGACGCGCTTCTGTTAGATTTGGACCTGAGAACTAGAACAAGAAACAGAATAAGAAGAAGACGTTACGACTGCGAAAACAAAGAAATATCGGTTGGATCAGATAACAAAAGAGATAATGATCGCAAAACAACCCGCAGTCAGGCCGCATATTTGAAACCGTAAACTCCGATAACAATAATAACGTGAACCCGGCGCTCCCACCGCCGGGTTTCTTTTTTTAACTACCTGTTTTTAAGGCAAAAATTGCCGCCGGCTCACAGAACTGTGACCTGTGGCGGCGCTGCGTTGGCGCGAAGGTGGTTGACTTTGAGGCGAGCCGTGCACGCCCTGCCCGCCAATGTTCAAGAAACTTCGCATCACAATACTGCTCTACATCCTGTTATTCGCAGCGGTCGGCAACTACCTCGACAGCGTGCGCAGCACGGACTGGAACGACACGCTGTGGGTCGACGTCTACGCGATCAATGGCGACGGCAGCGAGACCGCGCAGGCGTATATCGAGCGGCTATCCGACGACGAGTTTGCATCGATTGAGAGCTACTTTGCGAGCGAGGCGCGGCGCTACGGCGTCGCAATCACCAGACCGTTCAGACTCGAGCTCGCCGTCAGGCTCGACGAGCGACCTCCGGAGTTGCCAACGGCACCGAGTGCCCTTGGATCGATCGCCTGGAGCCTCAAGATGCGCTGGTATGCAATCAAGGCTCGACGCGCAACCGACAGACCGCGGCCGGATATCCAATTGTTCGCCTTGTACTTCGATCCCGAGAGCTCCGGAACCGGCGAACGCTCCACGGCGCTGCGCCGCGGACTCATCGCCGTCGCGCGCGTGTTCGCAAGCCGTGAGAATGCAGGCTCCAATCGGGTCGTCATGGCACACGAGCTGCTGCACACGCTAGGCTCGACGGACAAGTACTCGCTCGACACAAACCAGCCGCTCTACCCACACGGCTACGCGGCGCCCGAAGCCAGCCCGCTGCTGCCGCAGGCAAAAGCGGAGCTCATGGCAGGCCGAATACCGCTGTCATCAAGCAGTGCCGTAATCCCCGAGTCGCTGTCGCAGACCGTCATCGGCCCGACGACGGCGACGGAGATTCGCTGGCTGACAGTTGACTGACGCAAATCGCTCACGAGGATGTCGCCGCCCTGTATGATGCCGCGACAATCCGATGGAGCGATTCGTGGCAAAACGCCTGACTAAGATTTACACGCGTACGGGCGATCGCGGCATGACCCGGTTGGCGAGCGGCGATGCCGTTGCGAAGACGAGCACGCGCGTGCGGGTCTGCGGCGATCTCGATGAGACGAACTCAGCGATCGGCGTCCTACTGAGCTTCGGCGTCCCGGATTCGGTCCGAGCAACGCTCGCAGCCGTCCAGCAGGATCTGTTCGACCTCGGCGCCGAGATCGCACTTCCGGAGCGACCGCGCGCGACCGACGCGCACGTTGAACGCCTCGAGCGCGAGCTCGACGCGTTCAATGCCGAGCTGCCACCGCTGACCGAGTTCGTGCTACCCGGCGGTCCGCCGGGCGCCGCGGCATGTCATCTCGCGCGTGCCGTTTGCCGCCGAGCGGAAAGAACGGTTTGGGAGCTCGCCGACGAGGCTGAGATCAATCCGGCGCTGCTGAAGTATCTGAACCGGCTATCCGATCTGCTGTTCGTCATCGCGCGCGTCATTGCGCGCGCAGCCGATCCTGCAGAACCCATGTGGCGGCCCGATCGCGCAGTCGACTAGCCGGTCGGCGGCAGCCGTGCGCTACACGACGCGGCCGGAGATCGTCATGACGCCGATCACCGTCACCCAAAAGAACAGCGTACGGTGGACGAGGCGCATAGCATTGCGGGCCGCTGCGCTGGAGTTGGGAATCTCCTCGAGAAACCCAGTCATCGCGGCCTTACCGACACAGGCAACGACCTCGTCGTTGCTGCGATGGAACGGCAAGTCCGATTTCTTCTCGTAACTGCGCCAGCAATTGAGCGCATCGTCGAAGCTGCCGCTGAACGCATAGCCCAGGATCGCAAGGCGTGCAGGGAGCCAGACCAGCAGACCGTGAACGTTCTCGATGGCAGCTAGCGGCTCGTCTATGGCCTCTGCGTTTCGCTCCGCCCGATAGGCCAAGCGCCGCCTGAACAAGTCGCTCGCTCTGAACAGCCATGCACCGACTGGGCCGAACGCTATGAACCAGAATACGACGCCGAAAATCCGGTTCGTCGCCTGCACGAATATCGCTTCCTCGACGGCCTCAATATCGCTCGTGCCGGAGTGCTCGACCTCACATAGCGACGTGAGCACGCGCTCGGCGGTCTCTGCATCGTCGGCATCGACGGCCGTGCAGTACTCATAGACCTCGCTACCCAGATCCTGCGGGCCGAGCGAGAAGAACAGCACCAATACCGCAAACACGACGTACGGTAAGGACCACAGAACCACAGCCATCGGCTCGGTCCATTCGAGCGCCATCGACGTCGATGCAAGATAGAAGCTAGCCCACAATACCGGCACTACCGGCACGAACAGCGCGGCGACGACCCCCGGATAAAGCAGCCATGCTGGAACGCCCTTGAGGCTCGCGATCGCGGCATCGAAGTACCGGTCGAACCAGCGCAGCTCGCGCAAATGCAGGATGCGCGTCGCCAGACGCTCGAGCACGAGGCCCAAGATGAGCGCAATGAGCTTCATCGCATTGTTGCCCTGTTGTTCAACCCCATAACGGCGCCGACCCGCACAATCGTGCGTGCGTCAGAGCGGAGATAGTAACGCTTATCGGCCGCCGACGGCCGCGCTTCGGGCTCATCCGGCCACGAGCAGGTGCTGCAAGAGATCCCAGTCGAAGTGCGGCCCCGGATCGGTTTTTCGGCCGGGCGCTATATCGCTATGGCCGACAAGCTCGGCATGCTCGAGTGAGCCGAATGTGCTGCGCAAAGCCGAAATCAGCGCGGCCAGCGTCACATACTGGACCGGCTCGTACGGCACATCGTCGGTTCCCTCTAGCTCGATGCCGACAGCAAAGTCGTTGCAGTCGGCGCGTCCGCAGTAGCTCGACTGTCCAGCGTGCCATGCTCGATCGAGAAACGATACGTACTGCGTGAGTTTTCCATCCCGCGTAATCAAGACGTGGCTTGAGACTCTGAGATGACAGATCTCCTCGTAGTACGGATGAGCCGTCGGATCGAGAACGTTACAGAACAGGTCATCGATACCCGATCCACCGAATTCACCCGGCGGCAGACTGATTCCGTGAATGACAATTAGGTCGGGCGAGACCCCCGACGGCCGCGCATCGTGGTTCGGCGACCCCACGCGCCGAACGGCGTCGATCCACCCCGTTTGACGATCGACTTTCATCGCATTTAACTCGCTATTTGAATGCGAACGGCAAAGCCGCAACTATATACCAGCCAAATTAACTACCCACGTCGATCAGACACTAACTGACCCATGCAACCGCCCCGAAGACAGCGTTTGTACGTGTATGAGCTGCCCGCCGACGCAAGCTTGGAGCTCGTAGGCGATCGCGCCCACTATCTTCGCAACGTACTGCGCGTCAAAGCGGGTCAAACGATCATCGTCTTCGACGCTCGCGGCTCCGAAGCCCTCGCCGATGTCGTGCGCCTGACGAGACACGGCGCACTGCTGCAGATCTCGCGGCGACTCGAGCCGCGAGCAGAATCGCCACTCGAGGTTCATCTGATTCAAGCGGTCGCAAAATCCGATGCGATGGATCTGATCGTTCAGAAAGCAACAGAGCTCGGGATAGCGCGGATCCGCCCGGTGATCACCGAGCACAGCGTCGTTCGGCTCGATGCCGAGCGCGCCGGGCGACGGCTCGAGCATTGGCAGCGTATCGCTCGCAGCGCCTGCGAGCAGAGCGGGCGCCACTACTTGCCGACGATCGATCTGCCGTGTCCGCTCGCCGAAGCGCTGGCCGACAACGTCGACTCGGCCCCGCGTTTCTTGCTAGATCCGGACGCGGATCGATCGTTGGCACAACGACTCGCCGGAACTCATCTCGGCGTATGTCTGCTGCTTGTGGGTCCCGAAGGCGGCTTCAGTCGCCAAGACCTGGCAAGCGCGCATCGAGCGGGGTTCGAAGGGTCCAGCCTCGGACCGCGCATTCTGCGCGTCGAGACTGCTGCGATAACCGCCTGTGCACTCGCCCAGGGGCAGTGGGGCGATCTGCGTTGACGCCGGCTTCTCAAGCCGCCCGCTCGGTCCCGCAAACTTCGGCGATCATCGTCTCGAGTCGCATCAAATCGGGGATCAACGGAAATTCGTTGATCATCCGCGTGCGGCATAGCGCGGGTTGATCGTCCAGCCAGGATTGATCCTCGGCCGTCGTCAGAACGTCCGCGTTGACCCGCACGAGCTGCGGAAACCCTTGCGTGATGATGCCGTAATAGCCGCCCTCGAGCGCATCGCCGAACGCATTGAACAC
>JAHEEN010000207.1 GCA_024640685.1 Rhodospirillaceae bacterium
GGGATGCGATTGAGAGCGTCCGGTACGACGCGAGCCTTAGCGATATACGTCGAAGCGAGCAGCACAAGAAACACGTGGAGTTCTTGCTAGGCGAAGGAGTTCTGACCCCGGCGGAGTTCTCATCAATTATGAGCCGCATGGAGCGGAAAGCTAGCCTCGCAAGACTGGGAGGACATTGAGCAAGGTCTTTGCTCGGCGAGCCGAATCGTCTTCGTTATCGACTGACCGAACCCAATGACGGCCATCGGGCACGTTAAGTCGTCTGCTCGATGTTGGGAAGATATCACTTCGACTTCCCCGTCGGAGCGGAAACTCACCGCGAACGGACGTAAATTTGCCCCTTCAAACCCGGCCTCGCGACGCAAACAGAATGGGTTGTTCGAGAGAACCGCAGAACTATTCCCTCTCCCGATTCTATACCTTCCGTCGTTCGCTTGATGCTACCATCGCGTTGTTATAACGATAATAAGGTTGAACGCCGTGGCCAAAACCGGCGATTCATCGATTCAACGCCAGATTCTTTTTGCAAGTGCGCTCATTGCCGTTGTCGGCTTGATCGCCGCGTCCGATGCACTGCACGGCAGCACGCAGGAACTCGTCGTCGCGATCGAGGCGATGATCGCGGACTATCCGCTGTTGGGCATGTCGACATTCGTGCTGCTAGCGCTGGCCTCGGCAATGCTGGCGTTTTTCTCGAGCGCGATCCTCGTTCCAGTCGGCATTTACGCCTGGGGCGCGCCGGTCTGCTTCTTGCTGCTCTGGCTCGGCTGGTTCCTGGGCGGCGTCGCTTCCTTTGCGGTCGGCCGGCTCGTCGGGCGAATCATCGTCGAGCGCATCATCGGCGAGGAGCGGCTAAGTAGGCTCGAGGCCCGCGTTCGCAATGACACGCGTTTCGTGCACATCGTGCTGTTTCAAGCCATGCTGCCGTCAGAGATTCCCGGCTACGTGCTCGGCAGCATGCGCTATCGCTTCGCGCCGTTCGCGATCGCACTTGGCCTCGTCGAGATGCCCTACGCGCTCGGCACGATTTACATTGGCGAAAGTTTCCTCGAGGGCCGCGGTTGGCTGTTGGTCGCGCTCGCTGCCGGTGGCGGTCTTGCGGCCCTCGCGGCGTTTGCAATCTACCGCCGGCACCGCCTCAAGATTGCGTCGGTCTCGCAGACGACCTAAGCAATCGCTAATGCGTCGTCGCGCGATGAGTAAGCGGATCGGCGCGTGGCTCGCAGCGAAAGCTCTCAGGCGCATCGTGGTCACCGTGTCCGACGTATTGCGCATAGCTCGGGTACGCGCACGCGACCATGCCGCGGCGCAGCTCATGCGTCGCTGGATCGATATCGAAGATCGGAATCTCATCCGGCGGCGGCGCGTCGTTCTCGACCCAGTCGATGAGCAAGCTCAGCGTATCCGCTTGCGCAATGCCCGTGCCGTTGTGTGCACCGCCCGGACCGATGAAGAGCCGTATGACGTTCTCGGCAGCGGCCTGCCCCATCGTCTCGGCAACCGATCGATAGTACTCGGCGACCATCGGCGTGCTGACCGCGTTGTCCGCCGAGTGATGCAGGACCATCAACTTGCCGTCACGATCCGCTAACGCACTGAGATCGGGATCCGTCGAATCGAACAACGCCGAGACGTACTGAATACGCTCGGCATACGCCGGCGGATAAAAATCGTACGGCTCGAACGTCTCGTTCTGCGCCATGACGTGCCGGACCCAGACGACCCCGAAGTTCAGTATCGCGCCTAGGCCTTGCTGAAAACCCCGGCCGGCCGGCAGCGGATGCACGGGCGGTTCGGTGCCGACCATATAGAAAAAATACTGATTCTCCTCGCCGTCCTCGTCGCCGGTGATCCCGAAACCCGGGAATCGGTCGATACCGAACGCATGCGGCACGCTTGTCGCCCACGGCTCGCGAATCGCATTCAGTGCGCGTATCTGGGCGTTCGACAAGCAGCCGCCGCCCGGGCCACCGTCGGCACACATCAACGTCTTCGGATCGTGACGACACTCCATATACCGCGCGATCACGCCGTCGACGAGCCCGTCATCCGCATCGCACGCCTCACGCACGGAGTCAGCGATCAACTCGATGGCTGCGGCGTCCAGCCAGCCATCGACGAGACGGCTACGGATGTTGTTGTCGGCAAGGTGAATATACGTCCAACTCAGCACCGGCGAGACCGCCATGATGCCGTCGTAGTCCTCGCCATGGCGCTGCGCCATGTACAGCGCCTCCTTGCCACCTGCCGACTCACCGTTGAAGTACATGTAGTCGGGCGATTGCCCGTACGCAGCGTCGATCAGGCGCACGGCAACGTCATGCGTTTTCTTAAGAGCCGCACCTGCCCAGTTACGCAGCGCTTCGTCGTTATAGATGAAGGACACGTCACCACGCCGATGCCCTTCGTCGCTGCCGAACGTCACATAGCCGCGCGTCAGCGGATACTCGTCGGTCACGGGCTGCGGATCGAACCGACCGGAGCCCTTCTCGCCCGGCGACGTGTTGACCGTGCCGCCAAGTCCGCCACCACCCGAGTGCATTGCGCGACCGTTCCACTGTAGCGGCAGATTGACGTTAAAGAGGATGTTCGGTGCATCCGGATCGACCGGATGAATCTCGCCGGCTAGACGGCAATGCGCCGGTGTCTGTAGCACGATCTCACCGTTATCGGCGACGTGTCGATCGAGCGCATCGCGGCGCTCCGCGACGGTCACGAATGCGTTGCCGCTTGGCAGATCGATCTCGCTCGCGGCAATCTCGGTATTCAGCAGCTCTTCGCACTGGCGAATTTCGATCGAAGGCGCAGGCTGGCCGACGGCTGTTGTGACCGACGCCAACGAAACCGCGGCAGTGATTGCCAACGCGCACCAGTCGTTATTCGAACGAGTCGTCATGATTGAATTTACTGGTCGATTCCAGCTCGAGATCATCGTACGCACAGAATCGCCTATTGGCGATAGCTGCGCGCCGCACGCGCCGAGCCGATCAGCACGATGACTAGATTGATCGCGAGACCGTAGAGCCCCGGGTGAATACCCCATATCTTGCCTGCCACGACGAACGGAAATGGCCCAAATGCCAGTCCCAGCGCAACGCCGAGACCTGCAATCAGACCAGCCAACACGGCACGTCGATCGAGCGCGAGCCAATGGATGCCCAGCATGAATGCCGGTGCAAGCTGCACGAGGATATCGAACTTCCTGTCCAACAGGCCGATTAGCGACGCCTGATTCTTGAGCGCAATCGCAAGGACGGCGAGCGCGCTGACGACGACCCACGAGCAGCGTTTGCCGACACGCGTCAGTTCCGCTTCCGGCGCACTTGGTCGAATGTAGACGGCGTAGATGTCCTTCGTGAACATCGACGAGATCGACAGCATCGCGGAATCAGCCGTCGACATCAGCGCCGCGAGCACAGCGGCGAAGATCAGCACGACCAAGCCGTAACCGAGCAGCGACTGCTGCTGCACAATGCGCAACAGACTCGCGAGGATTTGATCCGTTGCCGCCCCTTCGAGCCCGTCGACGTAGGCGAGCCCGTAAATACCCGCGACGACGGCGATCAACGCCGTGCCGAACGGCAAAAACGCCATGATCGCTAGACTCCGATTCAGCACCCGCCGGGATCGCGTCGCATAGATGCGTTGAATCGCGTGCGGGTAAAGCGCGCCGCCCAGACCGACGATCAGAATGTAGCTGAACCATTCGCGCAACATCGCGCCGCCGGGCCGCACGACCTTATCTGCATCCGGGCTTGCGAGAATCGTGTTCGTCGCTGCGCTCAGCGGTCCAAATTGATCGATCAGCATGAACAGCAACACGACGAAGCCGATCATCAAGATGCCGCCCTGGATCATGTCAGTCCATGCAATTGCCCGAATACCCCCCAGCGTGCCGTAGATCAACATGATCAACGCGAGACCGACGACACCATAGTCGTATGCGATATCGCCGTAGGCGCCCGCGAGGCCTTGCAGCGCACGCCCCATCGTCATTAGCTGCGCGAGCAAATAGTTATTGAGCGCGACGATCATGACGATCGACGCGAGCACCGACAGCGCACGCGAGTCGAATCGATAGTGCAAGTAATCGACGGGCGTCACGAACGACTCGCGCAGCGCAATCTCGTGCAGCTTTGGCGCAAACGCACGATAAAACACGATGATCGCGAGCATGTAGTGCACGCTAATCAGCCAGCCAAACCCCTGCCGGTAAGCCGCCCCTGCGACGCCGAAGACGCTGTTGCCGCTGTACTGCGTCGCATACAGCGTGAAAACGAGCACGATGAGCCCGAATCCGCGCCCCGCGAGATAGAAATCCTCGAGCGTGTTCTCGCGGCGCGCATTGAAGCCGAGCCAGCCGACGAGCAGCAGCGAGCACAAATAGGCGCCGATGAATACCCACGCCCCAGGGCCGAACGGCAGCAGCACGTCCATCAATCGTCCGGATCGTCGGACTGCGTCAGGTAGACCCAGGCCGTGAATACCGACGTAGCGAATACCGCGGCCAGCGTTGCGAGCGCCCACACTGGAAATCCGAATGCGAGCGACGCGTCATTCGCCGGCCAGTACCACGGCACGACGAGCAACAGCAGCGCGACGTAGACGGCGAAGATCCAGCGACGGTCCTTTCTATGCTGAGATTGTCGTTCCGCCACGCGCCCTCACCCGCTCGCCGAATCGGCGGCGATGATAACACCCGCTGCTGACGTATCCGGCGCTTCCAAACCCGAGCGGGCTGAATGTCTCTACAGCGTGGCCGCGTCCAACTCGTCGATGACGATGCGACGCAAACGACGCCCTTCCATGCGCTTCAGGCGAAACAACAGGATGATCGCAACGGCACCGAGTGCGACGACGAATCCCCACCAGAGGCCGATTGCGCCAAGATCGACAACAAATGCAAGTACGAGGCTGACCGGCATACCGACGCACCAGAATGCAATGATGCTGATGATCATCGGCACCCGCGTGTCACCGAGGCCGCGCAGCAAGCCCATCGCGACGACCTGCAGCCCGTCGAACACTTGAAACAGACCGGCGATCGGCAGCAGCATCGCTGCGAGACCGATGACAGCCGGGTCGAACGAGTAGATCCCGGCGAGCTGCACCGGTAGCGCCAGAAAGGCGACGGCCGCCGCCGCCATGAACGATCCCCCGATACCGAGTGCGGCGACCGACGAGCGCCTGATCGCGTCGGCATCGCCGCGACCGACCGCATGACCCACGAGCACGGCGCTTGCGGAGCCAATGCCCATCGGCACCATGAACGTCAGCGACGCTAGATTCAGCGCAATCTGATGCGCGGCAACTTCGAGCACGCCGAGCCATCCCATCAGTAGGCCGACCGCACCGAATGCACCCCATTCGAGGAAGAACTGCGCGCCGATCGGAGCACCGAGCTTGAGCATCCGCGTTAGCGCCCGCAACTCGAATACGCGCGATGCCAACGACGTCACATACGGAGCGAGGTC
>JAHEEN010000208.1 GCA_024640685.1 Rhodospirillaceae bacterium
CGCGTTCTCCGGAATCGTTGCCGGTAACGTCAAGGAGTACGGCATCAAAGCAATCGATGCGCACGGCCCGTTCGAGCTGCGCGCCGACGAGAGCATCATGCAGTCGCTGGATGAGCTATTGAGCGGATTCGTCGCACAGAAGCGCATGCGGATCGCCGGAGTCTACGAACCTTGCTATCGACTCAAAACCTGATCTATCGCGGTCCCTTCCATCGCGGAGCGCAGCGAGCGCCAAATTGACTCATCCGACGCGCTGACAAATAATCGGGGGCGTCCGTCCACAACCGCGAGAGTTGCGATGACAGAACGACAAGAGCAACCCAGACGTGACTTCCTGAAGAGCGGACTCGCGCTCGGCGGCATCGCCGCGACCGCGCATCTGCCCTTCTGGAGCGAGCTTGCACTCGCCCAGGGCGAACAGCTCGTGCCATTTACCGACGTGCCGGCCAACTTTGCCGTGCCGCCTGTCGTGCCCGGCAGCGTCCACTACCTCGATACGCGCGAGATCGAAACGTTCTACACCCCGAACGACGATTTCTACATCGTGCAGCACTACGATCAGCCGGCCATCGCCGAGAACGACCTACGGCTCGCGATCACAGGCCTCATCGACAATCCGATGCAGCTGACGATGAGCGACATCAAGGCTCGACCGAAAATCGAAATCGACGCCGGCTTCGAGTGCGGCGGCAACCGCGACGCGCTGTTCCACGGCCTGATTGGCAACGCCCGCTGGGGCGGCACCAGCTTGCGCGATCTGCTCGACGAAGCAGGCATTCAAGACTCAGGTATCGAAGTGGTCTTCTACGGCTCCGATAAGGGGACGGAGTCCATTCGCGACACTGACGCTGAGCAGAACTTCGGCCGCAGCATGCACATCAACGATGCGCTCGGCGGCGACGCGATCCTCGCCTACGAGATGAACGGTGAGCCGTTGCCGCATTTTCACGGCGCGCCGCTACGTCTGCTCGTACCCGGCTGGTACGGCGTTGCGAACGTCAAATGGCTCAACCAGATCCACGTTCAAGATCGTCGCTACATGGGTCGCTTCCAAGCACGCGACTACGTGACGCTCGCACGCCGCGACGTCGGCGGCATCGAGCGCTGGGAAGAGCGCTCGGTGACGAAAATCCGGCTAAAGTCCGCAATCGTCCGAGTCACACAGCACGCCGGCGGGCACACGATCATGGGCTTCGCGCTCAACGACGGCACGCCGCTGGAGTCGATCGAGGTCAAAATCGATGACGGTCCGTGGCAGGCCGCCGAGATCGACTCACAGGCATCGCGCTACTCGTGGAAGCTATTCCGTTTCGAGTGGCCCAATGCGAGCCCGGGCGAGCACACGATCGTCTCGCGCGTCACCGACGTCAACGGCCAAGTGCAAGAGACGGCCGGTCAGATGCCGGAAAAACGCACACGCTGGGAGAACTACGGCCAATTCCCACGGACACTCGTGATCGCCTGAGCAATCGCGATAAATCGGGGTCAGACCCCGATTTATCCGCACTGTATCCTACGCCTCGGCAAGCGCTGCGATCTCAGCGCTCGATAAGCGCAACAGGGCCGAGCTCGGCTGACTTCCCAAACTAATCGGCGGCCAGGGTCCGAATCCAGCCGTCCTGCCGCGACGTGATGAAGATTTCGCCATCCTCGCCTTCGCTGACGTGCAGATCGGCGCGCGCGATCGAGCCGCCGACCGCCTGCTCGACGATCTCCCAAAACGTCATGTCCTCGCGACGACCGCCGGCACCGTTGACGTAGAGCTGAATCTCATCGACCGGCGCGACCGTGCTCGGGATGCCGTCATCGGCCTGTTTCAATGCGGCGACGTCGCTGGCAAACAATCGACCTTGGCGGATATCGCCGAACACGAACTTGCCCTGCAACGCCGGCACGGAACCACGGTAGACAAAGCCGTTCGTGATCGCGACACCTTCGCCATGATCGTAGACTGCGACTGGATAGGTAAAGCCGTCGTCCATGCTGCCGTCGAGAATCATGTTCGGTAACGCGAAGACGACGTCGTAGTTCTGCCCTGGATGATGGATGCCGTTGTCGAAGTAGCCCTCACGGCGAAACCAACCATAGTTTTCGCCTTCGTGGACAATATTGACCTCTTCGACCTGACTCATGCCGATATCCATTGCGAACATCGTGCCGTCGGAGCGATCCCACGACAGGCGGTGCGCGTTACGAAAGCCGTACGCATAGATCTCGCCAAACGTGTTCGGATCGCCGTCGGCCGCGAACGGGTTGATCTCCGGGATCGTGTAATCGCCGACGCCCTTCGTGCCGCCGGTCTCGGTCGGGCTGCGCGGATCGATGCGCATGATTGCAGTCAAAAGAGTGTCTAGACGTTGAGTCTGCATCGGATTGCCCTCGTGCGGGCCACCACCGTTGCTGAAGCCGAGATCGCTGCCGCCGATGTAGAGCAATCCGTAGTCTTCGTCACCCGGCCCCGATGTCGGATTGAACGCGACGTGCCCCAACGCATGAAAGGGGTTGACGACGATATGCCCAATGCGTAGTAGCTCGCGCCGGGTGCCGTCGAACGTCGCCGCCGAAGGATCGCTCGCGCGCCACTCGGTGATGATGTCGTGATACGTCACGTCGTCGATCGTGAACCCCGGCGGAATGAAATCGGGCGTCGCCGGGTTGTCTTGCACCTGCTCAATATGGGTTGTATAGAACAACCCGTTCTCGGCAAACTCGGGATGAAACTCGAAGCCGATGAAGCCGCTTTCGAGCCCGCGGTACGACGTCAGTGGCATCGCCTCGCGAACATTCAAATAGAGCGCCGGCGCATTGCTGCCGTCGAGAATATAGAGAAACCCACGCGAATCGTTCGCGAACCGCCGCCCGTCCGGCGCATCCTTGACGTAGCTGACGCGCGCATAGCCCGCCGTCGTATTCATGCCAGCCGGATCGTACTGTCTCGAGTCCGGTAATCGCACGACGTCCTGAACCCGCACGGCGAGCCCACGATTGACGATCGGCTCGGGTATCGGGTCGGCAACCTGAGCGACTGTGGTCCCAACGACCGTGACGCAGAAAGCGGCGACTGTCACCTTGATCAATTTACGCATGAATGCCCCCATCAGTAATACTCTGGAACTTATCTCAGTCCGACGAGCGCAAGCTGCTCGGGCGAGAACTTCTCGCGCGCCTCGTCGTAAATCGGTGCGACTGCATCGACGAACAGCTGACGCTCGGCATCCGTGAGCTCGACGATTTCGCCACCTGCTTCGCGAATGGTCTCCGCGGCCGCCAATTCCTCCTCGTCCTTGAGCTCGCGTTGGAAAGCAACCGCCGCGCGGACAGCGTCCTCGAGTGCCTGTTTGAACTCAGGCGACAGCGAGTCGTAGGTCTGCCGGGTCATGAATATCGCGCGAGACAAATAGGAATGGTAGGTCGCCGTATGATACCGCTGGTGCGGGTAGAGGTTATAGGTGACGGTGTTGGCGAACGGATTTTCCTGCCCGTCGAGCCGACGATCTGCCAATCGCTCGACGACCTGCGTCAGGGGCAGTGGCTGCGGCACCGCGCCCAGCAACTCGAACGTACGTGACTGCACCGGCAGCACTCGAATAGTCAGACCGTCGAGATCGGCCGGCGTTCGCACGGCTCTAACGCTGTTGGAGACATGCCGAAATCCGTTCTCGAAAAAGCCAAGGACGCGAACGTCGAGCTGCGACTCGATTCTCCGCGCCGCGGCGTCACCGAGCGCGCCGTCCATCGCCGCCCTCGCCTCGTCGGTATCGGCAAACACGAACGGTAGCGCCGCAAGCTCGAGCTCCGGGATGCCATCGCCCATCGTGGCGTAGGCCAGGGTCAGCAGCCCCGACTCGACGAGCCATGACAGGTCTCCGCCGGCTTCGTAGCCAGCCTCCAAGATGTTGTAGACGTAGCGCGGATCGACCTCGTCGCCAAGCCTGGACGAAAGCTCTTCGCCGATACGCGTGAGCCCGCGGCTGAAGCTCGTCGTCGGCGGACCGTAGCCGGCCATGCGGAACACGAGCGGCTCAGGCGTCGTGACCTCGGGCATTGACGCGGCAGATTCGGCTGGCACCGCAATCTCAGCCGTCGACTCGACCGGCGCAGGGTCCGTGCAGGCTGCAAGCGCGACAACCAAGCCTATACAAATAAAGCGAACAGGCTGCATGGCTACTCCGAAATGAGGTGACGATTGACGTGACGCTCGAACTGCTCGAGCACAGTCAGCGCCGTCTCATCGTAAAACGGCAGGTATTGTAAGAGCAGCACCGCGCCGATCCCGCGCGCAGGATCGAGCCAGAACTCGGTGTTCTGAATGCCGGCCCAGCTCATGCTACCCGGCGAGCGCAGCTCAGGGTCATCGTGAGCTCCGGTCACCTGAAATCCGAGCCCGAAAGTATCGCGCCCTGCGCCGACCGGGAACGGCCGCGCGCGCGAGTCGTCGGCAATCGACTGCAATTCGACGTGCAAGTCGCCGATATGATTCCGCCCCATCGTCGCAACGGATTCTGCGCTCAACAGGCGCTCGCCGCGCTCGGTGACGCCGCCGCTGAGCATCATACGCAAAAACTTCGCGTAATCCGGCGCCGTCGAGAACAAGCCACCATCGCCACGAGGGGTGCCTCCGATAGGCCCATCGCGCCGCGGCGACTCTACGAGCATGTCACCGACGCGGCGATGCGAGGTCACGACGCGGCTGCGCTTGTCGTCCGGCACTCGCCAGCCGGTATCGCCCATGGCTAGCGGCGCGAAAATCCGTTCGGCATAGAGCTCGGTCATCGGCCGCCCGGTGACTTCAGCCGCAAGAGTCCCCAGGACGCGCGTGCTCTCGCCGTAATTCCACCGCGTTCCCGGATCGAACAGCAGCGGCAGCGTCGTGACCGACGGGCTCGGCTGCGTGTTGCCGAGCAACGCAAAAAGCGTCGCATCCGCCCACGGGTAGCCGAGACCGGACGTATGCGTCAAAAGATGGCGTATCGTCATCGGGCGGGCGACGGGGCGCGTCGCATAGCGTTTCGTCGCCGGATCGAAATCGGCGAACACGGTGTCGGGGATGACGTCCGGCAGATAGTTTGCAGCCGGATCGTCGAGGGCGATTCGGCCGTCGTCGACGAGCATCATGATCAACGACGACGTGATCGGTTTCGTCATCGATGCGATGCCGAAGATTGCGTCCTCACGCATCGCAAGCTGATTGGCGACGTCCTCGTAGCCGGCGCTGCCGATGTAGATCGTATGCTCCGCATTCGTCACGAGTGCAACGACGCCGGGGATGTAGGTCTCCGTGACGCTCCGCTCGAGGAACGCATCGAGCGCAGCCTGCCCGTCGTCCGAGAGCTGCGGTTGTGCTGTCGCGGCAGTCATCGTCGTCAGGAGCAACAGGGCGAGATAGATCGGTCGCATTGGTTTTATTCGCATTCCAGGGCGCCGCTCGCGCGACACCCGCAGGACCCATGGCCCATCTCATTGTCTCTCGGC
>JAHEEN010000209.1 GCA_024640685.1 Rhodospirillaceae bacterium
AAGGCGGGTGGAAATGGTTGCGGCTCCCTAGACATGAACGCTGACGGCCCCACCACCGACGCCAAGGTTGAGCCAAAGCCCCGTTACTGCTCTTCCGGCCGCGGCCTCCACGGCCGCCTTATACATGGCGAGCTGCCCCGAGTACCCCTCAGCGATGGCCTGCCACTCCGTCCTCGGCCGCGGTGACGCTTTGTGATCGATGATCACATAGCCCGCCTTTGTCTCGAGCAAAACGTCGATGAAGCCCTGCACGACCTGCCCGTTCTCGAGCGCCTGACAGATCGGCTGCTCGACGTGCCAGGCGATGGGCTCGAAGGTCCTTTCCGCCCAGTTGATAAACGCTCTCGCATTCGCGAGCGCCGCTTTTGGCGCGACAACGCCCTCGAACCCCCAATCCTTTAATAGGCGTGCCGCCCGCGTGGCCGAGTCGTCGTCCGGCGCATTGATTTCGGCCGCAATCAACGCGTGCAACGCTTCACCCAGCGCCGTCATGTCGGCCGCCCCGTTGATCTCGAGCCGCTCGCCGATCTCGACGACGTCCCCAACCGCTGCACCGTCGACGGGCTCGGCGCTCGACGGGCTGAGATTTCGGAACAACAGATCCTCGCGCTTGTCGCCCGGTAACACCCAGCGTGCCTCCTCGAGCGCCGATGGCACTGACCATTCCTCCGGCGCTTCGATCCTCTGACAATCCGATGGAATCACTGTGCCGTTCGGCAGCGACAATGATTCGCCGCTGGGTAACATCCAAGCGGCGCCCAGTGACTCGAGCCACTCGCCAGTTGGCTTCTTTGCGTTCAATGGAACGATGAGCTTGTCTCGCGCCCGCGTGAGTGAGACGTAAAGGAGGCGCTTCGTCTCCTCGACGGCCGAGACCCGAGCGCCTTGGCCCGCCACGGAGGACTCTGCGGCCTCACCGAGCGGAATCCCAGCCGACTGCATCCCAAAGGGCCAGGGCCAATACCGAAGCCGGCGTTCTGCGAGCGGCGCGTCGATGTCGAAGCCCTGCTCGCGCTGTAAAACGCTCAAGCCCCACAGTCGGGTCTTGACGGGCGAGTCGAGATCTACGGCCATGACGATGGGCCATTCGAGCCCCTTGGCACCGTGATGCGTCACTAACGTGATTGCGCGGCCATCGCCGGCCTCCGCCTGCCAATCCTCGCCGCGCGTCTCGAGATCGTAGAGCCACAGAATCAGGCCCGGAACCGTCGCCGCAATGCTCTGCACGTCGCACTGATTTTCGTACTCCGCCGCGTACTCGAGCAGCAGATCGATATTGCGCAGGCGATGACGTGTCCGATCGGCCGTTGGCCCCCAAGCAATCGCAGCTTCACGCACTCGCCCCTTGACGAGCGCAAGCTCGAGCGCCTCCGACGGCGTCAACAACGTGCGCTGCGAGCGAGTTTCTGCGATCGCCTTAAGCGCAGGCAACGCGCCCTCGCCTGTTTCTCCCCATTCCCAATGCCTGGGCGCATCCTCGGCGTCATTCGCGAGAAACTCGATGCGCTCGGGCAGCCACGCCTGCGGCGACAGGCTGTCCACGAGGCTCCGGATCTCGGCGCTTGCCAGCGTATCGCGTGCATCGGCCAACCGTCGAAGCGCCGCCATCGCGAGCGCGCCTTCGGGCGTTGCCAGCAGCCCGGGCCGCCTAAATGCAACGGGGATCCCCGCACGAGCGCAAGCGCTTGCGATTGTTTGCAGGCGATCGTTAGTGCGGCAGAGCACGGCAATGTCGCCGTAACCGACCGCGTAGAGCTCGCCCGTGTCCTTCTCGGCCGCGCGGTAACCGGAGGCGACGAGCTGATGGATTCCGAAAGCGATGTCGTTGGCCCGTTTATCCCAGTTGCTACCGGCGAGATGCCAGCAAGCAACGGCCGCTTCTCTCGATTGGGTGCCATCACGTGGTGCGCGCTTCGGGTTGAGCGCCACCTGTTGGCGATCGAGGGTATTCGAGAACGCCGGCACGAAAACCTCATTGACATACTCGACCAGCGACGGCCGCGAGCGCCAGGAGTGCTCGAGCACGTCGGTCGCACCGCCACCGGCCTCCACGCCAGCCAGCACGGCCTGCATAAGCTCGGGATCAGAGCCGCGAAAACCGTAGATCGCCTGCTTGATGTCACCGACCCAGATCACACGATCGGCCAGCGCCGCGAGCTTCATGAAAAGTGCGAGCTGAATCGGGCTCGTGTCCTGAAACTCGTCCACAAAGAGCACCTCGAGCTCATCGGTCAGGGTTGCACGGACGTGCGGATGATCAAGCAGCTCATAGACGCGCCTTTCCTGGTCGACGAAGTCGAGCAGGCCCTGCTGCTCTTTGAGCTTTTGGTAAGTATCGATGCTTGCGGCCGCGAGCCTGAAGACATCACCCACGAATCGTTCGATATCAGCGCGCAGCTTTGGATGCTTCTCGAAGTCACCGGCGATCTGCTGAATCGGCTCGGCGAGCGCACGACTCTTCGCGCCGGGCCCTGCCTTCGAAAGCTTGACCCACTCAGCCCATTCCATGCGGTGCTGGACTAAGGCGGCCTGAATCTGCCCGAGCAAATCGAGATATTTTTTCGTCACGCCCGTGCCGTCGACCTCGGTGTCGATCTCCGCGAGAGCACGATTGACGGCACCTAGCAGCTCGGCGTCGAGATCGCGCTGCGCGCTGTAGGGATCCGGTAACAACGCAAGCAGCGAATCACTGCTGTCGGCGGCAAACGAGCGCACGGCCTCAGACAGCATATTGTTGGCTCGTGCGGCGCTCGCCACCGCCATTATTTGTCCGCGCCAGATGAGTTTGCCCTGACGATCTCGAATGCCAAGCCGCTGCGCGAGCGCGTTGAGCTCGCGTATACGCCTCGGATGCTCGGCCAATATCTGCTCGAGTGCCGCGCCGAAAAGCCGGTCGGCCTGTTGCTCCTCGAGGACTTTCTGATCCGGCGAGAGACCGGCCTCGAACGCGAAGCGCTGAAGCAACTCGCCGCATACACCGTTGACCGTGCCGATCAACGCCTGCCCCATTTGCGCGGCTTGCTCGGCGCTACCGTCAGCCATGAGCTTTTGCCTGACACGCTCGCGAAGCTCGGTCGCCGCAAGCCGCGTGAATGTCGTCGCGATGACACCCGAAGGCTGCACTTCACCTGCCGCGAGCAGGGACTGAAGCTCCTGAGTAATACGGTAGGTCTTGCCACTACCAGCGCCTGCGCTGATGAAACGGATATGACCGTGCGTGCTCATGCGTCGTCCCGCCAGCCTGCAAGCACCCAGTAATCGTCAAAGCTATCGAACGTCTCGGGCAGGGTGAGGCCCTGGTCGCCCGGCAGGGAGCGCTCATCGGGCTCGGTGTCGCCGACCGGCACCTCGATAAGACCGGCATCGATCTGTTTACGTCGCCACTGCCAGGTCGCTTCCACGCGCTGCCAGAACTCTAGATGGTTCTCGCCATTCTCGGGCACCTCAACGGTTGCGCCCGGGAAGAAATTCGAGTCCAGCATCGCGAGCCGCGCATCACGGATGATGAAATAACCCAGCGACGGCCATTTCTTTTCATGTTGAAACAACAGCTGCGAATAGACGGCAAGCTGCAGGTAGCTGCTCTCAACGAGCATACGACGCCGATAGTCGAAACCGCCCCACTTGAGGTCCAGCACGGCGACCTCGCCCGTTGACTTAGCAGCGATGAGATCAACGACGCCGCCGATCGCGCCGCCCTTGAATGTACCTGTGAGAGGCGTCTCCACGCTGACGGTGGTGACACCAGCCTCTTTCAAGTGCTTGACGAGCACGCCGAGCGCACGCGACACGGTCGTGACAAACTGCTCTTTCTCGGCCTGGCGTCCCGGCATCAGCAGCACGGCGCCCTGCTGCTCGATCAGTGATGGCGCCTCGCCGCGCGCCCAGCGTTCAGCGTCGTCGACATCGAGCGCCGAAATCTCTGGATGCGCATTGAAGTAATGCTCAAATAACGCGTGCGTCAAATTGCCGAACAGCAGCCCACCGTCGCCGAGTGATTCGAGCGCGCCCGGTCGAATACGGGCCTGGTAGTCGAGCACCCAACGGTACGGACCGAACAGAAATTTTTCGAGACTCGAAAACGATTCTTGAGCGCGGGGCGGCAAGACAACATGATCGGGCAGCTGCCACCAGCGCGTCCTCGGCGGCAATTTACGCGGGTCTATGACAGCCGTCGGCGGCAGCGGCGATGCACTGGGAATTTGGTCCGGATCGCGCATTAACTCGTCCACGCGCGCCTCCGCCCAACCGTCGACGACAGCGACGATCTGATCGAAGATCGGATGATGGCCGGCGACGTTGTCGTGCAGCACGAGCACGAGCTGGTCTTGCGCGCACAGGACGGGGCGCAACCAGCTTGCCGCCTGCCAGGCAAGTTGAGTCTCGAGCGGCAGTAAATCGACGCCATTCGCTTGAAGCGCTTCACGCTCGCGTCTTGACCATGGATATTGGCGCGGCAGCGTCACGTCGTCACAAGCCCACCAGATGACGGTCGGCACTTGCGAAAGAAATCCGGCCGGCGAATCCGACCGAAGGAGCTGCGGCTCTCCCGGCGCACATTGTCTTGGGTGACCGGGCATCGACTCACCCATTCCGCGGACGGCCTCGACGAGTCGCCGCAGTGAGATCCGGGTCATTGATTGCGTGCCGGCGGCGGCGAGACGCTCAATCGCGCGTGTCAGCTCATCCGCCTGGCCTAATGCCGCAGCATAGAGCGCGCCCTCGGCCTCATCCTGCATCGCGGCATAAGCGCTCGCGAGCCACTGGCTCACACGACGCCCGCGCTCGAGCAGGCAGTCGAGAGGCGCACCAGCTTCAGCGTCAAAGCGCTCGGAGTTGAGCCAAAACTCGACGTTAGCTGCAAGCTCCCTTCGCTTCGCAGCGCGCGAGTCCTCGGGCTCATCTTCGACAGCCCTGTCGAGTGCCTCGTTGAGCGCAGCGTGCCAGATCTCGCTCCCCATACCCGGGCAACGCGCAACGACGGCCGCGAGTGGCCGGCGAATGCGGGCGCGGATCGGGCCCATCGGGTGCGTCAGAAATTGCAGCAATACCGTCGGGTCGAGTGGTCGCCAGCAAAGCTCGAGCGCCAGCGGCAAGACCTGGAACACCGGCCGCCAGAACGAGGTATTTGCGTAGCCGAGTCTTGGTCGGCCCGCATCTGCGAGCGCATCGTCGAGCGTGGTCGCATGCGCGCCTGCGAGAACGGCAACGGCACCATCGGTTGAGTTGTGATCATGCGCAAAGCGCGCGATCCAGGGCGCAGAGAGCTGTGCGGAGCCATCACGCAACACGAGGCACGTGCCGTCACCTTGGAGCGAGATCTTTTCGCCGGGTATGTGCTCGCCGACAAGCGCGCGCTGCAGCCGACCGAGGTCAGAATTCAAATCCGCCTTAGGTCTGATCGCCAGCGGCTCGAACCGCGTGGCGAGCACGGCGAAGAGATTTTGCCAGACTTTGCCAAAGCACTCGGC
>JAHEEN010000210.1 GCA_024640685.1 Rhodospirillaceae bacterium
AAGTCAACCGCCGTGCGCGTAGAGAAACGGCCGCGATCGCCGTATGATCGCAACGAGCGCGGGAGAACAACGATGACTAGACCGCCGAACATTTCGACGACGATCACATTGGCTGCGAGCTGCGTTGCTGTGCTGCTGCTCGGCGCATCACGGCTGAGCGCGCAACCGACGTTTCCCGAAAGCCCGGTCCGCGACACCGTCGCCGTCGTCTGCAGCCAATGCCATCCGCTGACGCGGTTGCTCGACAGCCGAAAGACCGCGGCCGAATGGGAGACCTACCTCTACGACATGGTCGCGCGCGGCGCGACCCTCTATGACCGTGACCTCGAACGAGTCAGGGCGTACTTGATCGACAGCTTCGCGACCGACGAGCGTTGAAGCGCGCGAACGAGGACCTCGTTATGCAACGACTGATCGACGATCTGATACAGGCAAAGATTTCCCGGCGGCGCTTTTTGGCTGCGATGTCGGCGGCGAGCTTTACGACGGCCGCCGCGCAATCGGCGCTCGACTCGGTCGCGCCGTTGCTCGACGCCGGAAGCTTGCCCGAGGGCTTCACGCGGCGGGTGACTGGCACAGGCGCGGACTTGATGATCGAGCAGGTCATTGCCACGGGCGCCGAGTATCTGTTCGTTAGCAACGGCTCGGGCCTCGGCCCGGTCTGTGACGCGCTCGTCGACCGGCCGGAGCTGCAGCTGATACAGGCGACGCACGAAGGCCAGCTCGTCGCAATTGCCGATGGCTATGCGAAGGCGACGCGGCGCACTGCGTTCGGCATGTTCAGCCGCGTCGGCCTGCCGCATGCGTCGTCGAACATGTACAACGCGATGAAGGACCGCACGCCGCTCGTGCTGTTCAGCGACCACGCAAACTCCGATCGGGAAGGCACCGACAGCCACGAGGACATCGACGACTGGCTTGCGGCCGTCGAGCCTTACTCGAAGTGGGGCTGGGTCGTGCATGAGCCCGAGCGGTTGCCGGAATGGGTACGTAACGCCTACAAGATCGCAAGCGTATTGCCGGGCGGACCGGTGCACGTGCGCACGCCGCGCGATCACCTCTACCGCGCCGATCTAACGGCAACCGTGTTCTCGCGCGAGGCGCTCGAGATCCCGATGGCGCTGCGACCCGATTCAGACGAGGTCGAGCGCGCGGCACGCTACCTGCTCGCCGCCGAGTCACCGATGCTCTACGTCGGCCCTGAGGTTGGCCAAATGGAGGCGACTGCATCGCTTATCGAGCTCGCCGAGCTGCTCGCGATTCCGGTTGTGCAGCATCGCAGCTTTTACGCCGACTTCCCGAACTACCATCCGCTCTATCTCGGTGAGCTGACGGCCGTGCAGAGCTACCTCGGCGTTTATCGCCAACCGATCGACTGCTTGATCAATTTTGGCGCGCGCTTCCCGATCCGCCGCGACCTATCGAACGTCGCCGTCATCCACGCGAGTGCCGAGGCGACGACGATCGGGCGGGACACGCCAGTAGCAAGCGCACTAGTGGGTCATCTCGACGAGGTCGCGCAAAGCTTGACCGCGGCCATCAAGGATCTGGCAACGCCTGCGCAGCTCGAGGAACGTAGCGCCGAGCGCCGGCGCCTGTGCGCCGGGCATACCGAGCAGATTCGCGCCGCGCGGCAGACCGCAGCCCGCGCGAGTCGCGGCTCACCGGTGCCGTGGCAGCGCGTCATGTACGAGCTCGAGCGACAGCTCGATCGCGATGCCGTGATCGTCGAGGAGGTCGGCACCGAGCAGAAGGTCTTGGGTTACTTTCCATTTGCCGACGACGCGATGGCGAAGATCGGCCGCACCGAGGGTCGCGCGCTCGGTTGGGGTGTCGGCGCGTCGGCCGGCGTCAAGCTTGGGATGCCCGACCGCCAGGTCATTTCGCTGCAAGGCGATGGCGGCTTCTTGTTCGGCCAAACCGATTCGCTGTGGACGATGTCGCGCTACGACATCCCGGTCATGACGGTCGTCTTCAACAACCGCACCTACGAGGAAACGCGCTGGCAGATATTCAACCGTCGCGGCCGGGCGGGTCTCGCAAACCGCGACTACATTTCGTACTTGGGCGACCCCGATGTCGATTTCACGCGGCTCGCATCAGCGTATGACATTCCGGGCGCGGTCGTCGAGGACAGCGAAGACCTAGCCGGCGCCATCCGCACAGGCTTGCGCACGCTCGCCGACGGCCGACCGTTCATGCTCGACGTTCGCACGCAGACGCTCGGGGCCGGTGCTGAGTTTTCGTGGTATCCGGACTTCTCGCTGGCCGAGCATCGCAGCCGCAACGTCTGACGGCCGTTTAGGCGTTGAGCTGCCAGATCGCGATATTGAGCGCGCTCGCGAACCCGACCCAGGCGAGATACGGCACGAGCAGCAGCGCAGCAACTCGAGATATGCGCATGAACACCAGCGCCGTCGTAGCGATCAAGACGAGTAATACGATGATATCGAGCGCGGCCAGGCCGGGGCGCTCGAGCCCGAAGAAAAGCCACGACCAAACGCCGTTCAACGCGAGCTGCGCACCCCAGAGCACGAGCGGCGTGCCGACTCGAGACTCGCGCTGCCAGACCAGCCAACCGGCCACTGCGATCATGACGTAGAGCACGGTCCAGACGGGCCCGAACAGCCAGCTCGGCGGCGTCCATGCGGGCTTTTCGAGTGCTGCGTACCACGCGCCCGGCATGAATAACGCACCGAAGCTCGCCACGGCGAACGTAATCGCAAGAAAGATAAGTAGCCGCAAAATGTCGCGGCCGGAGTATGCTCCAGTCATTCCGGCTCCGAAGCCATGCGCGTACCCGGTAAGGAGAGACGCAGCACACCATACCCGCATGCGCCCGCCAACAGCGAGCCGGTCAAGATGCCGAGTCGGTCGGCCATCAGGTTATCGCCCCCAGCCTGCTCGAAAGCCAGCCCGCTGATGAACAGGCTCATCGTAAACCCAATACCGCACAATATCCCCGCGCCGTAGAGAACCCGCCAGTTCAATTCCTGAGGAAGTCGGGCAAGGCCCAGCAACACGGTTACCCTACAGAACAGGAATACCCCGATCTGCTTGCCAAAGAAAAGACCCGCGGCGATGCCGAGAGGCACCGGCTCCAGCAGGGAGGAGAACGAAACGCCGCTCAACGACACCCCGGCATTGGCGAACGCAAATACCGGCAGGATAAAAAAAGCCACGACCGGATGCAGGCTGTGCTCGAGCTCGCGAAGCGGCGAACGATCCGCGTTCTGCGCGTCGGTTATCGGAATAAAAAACGCCAGAAGGACGCCGGCCAGCGTCGCGTGCACGCCAGACTTCAAAACCGCCACCCATAGGATCGCACCGACCAAGGCATATGTCGGGAGATCGGTGACACCCCGGCGGTTGAGAATCGCGAGCACTGCGACGCAGCCGGCAGCAACCCACATCGCGGACGCCGATAGCGAGCCGGAATAAAAAACCGCGATGATGATGATGGCGCCGATATCGTCGATGATCGCAACTGAGGTGAGGAAGATCTTCAGCGATATCGGCACGCGACTTCCTAGCAGAGCTAGGACGCCCAGCGCGAACGCGATATCGGTCGCAGCAGGAATCGCCCAACCATTCATCGCCACGCTGTCGCCGGCGTTAAACGCAACGTAGATGCCCGCAGGCACCAGCATGCCACCGATCGCGGCGGCTACCGGCAGCACGATTTGGGAACGGTCCGACAGCTCACCCTCGATGAGCTCGCGCTTCAGCTCCAGACCGACGAGGAAAAAAAATACCGCCATCCACAGGTCATTGATCCACAGCAGCGCGGGCTTGGCCACGCTGAAATCACCAACGCGAAGCTCGCCGGTAATGCTGAGGAGCATGTCGTAGTACGGGGACAGCGGGGAGTTGGCGAGAACGATTGCTAGCACGGCAGCCGCGACCAGCAGAATGCCGCCGGCCGTCTCGAGCTTTAAGAAGTCACGCAAAGAGTCGAACATCAACGGTTTCTCAGATACGCCGCGTTCGCGTCTTGCGCTTCGGGTCGACACGTATGTTCTCAGGCCATCGCTGGCCCCAAAAAAAGATCGTCACTTTCGGGAACTCCCGGATACAATCGCCATCAAAATCGGCAATCGCACTCATTTACCATTGAGACTGATTCTAATTAAGACTAAGTCTAACGTGAACTTTACCTAAGGGGGAGTCATCACTTTTTTCGAATTCTTTGCTCGCGACCGTCGTCGGTCGTGCCGACGGCGGTCGCGGCCTTATGTGTCAGCGTACTCGGCACGACTGACATCGGTCCTCTAAATCAATCCTTCGTTTACCCAGGGGGGGTACAGATATGAACTTTCATCGGTGTTTGGGTCTTGCTGGAATGATGTCCGCCGGACTCGTTCTATTGCCGACGCAAAGCATCGCGCAGCAGTCGGCCTCGGCTGCTGCGATGCTCGAGGAAATCGTCGTCACCGCGCGGCGCCGTGAAGAGAGCCTGCAAACGCTGCCGCTCTCGGTCGCCGCGATCACGGCTGACGCGATGCAAGCGCAAGGCGTCTACAACCTCATCGACATGACGGACGTCGTGCCGAACATTAGCTTGACGGAGGACGTGCGCGCGAATGACACGCTGCTCTACATACGCGGCTTGGGCGGCGGATTTTCGAATCCGGCGCAGGTGTTCGGTACCGCAGTCTATATCGACGGTCACATCCAGGTCGGCAATCTCGGCGCGTTCAACAGCACGGTCGACGTCGAGCGCATCGAAGTGCTGCGCGGACCGCAGGGAACGCTGTTCGGTCGAAACGTGACCGGCGGTGCAGTCAACATCATCACGGCGAAACCCGGACCCGAATTCGCGTCGGAGTTCACGGTGCGAGCCGGCAACTACGGTCGCGCCGATGCGCGTGGAATGGTCAACACGCCGATCACCGACAATCTGTTTGCGCGCTTCAACGTCGGCTACGAGAGCTACGACGGCTATTGGTACAACCGCTTCCTAGACGAGGACACTGGCGGTGAGGAGACGCAGAACTTCGGCGCGGCACTGCGCTGGGAGCCGACCGACAACTGGACGATCGACACGCGCGTCAACCTGATGTACGACCGCGACGACGATCGCGGCAACTCTTGCTACGCCTATCCGGATGCGGACTTGATCGCGGCACTCGAGGCCGACGGTCAGGACACCTCTGGCCTGCCAGGCCCGTTCGATGACGGCGCCGGTGCCTGGGGCGGTGACTTCAACGACATTGGCCGCGTCGAGTTCCTCGGCCGCGGCACGACAATTGCCGCGATGGAGTCTTGCGAGACGTCGCGAGCGACGGGCGACTACGTGACGTCGCAGGACTTCGACACGAAATCCTACGTCGACAACGAGTGGATTACGGTCGATGCAACCTATGACACGCAAGAAGCTTTCGGTGCGTTCGACAACTTCAATTGGCAGATCAAGGCCTCGCGCCGCTACAACGAGTATCGCTATCTACAGGATCGCGACTTCAC
>JAHEEN010000211.1 GCA_024640685.1 Rhodospirillaceae bacterium
GTCGCTCTGGACCCACAGACGTTCGAGTTTCACCGTTACAACACGGACGCGACTTGGGAGCGGATCGAGCTGTGAGAATCCTAACCGCCGTCATCCTGTTTGCGTTGTGGCTCGTTTTGTCATCGACGTTCGATCTTGCGCACGTCGCGGCTGGGGCGGTCGTTGCCGTACTGATCGCATGGATGAATCCGGCACTGCCGCACATGCGGCGGTTGTCATGGCCGGCGGCGATCGCCTATCAGCCATGGCTGTTGGGACGAATCTTAAAGAGCGGCCTGCACGTCAGCCGACTGATTCTCGATCCTAAGCTGCCGATAGCACCTAAGCTCATTAGCCATCAGACGAGCTTGCGCAGCGACGGCGAGCTCGTCGCGCTTGGAAACTCGATTACGTTGACGCCCGGGACGATCACCGTCGAAGTCGCGCCCGGCGAGCTCATCGTTCACGCGATCGACGAAGAGTCGGGCAAGGACCTGTTGGACGGCAGGTTCGAAGCCAAGATCAGTGGCGTATTCGCGGGGCAGGAGGATCGGCGGTGACAGCGTTCTTCTTGTTCGTTTTGATCACGTTGACGGTGCTGATGCTCGTCTATCTGTACCGCGTCGTGCGTGGTCCGACGGCTTTCGATCGAGTCCTTGGGCTCAACGGTATCTCGACGAAGGCCATCGTGCTGCTCGTTGTCATCGGCACGACGTTCGAGCGCGTCGAGATGTTCGTCGATATCTCGACCGGTTATGCGCTGTTGAATCTCGTCGGCGCGCTGGCGATTGCGAAGTTTCTAGAGGAGCGAGGGGAGGCCGGGAAATGAGCTGGATTGCAATCGGCCTAATCGTTGTCGGGCTGTATTTCCTGGTTGTCGGCTCGATCGGCATGCTGCGGCTTCCCGATGTTTTCTCGCGAGCGCATGCGCTGTCGCTGACCGACTCGCTCGGCGCACTTTTCGTGCTCGTCGGACTCGCGGTCTACGAGGGCTTCACCACGAATTTCTTGAGGATCATCGTCGTGTTGGCGCTGATCTATCTGCTCAATCCGGTGATCGCGCACGCGACGGTGCGCGCGGCTTATCGGTCGGGATTACGGCCAGGAAAAGGGGGCGATCAATGACATTCGAGATCCCGTTGCTCGTATTGCTCGTCATGACCGCCGCTGGCGCGGTCCTGGTCAAGGATTTGATATCGGCGGTGTTCATTCTCGGCTCGTACAGCTTCGCGTTGGCGCTCGTTTGGGCACTGGTCGGTGCCGTCGACGTCGCGTTCGTCGAGGCCGTCGTCGGCGCCGGTCTTGCGACGGTGTTTTTCCTGCTTACGCTTTTCCGTATGGCCGAGAAGGACACGTTGATTCGCCGGCCCCCCGTGCCGTGGATTGCGTTCGTCGCTCTGCCGTTGCTGGCAATTTTGTTGCTTTACGGTGCCGGTGATCTGCCGGCGTTCGGCGACCCGCTGTCGCCGGCGAGCACGCACATCTCGCCGGCTTATCTCGAAAGTAGCGTCGAGCAGACACGTACGCCGAACGTCGTAACTGCGGTTCTGATGGATTACCGCTCGCTCGATACGCTCGTCGAGACGATCGTGATTTTCACGGCGGGCATTGCGTGTGCATTGATTCTTCGTCGAGGCGGCGCATGATCCATCCACACGACAGCGCAATCGTGCGCACGCTCGGGCGAATCGTTATTCCAGTCGCGCAGCTTTTCGGGTTTTACGTGCTGATCTTCGGCCAGCACGGGCCCGGCGGTGGCTTCGTCGGCGGCGTCGTGCTCGCCGCCAGCATGATACTCGCGATCCTGATTTTCGGCGTCGACGCGAACGACAGTCAGCTCGCCCAGAAAGTGTTGCATGGCGACGGCGTCGGGCTGCTGATTTTCGCCGGCGTCGGTGGTCTTTGCCTGATCGGCGGCGGTCAGTTTCTGAACTATTCGAGTCTTGCGATCCCGGGGCTCGATGAGGCTTCGCGTCACTACGCCGGCATCATGTTGACTCAGATCGGAGTCGCCGCCGACGTTGCGGTAACCGGCGTGTCGATTGCGATCAGCTTGTCGATGGAAGACGGAGAAGTCGCGGCCGAAGAGGTGTCCCATGGTTGATGTCTTACAGGCGTTGGTGCAGCGACCGAACTTCGTCGTCTTCGTGATCTTGTTCTTATGGGGCGTCTACATCATGGCGGCGCACCCTAATCTCGTGAAGAAGCTCATTGGGCTATATATCGTGCAAACGAGCGCGATCTTCTTCTTGGTTGCGTTCAGTGCAAAGGACGGCGCGACCGTACCGATCATCTTCACGGACTCGGCGACCGTGGATGCGGCCGTCTACGCCAACCCGCTACCGCACGTTCTGACCGTTACGGCGATCGTCGTACAGGTCGCAACGCTCGGTGTCTCACTAGCGCTTGTCTCCGCGATCTATCGGAAGTTCGGCAGCCTTGACGAGGACGAGGTGCTGGAGCGCGTTGAATGAGCAGTAATCTGCCCATTCTGCTGTTCTTCGTGCCGTTCGTGACAGCCGTCGCGCTGCCGATTCTGACGGCGAAGCGGCGCTCGTGGTGCGCGCCGCTTGCGATCGGAGCCGTCAGTTTGATGATTGTTCTGTCGATTGCGAACCTCCGTCTCGTCATGAGCCAGGGCTCGATCGAGTATGCGCTCGGCGGCTGGGCAGTGCCGCTCGGAATCGCATGGCTAGACGACCCGTTGGCCGCCGTTATGGTCTTGGCCGTCAGCGCCGTCTCGCTGTTGTCGCTGATCTACGGTCGCGCCGTCGCCGCTGCGAGATTCGACAACAGCATGCCGTATTACACGCTGGTTCTGTTGCTGATAGCCGGCCTCGTCGGGATCGTATTCGCCGCGGATCTTTTCAATGTATTCGTATTCTTAGAGGTGTCGGCGATCTCAGCTTACGCGCTCGTCGGTGCCGCCGGAGGCAGCGCAGCCGTCTACGCGTTCCGCTATCTGCTTTTGGGCTCGCTGGGCGCAACTCTCTATCTGCTGGGTGTCGGGCATCTGTACGTTGCAACCGGCACGCTGAATATGGCGGATCTCGCGACTCGAATCCCGGAGCTCATCACGTCGACGGCCATCGTCGCAGGCTTCATCTACATATTTCTCGGCCTGTCGATCAAGATGGCGTTGATACCGCTGCACGGCTGGCTTCCCGACGCCTACGCGAGCGCACCGAGAGCCGTGACGCCGTTGCTCGCGTCGACGGTCACGAAGGTGGCGCTCGTCGCGTGGGTGCGAATCGAGTATTCGCTAATCGCACCCGGGGTCGAAGTCGGTCACGTGCCGGTTCTAGTGCTGCTCGAGGAGCTCGGCGTCATCGCAGCCCTCGTCGGCGGTTCGCTGGCACTGATTCAGACGGATCTCAAACGCATGTTCGCCTACGGCGGCATCGGCCACGTAGGCTTGATACTGATCGGGGTCAGCCTCGGCAATCCGACGGGTTTCGCAGGCGGCGTATTCTATTTGGTCAACGATGCCGTCATGCAGTTGTCGCTGTTCATGATTGCCGGCGCCGTTGCCCACTACTATGGTGCGCGGACGCTCGATGAACTGCGCAGCTTGCGACAGCGCTCGCCATGGCTCACGGGCGCGCTCGTCGTTGTCGCGGTCGGAATGGTGGGGCTTCCGCCGACCGGCGGATTCTTCGGCAAGTGGAACATCGTGCTCGGCGCGCTGGAGGCGGAGCATTACTTGGCAGCGTTTGCTGTCGTCGCGTCGACGCTGCTAACGCTCGCGTACTTCGTCAGGATTCTGACAAACTGGTTCCACCAGCCGGCCATGCCAGATGCTGCACCGGTCGAACTCGCCCGGCCTGTGTACGTTAGCCTCGGTATCGTGTCGGTTGCGATGATTGTCCTCGGATTGCTCAGCGATTCAATTTTCGAGTTCTTGCTGCGGACCGGCGGAGGCATCTGAGGCAGCCATGTCGATTTACACACTGATTCCCGCCCTTCCGCTCTCGGCCGCGCTCTTTCTCGTGCTCTACGGCGAGCGTCTGAGGGGTACGGCACATCGAATCGTGATCCCGGCGGTCACGCTTTCCTTCTTTGTATCGATAGCAGCGTTCGTCGAGGTCTATACGAACGGCCCGATCGAGGTTGCGCTTTATCGGTTACTCGAGGCCGGAGATCTCATCGTCGATCTCGGCTTCTATATTGACCAACTTACGGTCCTGTTGCTGTTTCTCGTGACGGGCGTCAGCACGATTGTTCAGTTCTACGCGTCTCGTTACATGATCGGCGATCCGCGGCACAGCCGGTTCTTCGCGTTAACGGCGCTGTTTACCGCGGCGATGACTGTACTCGTCATGAGCAGAAACTTGCTGCTGACGTTCATATTTTGGGAAGTCATGGGGCTGTGCTCGTATCTGCTGATTTCGCACTACGCAGAGCGGTTATCGGCGGCGCGCGCGGCTACCAAGGTTTTTCTCGTTAACTCGGTCGCGGACGTCGGGCTCGGACTTGGCGTGATTCTGACGTTCCTGACGTTCGGCACGCTCGATATCCCTGAGATTCTCGCGGTTGCACGGGCTGGCGGTGAACTTCCGACGACGGCAGTGACCTTGCTGACGTTATGCCTGTTTATAGGCGCAGTCGGAAAATCGGCACAAATGCCGGCGCATGTCTGGCTGCCGTTCGCGATGGAGGCACCGACGCCGGTCTCGGCGCTGATTCACGCCGCGACGATGGTCAATGCGGGACCGTTCCTGCTCGTTAGATTGAGCCCGGTCATCGTGTTGTCGCAGACGGCGATGACCGTGATAGCGGTAATCGGTGCAACGACAGCGCTGTTTGCCGCGGTTGTCTCACTGACTCAAAGCGACGTCAAACGAACGCTCGCGTACTCGACGATCAGTCAGCTCGGATTCATGACGATGTTGTGTGGCGTCGGCGCGTTCGTCGCCGCTATCTTTCACATGCTCGCTCACGGCTTCTTCAAAGGGTTCCTGTTCCTTTCGACTGGCAACGTGTTGGCTGGGACCGAGCGGCGTATCGAGCACCCGGAGCACGGCCACTCCCGGCCGATGGGCGGTCTGTTCGCTGGCGCATTCGTTCTCTCGGTGATCCCGCCGCTACTGATTTTCTCCGGGCCGTACCAAGATTTGTGGACGTCGCAGGGATTCACGGCCGCGAACGTCGTGCTGTGGATCGTAGGTTTAGGCACGGTATTTTTCACGGCGATGTATCTCGTCAAGAGCCTCGCGTCGGTGTTTCGTCATGGCCCTCCGGGAACAGGCCCTGCGGCGATGAGCATTACGCCCGAGTTGTTGTCCGCAAGGCACGTGGTGGCGGTCGTCATGTTTGTCGTCATCGTCGCGATTGCGCTGCTCGCGGTATGGCGTTGGTTCGCGGGATTCTTGTCGCCCGCCGTCGGCGGAGTCCCGTCCGGCACATCGGCAGCATTCTCGGTGTGGATGCTGATTCCGCTTGCGGT
>JAHEEN010000212.1 GCA_024640685.1 Rhodospirillaceae bacterium
AGCCCCAGGCGACCCCGTGCGTCGGCTTCACAGGCGAGCAACAGAGCGACGAATCGCTCCGGCCGGCGCAGGCCGTCGGTCGCCTCGATGATCTTCAGCAACGTTTGCGGCCGGAGCTCTTCGGCACGGTGGACCAGACCGTGGTATCGCGCGACAGCCTCGGCAAGCTCGCGATAGCGCTTCGGAATCGGCAAGCGTTCGGCCAGCGCCGCGATCAGCGTGACCGAGCGTTCTTCGTGTCCACGGTGCTTCGGCAGTAGCTCTGCCGGTGTCTGCGCCTTGCCGAGATCGTGTGTCAGCGTCGCAAACCGCACGGCTGGATCGTCCGATAGCGCCGTTGCAGCGCCGAGCGCCATCAGCGTGTGCACGCCAGTATCGATTTCCGGATGCCAACGCGGTGGCTGCGGCACGCCGAACAGCGCCTCGATCTCCGGGAACAGGCGGCCGAGCGCGTCACATTCGCGTAGCGCCTCGAAGTACGCGCGCGGCGACGGACCAGCCAGCGCTTTGTCGGTTTCCTGCCAGATGCGCTCCGGACGCAGCGTGTCGAGCTCGCCCGAGCACGCGATGCTGCCCATCAAGCTCAGCGTTTCGGGAGCGATCTCGAAACCGAGTGCGGCGAACTGCGCCTGAAAACGAGCGACCCTGAGGACGCGCAGCGGATCCTCGACGAAAGCGTCGGAGACATGACGCAGCACACGCGCGTCGAGATCGGCACGACCCCCATACGGATCCACGAGACGACCGTCGGCATCGCGCGCAATGGCGTTGATCGTCAAGTCGCGACGGTAAAGGTCTTCCTCGAGGGTGACATCCGGTGCAGCGTGTACGCTAAATCCACCGTGGCCCGGTGCAATCTTCTTCTCGGTCCTAGCAAGCGCGTACTCCTCGCCCGTCTGCGGATGAAGGAACACTGGAAAGTCCTTGCCGACCTGACGGTAGCCGCGCTCGAGTAGCTCATCGGCAGTCGCGCCGACGACGACCCAGTCGCGCTCGCGCACATCTCGCCCGAGCAGCGCATCGCGTACCGCGCCGCCGACTTCGTAGACATCCATGGTCGCATGATACCGTAGGCTGTCAGCGTGCTAATGTGCGCCGATGTTGGGTCTATCGCGTGATGCGGGACGATGTGACGCGGCCGCACGGCGTTGCGGTCGCGTCGCCATTATCGCGATTCTCGGCACGGTGGTGACCGGCTGTTCACTGCCGTATTATTGGCAGGCGGCTGCCGGGCATCTCGACGTCGTGCAACGCCGCGTGCCGATCGATGCGGTTCTCGATGATCCCGAGCAGCCGGCGAGCGTCAAAGACTCGTTGCGGCGCGTTGTCGCGATGAGGCGATTTGCGGCCGACGAGCTCGGCCTGCCCGATAACGACAGCTACGTCACCTACGCGGATCTCGAGCGACCGTACGTCGTTTGGAACGTCGTCGCGGCTGAGGAATTCTCGGTCGATGCCGAGCAGTGGTGTTTCGTGTTTATCGGTTGCGTCAGTTATCGCGGCTATTTTTCGCGTGGCGCTGCGGAGGAATTTTCGGCAACGCTCGAGCAACGCGGTCTGGATACGTATGTTGCTGGCGCGACCGCATACTCGACGCTCGGCTATTTCTCCGATCCGGTGCTCAATACGATGCTGGCCGGGGGCGAGTCCTACGTTGCCGGTGTTTTGTTTCACGAGCTAGCCCATCAGCGCTTCTATTTACGCGGCGACAGTGCGCTCAACGAAGCGTTTGCGACTGCGGTTCAACAATACGGCACGGCGCTTTGGCTGATGCGTTTTGGCACCGACGACGACGTTACCGCGTACCGCCGCCGCCTCGGTCGCCAAGCGGATTTCACGACGATAGTTGCCGATCAGCGCACGCGCCTTGCGACGCTCTACGCGTCGAGCGCATCCGTCGACGAGCTGCGCGAAGGTAAGCTCGCCGCCTTCGCTCAGATGCGCGTCGACTACGAGCGTAACAAGGCTGCGTGGGGAGGGGTGGCGGACTACGAAGCGTGGTTTTCGCAGCCGCTCAACAATGCGCAGCTGGCTTCGGTGACGACGTATCGTCGTTGGCTACCGGGGTTGCTGTGGTACATCGACGCGCACGGGCTCGACGCCTTCTACGCGCAGATGGACGAGCTCGAGCAGCTCGATCCGGCCGAGCGCGAGCGCCGGCTCGAGCAATGGCTGATGGCGGGCACTACCGAGGCGTTCGACTAGCGTCCGGCGTACTCGCGATGCGATGACAGTGCGCGCTGACGGTTGCGCGCCCCGAGGTAGCCTGGCAACACGAGACGCAGCGAGCGCGGCTCGAGACCGAGCTCCTCGAGGCCTTTCTCGGTGCAGACGCTCGCGACCGCCATCGACTTGAAATTGTCGACGGTCAAGATCCGCCCCGGCACGATGTAGTCGAACACCCACGCTTGCAGGCGGCCAAGCCAATCCGGAAGCCCGACGATGACGCGTTTGCAGCCGACCGTCGCGGCGATCGTCGCGACGATCTCGCGCAGCGAGAAAATTTCCGGGCCACAGAGCTGGTACGTCTTGCCGCTCGATGCCGCGGTGTCGAGTGCGGCGAGTATCGCTGCGGCCACGTCGCCGACGAATACCGGCGCAAAGCGAGCATTGGGCTTTACGAGCGGCAGCACCGGGAAGCTGCGCACGAGATTGGCGAACATGCGCGTGAACGAGTCGTCGGCACCGAAGATTACCGACGGCTGAAAGATCGTGTAACGCAGCTGATCGCCGGCAAGGCGCTTGATAGCGCGTTCCCCGGCGCCTTTGCTGCGCAGGTAGTGGCTGGGGCCATGCTCGGCGTTTGCCTTGAGGGCGCTGATATGCACGAAGTGTCCGACATCGCACTCGATGCAGGCTTCGACGAGTTTTTCGACGAGCTCGACGTGCGCGCGGTGAAAGCCTTTGCCATTGCGCGGTTTCTCGTTGAGTATGCCGATCAGATTGACGACGGAATCGCAGCCGGCTACGACGCGTCGAAGTTGCGCCGGATCGTGGACGTCGGCGTTGACGATGTCGACACCGGGCAGCACGAGCAAGGTTCGATGCCGCTCACGGTTTTGCGTCGGCACTGTGACGCGGTAGCCTGCGTCGACGAGCGCGTTTGCCAGATGCCGGCCGACAAAGCCGGTCCCGCCGAGCACGCACACTCTGCGCGCTTGTTCGCCTATCTTTATCAAAGGATCTGCCGCCGTCGCTTGAGTCAGCCGAATTATACGCGGCGCCCCTCACTGAGTGGCCGGGGCGCCGCGAATATTGGAGCTATGGCATCAGCAACAATAGATTGCGATCGCCGCGCTGGATTTGCAGCACGACCGAGCGGGCGTCCTCGACGATTTCGCGAAGCTCGCCGAGGCCTTCGATGCGCTGGCGATTGACGTGCGTGATGACGTCGCCGGCGCGCAAGCCGCGCTCGGCCGCCGGGCTGCCTTGCTCGACGGCCGTGACGAGCACGCCCGCCACGCCGTTGTAGTCCGGGCGTTGCGCATCGTTGGTGACGACTTCCGCGCCTTCGAAGCGCTCATCGACGTCACCGAGCGCTCCACCCGCATCCGCGACCTGTGCCTCGAGCTCGCCGAGCACGGCTGCGACCGTTCTGCGGCTGCCGTCGCGCACGTAGCCGACTTCGACCTCGTCCCCTGGCCGCATCAAGCCGATCGTGTTGCGCAAGCCTGCTGGATCGCTGACGGCCATGCCGTTGACGCTAACGATCACGTCGTTGATCTCGAGCCCCGCGCGCTCCGCTGCTGAGCCGGGACTGACGGTTGTGACCAACGCTCCGGCGGTGCCATCGAGCTCGTAATCCTCGGCAATCTCAGGCGACAGTGGAGCGATGTTCACGCCGAGCAAGCCGCGGCGCACCGTGCCGAAGTCGACGAGCTGATCCATGATGTTGCGCGCCATGTTGACCGGAATCGCAAAGCCGATTCCGATGTTGCCGCCGGAGCGCGAGAATATCGCCGAGTTGATGCCGACGAGCTCGCCGTTGAGGTTTACGAGCGCGCCCCCGGAGTTGCCGGGGTTGATCGACGCATCGGTCTGGATAAAGTCTTCGTAGCCCTGCGGGTTGATCCCGCGGCGGCTCAGTCCGCTGACGATGCCTGATGTGACCGTGTGCTCTAGTCCGAACGGATTGCCGATTGCCAGCACGAAATCGCCAACGCGGACGACGTCTGAGTCGCCAAGCGGCATCTCAGCAAGATTGTCCGGCTCGACGCGTAGCACGGCGATATCCGAGCCCGCATCCGAGCCGACGACCTCAGCTGTGAGCGTGCGATCGTCGACGAGCGTGATCGTGATCTCATCGGCATCTTCGATGACGTGGTGGTTCGTCAGCACATAGCCTTGAGCGGCATCGACGATGACGCCGGAGCCCGCGCTACGAAACTCTCGTTGATCATCGCCGCGACCGGGGAAGAGTTGTCCGAAGAATGGGTCGACATCGCGCCGGCCGCGTACTGCGATGCTGACAACGGCAGGTCCGACCTCCTCGATGACTGGCGCGAGCGTCGGCATCTCCAGTGGTCGCGCGAGCTGTCCTTGAGAACGTTGCGTCGGGACCGCGGCGATTGCCACGCCGATGACGACAGCCACCGCAAGCCAACGCAGCTGGCGCGGGGCTATTGTCGCGAATCGAGCTCGATTTCCGGTCATGTTGTTCCTCCTGAAAAACGCTCCGGGCACAGCGCAGGTGCATGTTACTGGGCGCTCGGGTCCGATACGAGCGATCGAGTTCACGGCACGCGCACACGCCTGTGCGCGTGCCGTGCTCCGAGCCTACCCTCGAATACTAGATGCCCGATGCCGCCTAAGGGTCGCGCCGGCGGCATCGACGCGGCCGAGTTAGTTTGCCTTGACCTTGATGCGTCGCGGCAGACTCTTGGCCTGCTTCGGGACCTCGATCTCGAGCACGCCGTTGTTGTACTCGGCCTTGATCCCCTCGGCGTCAGCCGTATCGGGTAGCGCAAGCCGGCGGTAGAAGCGTCCGCTGACACGCTCAACGCGATGCCAGCCGTCGTTGTCCGACTCTGTGCTCGTCTGCCGGCGGCCCTGGATCGAGACGACACCGTCCTCCATCGTGACTTCGAGGTCGTCTGCGCTGACGCCCGGCACGTCGGCGTGAATCAGGAAACGGCTTTCCTCCTCTTTGACGTCGATTGCAGGCGCCCAGCCGCCGAGCTCACCTGTTTGCTCGTCGTCGCCGGCGAGAAGCCGAGCCGAGACCAGACGGTCGACGTCACGGTGCAGGCGGTCCATCAGTCCCCACGGGTTGTTGTAGCGAATGAGGTTCATGGCTTTCGTTCTCCATTACGTAAACAACGGTGATGGCAGTCGAAATGGGGATGCACGCGGCGTTTTCAAGCTCGGCTAGGCTGAGCAAATCGGTGGACAGGCTGTGGATAAGCGGGGTATCG
>JAHEEN010000039.1:0-15754 GCA_024640685.1 Rhodospirillaceae bacterium
CTAGACACACGTTCGCGAAATTCTCCCAGATGCTCGGAATCACGACGATGTCGCTGGATGCGAAGACCGTAACCAACTGCTCGTTGGGCAAAGGCGGCAAGAATTCCACGGACGCGCCGCAGGGTTGTAGCTCGCGGCGAAGGTAATCGCGCATCCCGAGTGCCTTGTGCGGAGATTCGTCGTCCCCGCCGACAAACCGAAATCGGATCTCGGGGAGCTGCCTCAGCACGAGCGGAATCGCTCTCGCAAGATCGAGAACGCCCTTGCGAACTTCTAGTCGCCCGATAAAGGTGACCGTGCCATGTTCACCGCCCGGTGGGAGCGACGAGAGCGCATCCGAGGGGGCGTAGGGATAGGGAACGTGCGAAATCTTGTTCGGGTCGAGTCGCCAGGCTTCGGCAACAATGGCCGCCAGTGCTCGAGAGGGCGACGCAATCTCGTCAGCGGATGAGGTGAGCACCCGCTCCGCGTCCAACGAATACTTGTGGGTGTAACGCCACTTCGGCCTGGCCCCGCCAAAGGCTTGCCGCGCATACTCCCGCACGCGGCCGGCGAGCAGACGCCAACGAAGCTCGTCTGTTGCCCTGAGACCTTCGTAGGTTGCAAGCGTCAGTAGGAAGCTTGGCGTATGCAACTTGACCACGAGGGGCACTTGCGGAACGCGCTTGATCGCCTCGTGGGCATCTGCTCCGTATTCGGGGCTCTCGATTACGTCGAAGGCCATTTCGGTATGGCGATGTTCGAAAACAGGTGCGATCGCAGCTGGGAAGCTCGAATGCTGCGTCTCGAGGACGCGGTGCACGCGAACTCCCTCCTCGTCGATCGTGCCGGCCCGGACTGGGCTGCTCGTGAAGACCTCGACGTGATGGCCGCGCCCGGCGAGCATCTTGGCAGCCTGATGAACGTAAGTGGCAATGCCGCCATAGGAGGCATCGGGCGGATACTCGTAACTGAGTAGAGCGATCTTCATCAGACCGATTCAGCCCATTAGTTGTCGCAGCCGCTCGGCAAACTCATCGCCAGTCCAGTCTCCGACTGCGAAGCGGGGTAGCAGGAACGGATTTGAGCGTCGCCAGACCGTGTCCTCGATCGTCGTGCAGGCGCATGCAAATCCGGACGCCCGCACGATCCGCGCGGACACGCGATCGTGCTCGCCGAACGGGTAAGCGAAGCAGCCGATATCCCGATTCAGGATTGCCTGTAGCGTTGCCTTGCTGTGCTCGATCTCGTGGCGTTGGCTGGCTTCGGGATGCGCCGTGAGATAGGGGTGGTTGACCGTGTGGGCCCCGATCTCGATCGCGTCGCTACGCGCCATCTCGTTAAGCTCCTCGACGGTCATTGTGCGGTGTGTCGATCGGACAACGGCAGACTGGCCGGTCAACGACCGAAGCTCCGCTAGAACGGCCTGCTGCTCTGCCGTCGGGAGCCGCAGCATGGATTCCCAGATTGCGTGATAGAGCGCCATTCGGGATCGCGGTGCTCCTTCCCACGCCCTCAGTCGGCAGGGATCGCGATCACCGGTTTCAGGCTCGAGATCGACTGCCCAGCTCCGGCGCTCTCCACCGATATCGAGGCTAAGTGTCTCTGGCAGATCGTCGCACTCGAGCACGAGGCGCTCGAGCTCGTCCCACCAGAACTCGCGCTCGCTCTCGAGATGGGCAGTGACAATGAACACCGTCGCGTGCATTCCCGCTGCCTCGAGCAGCGGTCTGGCATTGAGAAAGTTGTCCACGTAGCCGTCGTCGAAGCTGATCGCAACGGCTCGTTCGAGCGGCCTGCCAGTCCGCAGCGCTCCGGCGAGGGTCCGCAAGGATACGACGCGATAGTTATCCTCGAGTACGGCGAGATGCTCGGCGAAACGACGCGGCGAGACCTGGAGCGACCAGGGATCCAGCGCGGACGTAGCGACGCGATGGTACATAAGAATCAAGCTCTGCTTCCTCAGCAGTCGGGCGATTCTTCTGCTGGCGGCCTTGGCGCGACGCACGGCTTCCATGAGATTACGCCGCCTTCTGCGCTCGGGCCGAGATCAGAACCGGGAATAGTGGATCTCGGTAGTCCAACTCCTCCTGGGCGAGTTCTTCTGTTGCCAGGCCGTGCAGAAATGCGCAGGCGGCCAGAACGTTGCCGCATGACTCGACCTCGACAGGTCCTGTGGCGAAGGTCTGCTCGAGAAGCGTCCTTGCGGAGACTTCCGTATAGGACCAGCAGCACAGCGGTCCCCAGCGATCCTGGGGAATCTTGGTAATTCCGGGTAGCGTGGCGAGCAAAACGCCTCGCGGCTTCAGACTGTTATAGAGAGTCTCGAGTGCTGCGCGATGATCGAAAATAAACTGCAGGGTCTGCGTGAAGATGATGCAATCGAAGCGAGTCCGCGGAATATCGTCTGAAGTCGCGAGGTCGCCGACCAGGGTAACTGTTCGGCCGTCCGCAGTCAGGCTTAGAACATCGCTCTGGGAGACGCTGTCGCCGCCGTATTTTCTCGTATACACATTGTCGCCAATCTCGAGAACGCAACCCCGAATATCTTTGCGATGGCGGGCGAGGAACTGCTCAATGTAATAGCGATCGACTGGTAGACCCCGGTCATAGCCGAATTCACGGCTCAGAGGAACGAGCGTTCTGAGGTCGCCGAAGTCGACTGCCCCGACCGTCGGTCGTACGAAAGAACGTCGCCAGCGATTCAGCCACCAGCGATAGAGGCCGGTCGCGTGGAGGAAGCTCATGGTCTCTTTCCCTCCACTTGACTGGTCTGCCAATGCCGCAGCAACCAGAGCGGTGCGTTCGCCAGCACGTGCAACTTGCCCGCTGACCGAACGAGCCGGGCAGTGTCGCGCCGCGCCTCGTTTAACCGGCACGCGCGCAGCTTAGTCGCTATGCGGCGTAGGCTACGGACACCGTAGAACGCTTTCCAGAAACGAATACCGTCAGCGTACGCCGTGAGATATTCCGGGTTATCCTGGACGTAGTCTACTTGTGCTGCCATCACCGCCAACACGGCCTCCAGCATTCGCGGGCTGTCAGCCGACATGCTGCCTTTGTGCTTACGGTACTCGGCAACGACATGCTCGTGCGAGGCGATCGGCGACTTACGGGCGATGCGTAGATATAAGTCATAGTCTTCGCAGGCGGGCAAGCGCGGGTTGAACCGACCGATAGAATCGAGCGCCCGCCGCCGATAGATCACAGTGGCGTGCATCGTTATGTGATTGCCTCGCAGCAATGGGGGGTAGGCGTCTGCACGAGGCAGCTGCGTCGTCGGAGGCTCCCACAGGCTCCCTGCTTCGTCGCGCACCCGGTATCTACCCCATGCAAATGCGCAATCCCGATTCGCCTCGAGACAATCGACTCCCGCATCGATCCCGCCGGCCAACAGCACGTCGTCGGCGTCGAGAAAAATTACATAGTCGCCGGTTCCCGCATCGAATCCAGCGTTTCGCGCGGCGGCCAGCCCACGATTCTGCTGGCGCACGAGCGTCACGCCACGATAACCCGAGGCGATCGTCGAGGTATTATCGGTCGAACCGTCATCCACGACGACGATCTCGATAGCCCCGTGATTCTGCGCCAGGACACTCTCTATCGCGCTCGCGAGGAACTGTCCCTGGTTGAAGCAGGGAATGACGACGGACACGACCGTCGGGGTCACGGCCGTAACTCGCTACGGTAGAGAGTGGCGAAAGGACCCCCTCGGTCGACGAGTTCCTGGAACCGTCCTTGTTCGACGATACGACCGTTCTCCAGAACGACGATTAAATCGGCATGCATCACTGTCGACAGTCGGTGCGCGATCACGAACAGGCTCCGTCGGCCTCGCACACGCTCGAGCGCTTTCTTGATTGCCTCTTCGGAGACATTGTCGAGCGCATTGGTAGCCTCATCGAGAATCAGGACATCCGGGTCGCGAACGAACGCCCGCGCAAGCGCGATGCGTTGGCGCTGACCGGCAGAGAGCTTGCAACCGCGCTCTCCGATTCTGGTTTCATAGCTATCGGGTAGTGCGCGTACGAAGTTGTCTGCCTCTGCATCTCGCGCCGCCGCGACGATGCCTTCGAGATCGGCATCCAGACGCCCGTAGGCAATATTGTTGCGGATCGAAGTGTTGAACAGATAAGTCTCCTGGCTGACGAGCGCGATGCGCTCCCGCCAGGTTTTGAGGTCGAACTCGGTCAGAGACACGCCGTCGATGAGAATCGAACCGTTATCCGGCTCGTAAAAGCGGGCAAGAAGATTCACGAGTGTGGTCTTGCCTGCTCCCGAATGCCCGACGATCGCGACCGTCTTACCTGGCGGCAGGCTCAGGGAAACTTCGTGGAGCGCCGCAGCAGAATCCTGCTCGTAACTGAAAGTGACGCGATCGAAGCGTATCTCTCGTCGCACGCCGTCGAACTGGCGGCGTCCCGAGGACTTCGGCGGTTGTCGCATCCTATCGATAAGGTCGCCGACCGCATCGACAGCCCCGGAGAGGGACGCAATATGGATACGCGATTCCTCGAGCGTCTTCACCAGAGGCTGGAGTCGATAGAGCACGAACAGGAAGACGAACATGATTGCGAGCGGCTCGCCGCGGCTGAGGCTCGTATAGAGAAACAGCACCAAAAAACCACCAGCCAGTACTTCATAGACCGGCGTGACCCAATCTCGCGTGATGGCCACGCGCCGAATAGCTTCGGCAGCGCGTTGCGATGCGGCGTCGAAGCTCGTTTGCTCGTGGTCCTCCCGCGCGTTGACGCGGATGGTCTTCATTCCCTCGACGACTTCTATCTGTCTGATCGTCGCATCGTTGCTCGCGTCGGTTGCTTCTCGTCCCTGCACGGCCGCTCTGCCGGTGATGCGTCGTGACGACCACCAGATCACACCCATCGCGAGCAAGACGACGACCGTGAACTGCCATGAGATCAATAACAGTAGTAGTCCATAGACGATGAGTGCGGTGCTTTTGGTGAGGAAGTTGACGAGTTCTGTTAGCGCCTCGCCACTTCGCCACGTCTCGTTCGAAAGCGTATTCACCAACTCTCCCGTCTGAGCTCTCGAAAAGTAGCCGTAGTCAACGCGGAGGAGACCGGACACGATCAACGAGCGCAGATGATGAATGAACCTAGCATCCAAGGAATGCAACACGACACGGTGCCAAAAGCCCAGACATGCCTTCAAGACGATGCTCAGAAAGATACAGCCGGTGATGACGACGAGCCGCTGTTCCGAGGGAACCGCTGAAAACACGCGGCGCAGGGCATCCGCGAGCCACACGCCTGTGGAGGACGGCTCGCTGTGGTCCAAGTTCTCGAGGAAGGGGATGAACAGCCCAATACCAATACCCTCTGCAAGGGAGGCGAGCAGTCCGAGGAAAATGATTGCCGGCAGGCTCCACGGATGGAGCTGGAAATACGGCAGAAGCCGGCTTGCCACCCTACGCAACGGCCTTCTCGACGTGTGATTGCAGGGCGGACATGAGCGCGCCGCACGACGTTGTCGGAGAAATCCGGATGACGGGCAATTCAAGCAGGCAATCCCTCGGCTGTGCGACCGCGACACGCGCGCCAATGGCGAAATCGAAACCACTCAGACTTGCCAACCAGCGTTGCCGAAACCCCCATCGATAGCCGTCCGGGACACGTAAAGTCGATACGGGCTCGGCGAGGTCGCACGAAAGCGCCGTCCGAGCGCTCTGAGCGAGCTGTGTTGTGGATTGCGGCGAATCGCTGCTGGACCAGACTGCGGTCGGTAGCCGTAGACCGAACGTCATGCCGTGAGCCTGCAACCGCCGGACTTGGCGCCATGCGGAGCGACCCGACCGGTCCGTCGCCGCTGACAGCATCACGCGTCGGCAGGACGGATCGAAAGTGACGATCAGCGTCCCAGTGTAGACATGGCGCTCGAGGACCGAGCAGACGTCATGCTGGAGAGCGGAATCGGCGTCGTCGAGAACGATGTGCACGGCCCTGCCCGCTAAAAGGTCCCCATAATCTCTAGCGCGCTTCCAGTCGTCGAGCGAACAAGTGCGATACCCTGCATCCTCCAACGTGTTCATGTGTTCCTCGAATAGCGCGGGACTGACGCAGCCGGTTCCGAGCCCGAAGCTCGGGTAGTGCAGGATAGGCAACCCGGGAAACATACCGTGACAGACCTGTCGGGCGATGCTGTCTGGCAGGGGGTCAGCCATGCTGAGAGCCTCGGGTACCGGCCGACCCGTCGTTGCACCACCGCGCTGGAACAGCTGCACGCGATACAGTGGGGCATGCCCGTCCGCGACGAGTCGTAAATCACCTATGGCAGAGAAGACCTCGTCGATGACTTTGGATCCGAAGGCGTGCCCCCAATCGAAGCCCATATTGTGCGGATCATCGATTATCTGATTCCCGTGCGCGAGCAACAGATAACCGCCACTACGGAGATTGTCCGCGAGCCTTCGCGCGACCTCGCGCAGCATCTTGCGATTTCGGCAGTAGTAGAGAACTTCCGAGCAGACGATCAGATCGAAAGGCCCCTCTGGCGGTGCCTCGAAGGCGTCGACTTGCCGAAATTCGACGTTACCAAGATTTGCGCAGCGTGCGGCGGCACGGCGCAGTGCCGTAGCCGAGATATCGGTCGCGAGCAAATGACCCACCCGGTCCGCAAGCCGCTTGCTCATGAAACCCTCTGCGCAGCCGACCTCAAGTGCATTCTCGATGCTGCTCGCAGGTAAAAAGGCGAGAGTCTGCGTCGCTTTTTTGGTTTCATAGAGGTTGTCGTAATCCCATGGATCCCGCTGCCGCGTGAATCGCGACTCGAAATCTATCTCGGTCGCCGCATTCGGTGGCCGCGCGTGTCGTTTTCGCAAACGCTTGATGTGTCGGAGCAGGAGTTCGAGAACCGTAACAGTGCGTATCGTTGCGACAGCTGCAGATCGGAGCGTCTTGGTGACACGTCTTAGCCGATACTCTGCAGGCCTTCTCGCGAACTGCATTCTCGCCGACACGCGCACTTTTCCCGGTCTTCCCAGAATCTGCCAGAGCCGGCTATCCGCAAGTGACTCGACGCTCGAAGCGAGGCGCTTTTGTCTGAGACGCGTTTCGAGCGCCGCAAGGAATTGACGCCGACGAGAACGAATCTGCTCCCAGACGTCTGGCCACTCTGATTTCGCTCGCGCTGCGGCCACCATCGAATGTACGAGGAGCGCGCTCGCCACATCGTCGGGTCGCAGCTTCGCTGGCGGCATGTCCGCTAGGAGCTCGAGTAGCGGAACCGCGTCCGCCCCTGCCCCTAGCTGATAGCCGGCGCAAGTGCAGGCATGCCCCCAAGCGCATTCCGGCAATGCCTCTCGCGCCAAACCGGCCGGATACACCGGATGTGGCTCGGCGACGCGCGGATCAGGGCCATGACCGTTGCGGAGCACGCGCAGCCCGTCGCGCAGCAGACGCACACCATCCGACGTCGTTGACCCGCCGCGCATCCGATATGCTGCGAGCACTCCCGCTACGCGACCAAAACGAGCGCCGGTGCGCGCGATACGCTGAAATAGATCCCAGTCCTCACAGGACTCGAAGCTGGTATCGAAACCCCCAGCTTCCTCGACGACTGCCCGGTCCAGTAGATAGGTGTGGATTAACGAGTAGCAATACTGCGCATGCTCTTCGAACAGATCGCCGATGTTTCCGTCAGACTGCTCGAAAACGAACTCGCGTGCTGGCGTGACGTGTGCCCAGCCGCAGACCGCGACATCGAGCAGCGGGTCCTCTCGGAACGCAGCTGTTAGCCGATCGAGATGCAACGGAAGCAGCCAGTCATCGGCGTCGAGAAAGAGAAGATGCCGATACTGCGCAACGGAGATTCCCGCGTTGCGAGCGCCAGCTGCACCCACTCCGCCCTCGCGATGCAAGTTGAAACGCTGGTCCCTAGCAGCATAACGCTCGACGACCGCGGCGGTTGAATCGGTCGACCCGTCGTCGATCACGAGCGCCTCCCAGGATATGAATGTCTGCTGCAGCAACGAGTCGAGTGTCTCGGCCAGGGTCCGAGCAGCGTTACGTGCCGGTATGATTACGGAAACCTGCATCGCTTGCGGTGCTCACGTGCCGAATCTGGCGGCGCGTTCGTTAGCAAACCGCACTGCTCGACCATAGGTCCGAACGCCACGCCAGCCATTCAGCCACAAACGTCCCAACAGCGGTGTCGGCAGAGGATCCTTGCCGGTTAATAGCTTACGTATCAAACGTAGTCCGGGTTTGATCAAACGCCAGCCTATGAAAGCCACAATGGTCACCCGCTTCCAACCTCTGGCCGCACGCGCGGATTTGACGAGAAAAGCAACCTCCGCGCGCCTATGACCGAGAATCTGGGAATAGACTTGCCCCATATCGCTACGATGCTCATGCAGAACGAGCGCGGCGGGCTCGTAGACGACCTCGAGTCCCGCATCCAGCGTACGCCAGATAATATCCACATCACCGCCCCCGGGCAGGACCTCACCGAGGTCGAGAGCAATGTCGAATCGACCGATCGCATCAGCGGCACTGCGCCGCACAGCCATCGCTGCACCGACCCCGATGGCGATGGACCATGCGATCAGAGGTGCTCTCAGCCCATGCATCCGCAGCGCACCGGCGTCGTGCGGCATATGGATACGGGCGGCGCCGCGGTCAAAACCGCCCTGGGCCTCGAATAGCCGTTGCGCGTGGGTATCGAGCCGGAGGGGTTTTACCCGCGCCGTGCAAACCGTAACCTTCGGGTGGCCGACGAACGCTTCGACCGTACGCTGAATCCACGCTTCGTCCGCCACTGCGTCGTCGTCGAGGTAGGCGACGATCTCACGGCGCGTCTCGGCGAGCGCCCGGTTTCGAGCGAAATTCAGACCCGGTGTCGGCTCGCAGATATAGCGGACGGCTGGAAATCTCTCGGCGACGAGATGGCTCGCACGTGTGTCCGACGGTGCGTTGTCGACGACCATGATTTCGTCTGGCACTAATGCCTGCCCAGTCAAGGATGTCAACGCTCTTTCGAGAAGCTCGGGCCGATCGTGAGTACAGATTACGGCGCAAACGCTCGGTCGATCGTTATCCAGCCGCGTATTCAACTGAGGCGACCGCCAAGATCTTTGTTCGGCGCGCGATTGTTCCGCTGCCGAAGCCAACGTACACCACCGATGATCATTCCAGCCGCATAGGCAAAGCGAGACAGCAATACTAGCGGCAGCATCAGCAACGGCTGATAGACGCCGTATCTGAGCCAGCAGGCAATTATGTAGACGGCGTGGATGAACGCCAATGGCAGGCTCGCAGCAATCGTGAGACGAGGGTAACGATACAGCCAAGCAAGTCGGGCCGTGCCAGTCTCGTGCTTGCTGCCGATAGCTGCATACCCCCAGCGGTAATTTCTTCGCAGCAGATTCCCCAGTCCAGGTCGATTGTAGTGCTTGGCCTTGGCCTTCGGTTCGAAGTAGATTCGATGACCGCGTCTGCGTAGTTCTGCTTGCCAGGCGCGTTCCTCACTGGCTATCGAATAGGGCAGCTCTTCGAAGCCATCGGTCGACAGGAAAACCTCCGTGCGGACACTCAGGTTGGGTGCAGGCGCGTGCGGAACGTAACCGGCGGGACGGCGCGGATGAGCGAGATACCAGCCGCAGTAGTAATCGCACTTCGCAGTAACTGGGAGATCCGGCGGCAGGTCGAGAGAACCGGCGACGATCGTCTCGCCGGCCGCGTGTGCCTCAAGAAAAGCCGCCAGCCAGCCTTCCGCAACCTCGCAGTCGGCATCGAGGAATATCAGTGGATCGCCTTCTGAGGCTGCAGCACCACGGTTGCGCGCGGCTGCAGGATTGCCACCAACTTCGCTGCAGCGGATCACCCGGGCGCCTGCTTCTTTGGCGCGCTGTCCGGTGTCATCCGTGGAGCCATCGTCGACGACGATGACTTCCATCTCATGCTCCGACCTTTCCTGTGACAGGACGGCGCCAACAGTTCCGGCTATGTTCTCAGCTTCATTTCGCGCCGGGATGATTACCGAGACCTTATTAGTCGCGGCCGCGGCCAGCGTCACGTTCGCAAACCTCTTTGCGCAAGCGACGCATATAGCTCGCCGACCTCATCGATAAAATCGCTCCAGCCTAAGTGCTCCAGAGCGAAACGTTGCGCAGCTGCCGCGAGATGCTTGCCGAGCTCCGGGTCCTTGTAGAGCTTAACGATACCGGCGGCCAGTGCTCTGGGGTCAGGTGAGACGAGTATCGCCGAGTTGTCGTCGAGTACTTTCCGATGTGCCGGCGAGTCCGTAGCGACGATGGGCTTACCGGCAGACATGTACTCGAGAACCTTCAGCGGCAGGTTGCCACTGATATCCCGTGGTGAGACAAGGACATCAGCCACTTCCAAGTACCGGGCTATCTGTGCTTGCGGCTGTCTCGGTACGACGCCCACGGCGTCGGCAAAGGACGGGACGGAAGACGATCCAGGTAGCGGCGCGTCGCTTTCCGCTCCTACGAACAGAAACAACGCATGCGGGATCGCCTCGAGCACATCGGGGATGGCTTCGACCAGACGCTCGACACCCTGATACGGGGCGAAATTGCCGGTATACGCTATTACATATCGGTTGGCTGCGATTTTCGGTTCGCCCGAGAGTGGGCTGTTAGCGGTGTCCGGAATCACGGCATCGTTGCCAGGATAATGCCACTCCGTTACGGGCGTACCAGGCGCTATCTCTTGCACGTGTTCCTCGAGACCAACGCTGCATGCCACGGCATCCACGCGACGCAGCAGCCAGCGTTCCGCGAAGCGCAATGCGGATCGGATGGGGCCAAACCGAAACACCCGCCAGGTGGATAGCTGCTCGGAGAGCAAACACTGCATGTCATAGAGCAGAGGAACGCGATATAGACGAGCGGCGATGTGGGCGAGGAATGCAGCTTCTTCGACAGCATGCATACAATCGTAGTGTTCTCGTCGTAGCTGTCGAATGATCGCCGGCAGTACAAACAAGTCGAGAACCAGCTTCCTGATCGAGAGCCCAATTGGGATGTCGCGAATTCCGGTCCATACGCCGACACGCAAAACACGCAAACCATCGATAGCGACTTCGGTCCCACCCGGGAACGTGATCATGTCTACCGTATGACCGCAGCGAATCAGGGCAAAGATCACGCGCCGAAGCACTATCGGCGTGCCCCGATCCTGATAGAACGGCTGAGGTGCGATAATTAGAATACGCAAAGAACTAGGTGCGGCACGCCGACGTTTTTTTGTTCTTTAAGAAGTTGGCAGCATGCCACGTGGCAGCGTGTTACGGCCAGCGAGACGCTCAGCCCGATCCAGAGCTCGAATTTAATTGAATATTTACGTGATGGCTGGCATGTCCCTGCCTCTCAGGACCGCAGCACGGCTTAACATAAAAAAATAGAGCCCCGTTCGTTCGCGACGGCCGGCTTGAGCCCGGCGTGGTCACGGCGACCGGGTCAACCGTGTGGCCGGAATGTACCGCGCGACCAAATTTAATATATGTAAACAGTTGGGATTCCGACGATCTCTTCTCTCCGCCCCGGAGATTCTCTTAGAATCCAAGTAGCCTCACCCGGCTGAGCGGGCGCCGTATCTCCCTGATTTGCGGGTGTAGTTCAATGGTAGAACCTCAGCTTCCCAAGAACCGTCGCTAAGTATCGGACCATTGAACTCCCACTGTTTCTGCGGGCTGTAGACCACCGGAATCAGGCAGTTAGATTGCACCAAGGTAACCGCCTGATTCCACCGGGCTTTCTGATTTGCCCTAGTTTTAGCCTCACTTGGCTTTCGTTTGTGCTCGCGACTAGGCGTCTCGATCTCTTCGCAGTCTTCCGCCGAATAGCTCGGCTATTGCGTATTACCGCCCACGTTGGTGATCGCTATTTTTGGCGAAACCCCAACGCATGAGCGCCCATGAGCGAGCTCCAATTCAGCGAAGAGTCCCTACTTCCAGACGCGGCCACATTGGAGCGGCTCGCGCTCAGCAGTAGTGGGTTTCTATTCGACCCCGTAAGCGGCCATAGCTTCACGCTCAATGAAACGGGGCGCGACATCCTCAAGATTCTGCAAGAGACACGGGATCTGAAGGCGCTCAAGCAGCAGCTCTCGGACGAGTACGATCTCGATTCGTCGACGCTCGATCGGGATTTGCTGGAGTTTTTGGGCTCGGTGCGCGATCAGCTGCGGCGCCCGTGAGTGCTGCCCACCGAGGGTTACCGCGATGCATCGCTGTAACCGGTATGAATGCGCGGCCGGACAACCCCGGCCCCGGCCTTGCTGTTGCGCATTGTCTTCGGGAAACTGACATATTCGACGGCCGTATCGTGGGGCTCGGCTATGAGGCGCTAGATCCGGGATTGCACCTGCCGGAATACTGCGATGCCGGGTACTTGCTGCCGTATCCGTCCGCCGGCGACTCCACGTTTCTCGAGCGCATAGCACTCATCAAGGAGCGCGAGCAAATCGACGCGCTCATCCCGTGCCTCGATGCCGAGCTCCCCAGCGTCACGCGGCTGCTGTCCGAAATCGAGCGCATGGGCATAGCGACGTACCTGCCATCACCCGACCAGCTGGAGCTACGCAACAAGGATCGCTTGGAGGAGCTGGCGGCGCACGCCGGCATCGAGGCACCACGAACTAAACCTGTCGCCGATGCGCAGTTCTTTTTCGAGTGCACCCGTCGCGGCTGGGAGTTTCCGCTCGTCGTCAAGGGGCTCTTCTACGACGCCGCGATCGTCCGAAGTCCGGATCAGGCGGTGACCGCCTTCAAGCGCATCGCTGCGCAGTGGGGGTTGCCCGTATTGGTACAGGAGTTTCTCGAGGGCGAAGAGGTAAACCTGACCGGCGTCGCTGACGGCAACGGTCGATTGCTGAGTCCCGTCATGATGAAGAAGCTTGCGCTGACCGATAAGGGCAAGGCCTGGTCCGGTATCACGGTCAGCGACGACACGTTGCTCGAGGCGAGCCGCTCGCTCGTCGAGCGGACCCGCTGGCGCGGACCGCTCGAGGTCGAGGTCATGCGGGAGCCCGACGGCGCCTATCGATTGATCGAGATCAATCCGCGTTTTCCAGCTTGGGTCTATCTGACGGCTGGTGCCGGGCACAACGCGCTGGATACCCTGCTTCGATTGATGCGCGGCGAACGGCTCGATTGCGAGGAGCCTGCGCCGGCCGGCGTTATCTATCTGCGTTACGCCGAGGACACGATCCTACCGCTCGAGGAGTACGAGTCGGTTGTCATGAACGGTTGGCGTACGCCACTGGAACCACATCAGGAGTCGTCGCCATGACTGATGCCCGCAAGCCATGGGTGAAGCCTTCGATCGTCATGCACCGCAGCGGGATGGTCAACAAGTTCGGCTCGGTGCAGCGGTCGCAATGGCAGGATCAGCTTGCCGGCGTGAGCGTGGCCGCCTTGGTTGAGGAGCACGGCTCGCCGTTGTTTGTGATCTCCGAGCAGAAGCTGCGCGACAACGCACGCCACCTGCTGCACGCATTTGCGACGCGTTACCCGAGCGTTCGCTACGCGTGGTCCTATAAGACGAATTATCTCGGCGCTGTCTGTCGCGCTCTTCACCAAGAGGGTGCATGGGCCGAAGTCGTATCCGGGTTCGAGTACGAGAAGGCACGCTCGCTCGGCGTGCCGGGCAACGAGATCGTGTTCAACGGTCCGCACAAGACTCGCTCGAGCTTGGAGCGAGCGATCGCCGAAGGTGCGCGGATCCAGGTCGACCATCTCGACGAGCTCTATTTGATCGAATCGATAGCTCGAGAAACAGGGCGCCGTGTTCCGATCGGGATACGGCTAAACTACGAGACGGGCTACACGGAGAACTGGTCTCGCTTCGGATTCAATGTCGAGTCCGGGCAGGCAATGGACGCAGCCTGGCGTATCGCCAACAGTGACAGCCTAGAGCTCAAGTGGCTCCACAGCCACATTGGCACGTTCGTGCTCGATCATCGGGCTTACGGCGCTGCGGCACGCATCGTCGCCGGATTCATGAATGACGTCGAGCAAAAGACGGGTTGCGAAATCGATGCAATCGATATCGGCGGCGGATTCGCCTCGCACAATGCCTTGCAGGGGATCTATTTGCCGCCCGAGCAAGTCGTACCGAGCCTAGACCAATACGCAGAGGAGGTCTGCACGCCGCTGCTCGAGGCCACCTACGAGCGAGTTGCGCGCGGTAGACCGTTACCGACGCTGATTCTGGAAACGGGGCGAGCCGTCGTCGATGACGCGGAATCGCTCATTACGACCGTGGTCGCAAACAAGAAGATGCCGGACGGGCGTCGTTGCGTGATCGTCGATGCGGGCGTGAACGTGCTCTTCACCGCGTTCTGGTACAACCATCAAATCACGCCGACCCGGGATTTGACTGGAGCGCCGGAAGAAACCGTAATCTACGGGCCGCTGTGCATGAACATCGACGTGATTCGAAAGAGTATCCTGTTGCCGCCCGTGCGCACCGGCGACACGTTAATCGTGAGCCCGGTCGGGGCCTACAACAACACACAGTGGCTGCAGTTCATCGAGTACCGCCCGCGCGTCGTGCTCGTTCACGGTGAAGCGGAGGTCTCTGTCGTGCGCGAGCGGGAGACGCTTGCGACCGTAACGGAGCTCGAGCAGCTGCCGCCGCATCTCGCTCCGACTGACCACGATGGCCAGTCCCCCGATCCATCACGCTGACGATGATGCTGACAAGCGCTAATTGGCGTGGCGGCGCTGGCCTCGCGGATGCCCGCCGGACGGTATCCGGTGTTCTAAACGCCTATAGCGGCATCCTATTCGTCGACCATCCAGTCATCGGCATCGCATACCTTGCCGCGACGTTCTGGTTCCCAAACGTCGGTCTCGCTGGTTTGATCGGGGCGGCGGTCGGTATGGCGGTCGGGTACTCGTTGAGGCTTCCGTATCCGACGAGCGGTGTGAACGTGTACTCGAGCTTGCTCGTCGGACTCTCGCTTGGCGCCTATTACACGCTGAACCTCAATCTAGTGCTGCTAATCGTGCTGAGCGCAGCTCTGACGGTATTCCTGACCGCGATGCTGCGGAGCTTCCTATGGCAGCTCGGGCATCTTCCCGTCTTGAGTCTGCCGTTCGTGATCGTGGCGCTGACCGCTGCACTCGCGGCGAGCACCTATGGCGGACTCACGCCGTATTATGAGCCGGCCCAGCTGCCGCCTGCGCTGTTCGGCAGCTCGGCCCTGGTTGGTTCGTGGATCGATTCATTTCTCGCCTCATTGGGCTCGACCTTCTTCAGCCCGCATCCGGTCGTTGGGGCTTTGCTGTTCATCGGTGTCCTACTGCGTTCCCGTTACCTTGCGTTCTTGTGCCTTGCCGGTTTCTTGAGCGGGCAGGCGGTCTATTTGACGCTGATGACCGACCCTCCTGCGGGTCTGCTTGCTTGGACCGGCTTCAACTTTGCGTTGACGGCGATGGCGCTCGGCGGAATCTTCAGCGTTCCGTCGGCATCGAGCTTTATCGTCGCGATTTTTGCGGCTGGTGCATCGGCCGTTGTCTCAGGTGCCCTGACGCGGTTTCTGATTGTCTACAACCTGCCGGTCATGGCGTTGCCGTTTCTGCTGACCACCCTAACCGTGCTTGCAGCGCTGCGGCTGCGCATCTCATTGAGTCCGCCGATCTTACTGCTCGAGCAGCCAGGTCTACCCGAGACCAACTACGAGCGCGCGCGGCTTGCCCGGGCCCGGCTCGGTGAGCTGGGCAGTGTGCCCGTGCTCGCGCCGTTTCTCGGGCCTTGGCAGGTCTATCAAGGATTCGACGGTCC
>JAHEEN010000039.1:15854-19425 GCA_024640685.1 Rhodospirillaceae bacterium
CGGCCAGCGCCGCTTTCGAGCGGCGCAACGGCGCGCTCGCGTTCTACGATCGCAGCGGGCCTGCAAACCTGTTCCTCGATACCTATGTTTTGGCGCTGGGCCTGACGCCGCTCTCCGCCGAGACTTTAGCCTGGTGCGATCTTCCGCCGGCGAGATTGTTGCCGCTCACATTGTGGGAGCGGGCGGTCTTGGGTTTGGTGCGGCCGCTCGGAGCGGGTCTTGCGAGCTGCTACAGCCGTGACTGGTTGGAGCAACAGCGACAGTTCGTTCAGCGCGGTCGGCATCGCTTGGAGCTTGTAGGCCTACAACGCGAAGTCCTAACGGAGGCCGTGCTGGATCCCGCCTGTGGCTGCAGGTCCCTGTCTATCGTCGCCGGAACTCAGCGCAGTGCCGCGACATTGTTGCGTATAGCACAGCTCGCAGACGCAGGAATCCCCGCTTGGGAGCACGAAACAAGTGATGCGAGTACCGAGAGCACGTCGCCACGGAGTGAGGGGACATGACAGCGCTAGCGGCACGGAGGAAAGTGCTCACGATTTCATCGATGCTCGTACTCTCCAACTTTATTTCGAGCGTGGTGAATGCGCAGGACAGCTGGTTCGCGCGCGTGGATCTGCAAACGTTCACGAGTCAGTTCTCCGATGCGGCCACGTCGCGCGATAGTCTCGGTAACGCGGGGATGTTTCTGCGCGCCGATTATCTCGAGCGTGGCGGCTTTACGATCGGATTCAACCGCACGGCGCTCGATCTCGACGATGGCAGCAGCGTCGACCAAGACAACATCTTTCTGAGCGGCCGTGTTGCGCTGACGCCGGACGGTATCGATGGGCGGATCACGCTACGGGCAGATGGCTACAATATCTCGAATGATGCCATCGACGAAGCCGACTCCGTCGCTGCCGGGACAGCGCAGGTCTCGTATCTGAACTTCAGCGAGACGTTCTACGTCGATCTAGGTTTTACGCGCAGCGAGTATCGCGGTGGCCAGGCGCTGGCAGGCCGACTCGATATCGATCAATTCACGCCTACGATCGGTTTCGCGCTCAATCAACAAAGCGACTGGGTACAGGTGCGCGGCTACTTCATCGACGTTTCGAATGCATCCGGAGCGAATCTCCCGGACAGCACATCAGCCTTCGAGCTCAAGTGGACGCATTGGCTTCGGCCAAACGGGTTTCTGAATCTCAACAATCTGCGGTTCAGTGTTCTCGGGGGCGAGCGGCAGTTCGGCGTCGATCATGATGCGGCGACGATATTCAATTTGGCGGAGCTCCAGACGGGCACGCTGTCGGTCGGTGGTGAATGGGTATTCGGCGAGCAGAATCGCCTTATGCTGTTAGTCGGTGTCGAGGAGTACGAGTCCCGGCAGGGCAGCGATCCGTATCGAGGCCCGTTCTTGTACCTTAACTTTGCCCACGAGTGGCAGTGAGGGGAGTGCGGATGTCGACGCAGAGGCACAGGCCGGGCGCATTGGGCCTCGTGGCGCTTGTTTTTCTCACCACGAGCGCCCTCGGTCAATCGGGCTGGCAGCACAGCTATGAAAGAGAAGCAGCCGGCGACTATGCGGGTGCAATGCGCGCTCTCGAGCCCATGATCGAATCGCAGCCAAGCAATGAGTTCTTGATTCTCCGCTCGGCATGGCTCAAGTACTTGAATGGCGATTACAACGCCTCTCTTCGTGACTACCGGCGAGCGCTCGAGCTCAACGAGCAGTCGCTGGATGCGATGCTCGGCATCACGCTGCCTTTGCTGGCCCAGCGTCGCTGGCGCGAAGCCGCGGCGCAGGCGCATCAAGCACTGACCGTAGCGCCATATAACTACTATGCGCATCTGCGGCTCATGGTTGCCGAGGAGGGGTTGCAGCAGTGGCGCACGCTCGCGGATCACGCGACGGAAATGACGATGCGCTTTCCCAGCGATGCGACGTTCTTCGTGTATCTCGCGCGCGCTCGCGCTTGGCAAGGAAACGTCGCCGCCGCTCGCGCTGCCTATGGCCACGTCCTGGAGCGCGCGCCGGGGCATGAGGAAGCGGCTGCTTATATTCGAAGCAATCGTTGAGAAGCGTGCGTCCAATCTAGCCTCGCACCATGAGGCTGATTGTTTGTTCGGAGAACCTATTTGTGACGAACGGGTCTGTGACGCGCGAATTCAGGCAGGCGTCTGTAGGAACCGTCGATTCAGTGCCTATAGACCCGGCACAGCAGCATTCTCGAGCCTTTCCGCCATTGCTGCTGCCTCTAGCTCCTCGAGGTATGCAAACGTCCACTCCTCTGCGGAAGCAGCCGTCGCCGAATCTGTCATCCAGCATTCTCCTCGCACGGTTCGTCATATACAGGATGAATTCGCTTCAAGCTGTATTTGACGATTTCATCGGCGCAGTTTGGGGTGTGGCTCAATGGTTTAGACCAATTATAATAATGGGTTGACTGCGCAACGAACGCCATTGTTTCAAAGTCAATCGCTCAATGACTAGATCCTGAGGAGACCGGATTTTATGTTCAATATCAATCCATTCGCCGAGCTTTCCGGGCTCATCCCGCCGATAGCGATGCAGGCTTACGTGATCCTGATGGCGATCCTGGTCGTGGGCGGAACGCTGCTGGATACGATCCACAAGAAGAGCGCGCAGTATTTTTTCGAGAATTCGGAAAGGCAGAAGAAAATGGCCACCCGGGAGGTTTCGGGCGGCGACAAGGTCGGCATCGCCATCAAGACGGTGGCGGAGGACGTGCTGACCTCGGCTGAATTCTGCAACCAGAAGCGCAGGCTCGCACATCTGCTCACGATGTACGGCTTCATCCTGTTTGTCGTTGGCACGGCCGTGTTGATCTTCGGCTATGCCGAATCGGCCAACGCAGCAGCCTGGCCGCTAATTTGGCACCTCGGCGCATTGATGGTGTGCGTGGGCGGTTACTGGTTCTGGTTCGCCATCCGCGTCGATGTCGCTGCAGAGGGCAACCCCTGGTACCGGGTGGTGAAGGCCGATCTGTTCATTCTGGCGCTGCTCGCGACCACTACGTTCGCGCTGCTCTGGTCCGTGTTCGGGGCAATCTTGTTTTTCGTCCCATTCATCGCCGCCGCCACGGTGCTGTTCGGCACGGTGCTCTGGTCCAAGTTCGCGCACATGTTCTTCAAACCGGCCGCGGCGTTCCAGAAACGGGTGACCAAGGCCGATGGTTCAATGGAGAATCTTCCGGAAATACCCGATTTGTCGGATCCTGCGGTACATCAAAAGTATCCGGATATTCCGGAATACCTGGGCAAAAACCCACCCAACATGGGCCTGGGCATCAAGCGCGAAGCGCCGAGCCATTACTGAGCTGTTTCAACTGATCAAATTTTTTTGAGAGAAGACTAGATATGCCTACTTTCGTATACATGACCCGTTGTGACGGCTGCGGACACTGCGTTGATATTTGCCCTTCAGACATCATGCACATCGATCCGACTCTGCGGCGCGCCTACAACATCGAACCCAACATGTGCTGGGAGTGTTACTCCTGTGTCAAAGCCTGCCCCATGGACGCCATTGACGTTCGCGGCTACGCGGACTTCGCCCCGCTGGGACACT
>JAHEEN010000040.1:0-1194 GCA_024640685.1 Rhodospirillaceae bacterium
GATTTTCGAAGAGGCGGTAGGCCTCCCGGAGACGGTAGTTGATCAGGTAGTCCCTGAACGTGACACCGAAGGTTTCCTTGAATAGCCGGCTGAAGCGGAAGGGGCTCATGTTGCAGGTCGCAGCAGCCGACTCGCTCTTTATTACGGAACGAAAATTTCGCTCGACGAAACGCAGCGCGGGCGCCAGCGTACGCTCATCGGCCTTCGGCACGGAGGCGACTTCGTCCGGAATCTTGTCTGCCTGCCGGGCAGCTCTTCGGGGTGTTTGCTCGTTCCGCTCGTGCAACGCACGCGAAAGACCCACGATACAGCGCTCTGCATCACGCTTCGAGACCGGCTTGACGAGGTAGTCCCAGACTTTGCTCCTGAATGCCCAGACGGCTAGCGCCTCGGAATGCTGCATCGTCAACATGACGATTGGCAAGGACGGGAAGTCGGTTTTTGCAGACCGAAGCAAGCGCAAACCTGCCCGATCCGGGTAGTCGTAGTCGAAGACCGCGAGATCGAATTCTTTGTGTCTCCGGGAAAGCAGTTCTTCTAATTGCCCGAGATTCGACCAATAGAAAGGATCGCACAAAGGCCGCAACGCATTCGATGCCTCGGATTCGTTGACAGCGACCGTTAAATCGATCCAAAGAGCACGAAGAGTGCGCATCGTATTGGGGCCTTGCTCGCTCTCGAAAGAGATACCTTGATGGCCGCCGACGATACATCGCATCACCGCAGCTGGTCGTAGACGAAGCTCACATTCCGACGTTTTACAAAATGCCGTACAGCTTCCTTCCTAGCCTTCGTGTTCCACTCGATTCTTGTGCTAGGGACAACGAGCGCTGTATTCATAAAGTCACTCGACCCCATCCGACGAGAAAACTACCTGCGAATCGCAAAATAATCCTATCGCGCTCGAGAGGCATCCGCGTATAAAACGCCCAAGCTCGAATCACACTTGAGTTGGATATTCGATAGCGCCGTGGCCTTAATGCACGAGCACAGTCGAATAGGCCGAGAGCATTCTCGGACCGCCCGACGCAGCGTGAGAGAGTGGTCTTTTTTCTACAGAAAAAAACGGTGAATCAAATGAAAACAACTGTTGTTAAGTTTCTTAGGGATGAGCGTGGTCTCACGACTGTCGAGTACGCGGTCGCGGGCGGCCTCATTGCTCTGGCCGTCGTCGGTGCGTTTCAGGCTCTTGGA
>JAHEEN010000040.1:1294-19403 GCA_024640685.1 Rhodospirillaceae bacterium
TCAAATGAAAACAACTGTTGTTAAGTTTCTTAGGGATGAGCGTGGTCTCACGACTGTCGAGTACGCGGTCGCGGGCGGCCTCATTGCTCTGGCCGTCGTCGGTGCGTTTCAGGCTCTTGGAATCACGGTCGGCCAAGTCATCACCCAAATCGATGGCAATATTGCGCCGTAGTACTCTCGATAGAACCGGCTGCGCACCCTCGCGGTGCCCAGCCGGTTTCTATCTTTAGATTAATCGACTCGACCGATACCGATGTCGCCGCGCGCTGCGACCGGACCTTCACGAGCCCACTAGATCACGGCATCAACAAACCGGCCCTGGCGGCAGCGCGCACCGTCGAGGCGCTGTGGCAGCACTGCACGACCCCGGCATCGCGAGCGTGCGATTGCTGACGAACAATCCGGCCAAGATTGACCGCGCCGCCCATCTCGCCGAGTGGCCGGTAACCTCAACGCTCGCGCGCGCCCTCGTCGATGATTAAAAGCGGCGTCGCGGCAACCTCGGCGAGCAGCTGCACCAAGCCCGTCACGACATGCTCTAGATAAGCCGCACCGCGCTCGGCACTGGCCGCGGCCGCGTTACCGGATGCACCGCTGGCCGTCAGGTCCTCGCTGAGCCAGCCGAAGCCGACCGGCTTCTCGACGCCGAGCCACGCGTTGCGATCGGCGAGCTTCTCGGGCAACCCGGAGAAGACTTGCAGCGCCGACGTGCGTACGAGATCCGGTGCGATGTGCAGCATCAACGACGTCTCGAGCAGGCCGCCGTGAATGTCGCCGGTCAGATCATTGTCTGGGAAAACGCCGGCTGGCAACCCAAACTTGGAATAATTCGCGCGCGCGACGAGCATCTGGTAGCGGGCGCGCAGGTCCAGAGCAGCGATATCGACGAGCCCGGTCTGACCGCCGTGAGTGTTGAGTATCACGAGCTTGCGCACACCGGCACGCGCGACGCTCGCGCCGATCTGACGCCAGACGGCGAGCAGCGTCTCCGGCTCGACGCTCAGCGTGCCGGCAAAGCTCGTATGCTCGAGGCTGGCGCCGACCGTCAGGGCCGGGAGTGCAAGCACGTCGAAGTCCTCGGGCACGCGCGCTAGCGCTGCCGCAACAATCGCCTCGTTGATCAGCGCATCGGTTGCGAGCGGCAAGTGCGGGCCATGCTGCTCGATTGCCGCGACCGGCAACAGCGCAACGGCCGTCTCCGCGTCGATCTCTGCGAAGTCGGTCGTCGTCAGATTCTGCCAGTAGCGGCCGTTCATAATCCGCTTATTCTAGACGGTATGGGCTCCGTGCAGGCGCTTACATTCCCATGTGAGCCACTCACAGTCGGCGAACTGCGACGACGCTGCACGCGTCAGAACGCGGGAAATGACCCAGATTTCGCGCTAGACGTCACGCATCGGCAACCGTTAGGTTGTTAACGCATGATCGTCCGATGTGTAGTTGCAGCCTACGTCGTCGCGAGCGTCCTGCTATCACAGTCGGCTGCGGCCCAGCCCGACGCATTCTGGTGCGGCAGCCGGTTGATTCGCGAGCGCATGGCTGCAGCGGATATCATCCGCCGCTGCGGCGAACCGGATGCAATGCGCGTCGTCGAGGAGCCTATCTATGGCACGCGTCGGGGCGGCCGGCGCGTAAAGGTTGGCGTGCGCATCACCGAGTACTGGACTTACGATCGCGGCACCAGCCGATTCCCAGCGCGTGTCACGATCCGCGACGACGTCGCCGAGCTGATCGAACTGCTCCGCCAATAAGCAAATAACAGTAGTGCCGAATTGCACGATCGAGATCATTCCTTATATATAAGCGCCGCACCGACAAACGCCGCACGAGGTGCGCGGCGGCACCACGGCGCAAGCGCAAGCTTGCGCATACCGTAGTACGCTAGTCTGGTTGGCGCGCGCTGAGACGACTCGTGACATATCGACTCTACATAGGCAACAAGAACTACTCGTCGTGGTCGTTGCGGCCGTGGCTTCTCATGCGTGCGCTCAATATCCCGTTCGAGGAATATCTCGTGCCGTTCTCCGAGGAAGCGAACTGGGAACGGTTCCGGCAGTTCTCACCGACCGGCCTCGTCCCTTGCCTGCATGACGGCGAAACCGTCATCTGGGAGTCGCTCGCAATCGTCGAGTATCTGGCAGAACGTCACGACGGCGTTTGGCCGGCCGACGCGCAGAAACGCGCGTGGGCACGCAGCGCCGCAGCCGAGATGCACGCCGACTTCATCGCGCTACGGGATCGCTGCTCGATGAACTGCGGTGTGCGCGTCGAGCTCAACGAGGTCGATCCGCCGCTCGCAGCCAATGTCGCACGGCTCGATGAGCTATGGCGCGAGGGTCTCCATCGTTTCGGCGGCCCGTACTTGGCCGGTTCCGCATTGACAGCCGTCGATGCGTTCTTTGCGCCCGTCGCCTTTCGCGTGCAGACATTCGGGCTCGCGCTCACCGAGACAGCAACGAACTACGGCCGGCATCTGCTCGGACACGAGTACATGCGCAATTGGTATGCCGCGGCAATCGCGGAGACTTGGCGTGAAGCGGCTCACGAGCAGGCGCTTACGGCCGTTGGCCGAATTACGTCCGACGAACGCGCAACTTAAGTCGACGGGACCAAGCGTCGCACCATTGCGACCTTCCTGAAGCTCCGGCGCCGTGCGCACACGGACGAGCCGTCCGGCGCAACCCTGTGTAATAAAGCGCGACCGTTGCGGGTCTGAATGCCCGACAACCACTGAATACGTCCATTGGCACAGGAGAATCCGAATGTCGAAGACAACCCAATTAAAGACCGTTGCAAGCGGCGTTGCCGCCGCGTTAGGGCTGGCCGCTGTCGCGACGATGACCACAGCGAACGCCCAGGAGGGCATGGAGAAGTGTTACGGCATCTCGCTTGCCGGTCAGAACGACTGCGCAGCGGGCCCCGGCACGACGTGTGCAGGCACTTCGACGATCGACTACCAGACCAACGCCTGGAAGCTCGTGCCGCAGGGCACGTGCACGGCGATCGAGACGCCGCATGGCGCCGGCTCGCTCGAGTCGTCGGATGCGCGAGTTCCGGGCTAAGTGATGCGCGGATCGGGAGCCCCTGACTCCCCCTGTAATGCTCCCGTCGGGGAGAGGCCGGTGCCGGCAACCGCCGGTATCGGCCTCAAACCGGAACACTATCGTGGCCTGCTAGAGACGACGCCGAGCGTTGGCTTTCTCGAACTCCATACCGAGAACTACATGGGCGCCGGTGGACCGCCGCACCGGTATCTCGAAGCGCTGGCCGAGCACTATCCGCTGTCGTTCCATGGCGTCGGCGCATCCCTTGGCGGCACAAGCCCGCTTGACCGCAACCACCTAGACCGATGGCGCGCGCTCGTCGACCACTACGAACCGCTGCTCGTCTCAGAGCACGTCGCCTGGACGAGCCACGATGGCAATGCGCTGCACGACTTGCTGCCGCTGCCGTATACCGATGAGGCGCTAAACGTGCTCTGCGAGCATATCGATCAAATGCAAACGGCGCTCGGACGCTCGATCCTGATCGAGAACCCATCCCGATACATCGATTTCGCGGACAACGAGATGCCGGAAACCGAATTTCTGACCGAGGCAGCGCGCCGCACCGGCTGCGGCCTGCTGCTCGACATCAACAACGTCTTCGTCAGCGCCTGCAACCAGCACGAGGATGCGTACGCTTATCTCGCCGACATGGACGGCGATCTGGTCGGCGAAATCCACTTGGCCGGTCATAGCCTAGAGACGACGGCGAGCGGGCAAACGTTGCGCATCGACGACCACGGCAGCCATGTCTGCGATGAAGTCTGGACGCTCTATGGCGAAACGATCACGCGTATCGGGACTCGCCCGACCCTGATCGAATGGGACACAAACGTTCCGTCCCTTGCCGAGCTCGTAGCCGAAGCTGGCCGCGCCGATGCCCGCGCCGCCGCTGCATGCGATAGCCCGGAGGTCGCTCATGCCGTCACTGGCTGAATTGCAGACGAACTTTCGCAGCTTTCTGCTGACCCCCGCCGGCAGTGCGCCACCGCACTCGCTGCCCGCCGCGCTGCGTGGCAGCGCTGACGAGAATGCCGAGCGGCTCGCTGTCTACAAGAACAACCTCTACTCGACGTTAGTCGATGCGTTGGCCGCGACGTTTCCTGCAGTCGAGCGACTCGTCGGTGAACAGTTCTTCCGATTCGCGGCGCACGAGTACATCGCAATTCACGCACCGACGTCGCCGATGTTGCTCGGCTACGGCCACAAGTTCGCGCAGTTCCTATCGCGTTTTGCACCGGCCGCGACGGTGCCCTATCTGCCGGACGTCGCCGAGCTCGAGTTTCGCTGGCTCGAGGCCTACCACGCAACGGATGCAATCGCAGTCGATGCAGCGCGAGTCGCGGCACGCCTCGCCGAGCCCGAAATTGCAGCGGGACTACGTCTGCATCCGTCCGCACGTCTGCTGCGCTCGCGGCATCCGGTCTCGAAAATCTGGGAGCTGAACCGCAGCCCCGACCCGATCGAAAACCACACGAGCATCGCAGCCGAGCCCGAGCACCTGCTAATCATTCGCCCGCAGGCTACCGTCGAAGTACGCCGCGTCGCACCCGGAGCGTACGCCGCCTTGGAGGCCCTCGCGGCAGGACGCTCCTTGTTGGATGCGATTGCAGCTGCGCGGCGCACTCAACCCGAGCTCGATATCAACGAACATTTCGCGGCACTCGCAGCCGGCGAAACCTTTTGCGAACGAGAGTGACAAAGCGATGAACACGACCGCCGATGCGGCCGCGGCGCCCCGCAGCCGACCTTCCGTTACCGCCAACGCGCGCTGCGCGATTCGCTGGCTAGAGCAGTTTTCATACGAGACGTTGATCAGCACGCCGGCTCGCATCTTCATCGCGACGACGTTCTGGCTATCCGGCCGAACGAAGGTCGAGGAAGGCTTGACGCTCAGCCAGTCGGCGTTCTTCTTGTTCGAGCACGAGTACGCGGTGCCCGTCATACCGCCGCGCTTCGCCGCGTACCTTGCGACCTATGCTGAGCATGTGTTCCCGATACTGTTGATCGTCGGCTTGGGATCGCGCTTGAGCGCGACGGCGTTGCTCGCGATGACGGCCGTCATTCAGTTCTTCGTCTACCCCGGCGCTTGGTCGACGCACTTGCTGTGGGCCTCGGTGCTCGCGTGGATCATTTTCCGCGGCCCGGGGCAGCTGTCGATCGATTACTGGATTCGGGAACACCAATCGTCGTGAGCTCATTTTGATGCTTGACGATCGATGGGTGATGACGCCAACCGATTTCAGCTCCTCGCCGTCGTCCTGACCACGCGACGGCGATTTTCCTACTCCGTTGGTCGCCGTGCTGGGCACTTCGCGAGAAGTGCCCAGCCTTTTTTATTGATACCGGCGAGTCCAATGCCGGCCGAAGTGAATCATTAAGAAATATAGGGGGAGTTATGAACACCGAATCTCGACTTGCGACGCCGTTATTGACGCTACGTCTCGGCGTCTTCATCGTCATGTTGATGTGGACGCTCGATAAGTTCGTCAATCCAGCCCATGCCGGCGCTGTGTTCCAAAACTTTTATTTGATCGGCGGATTAGGCGAGACCGTTTTCCTCGTAATCGGCATCGTCGAGCTGGCGATCATCGTCGCGTTCGTGCTGGGCATCAAAAAAACGATCACCTACGGCATCGTGCTTGCGTTGCACACGGTCTCGACACTGTCGTCGTGGCAGCAGTACTTGGGCTTCGACAGCCTGCTGTTCTTTGCGGCATGGCCGATGCTTGCGGCCTGTTACACGTTGTTCATGCTGCGCGACCTGGATTCGAAATTCACGGTAGCGAATCTCGCCTAGCGCATCGCGGCCATCCGATTGCTGACGCGCTGCAACGTCAGTACGAGCGAGATCCACGCGGTTACCGCAAAAATAAGTAGTGCGAGATTGGCAGCCGTCGGCCGTTGCCAAACGTCTCGCAAACGATCGCCGAGAAAGATCAGCGCCGCTATCGCGGGCGTCATACCCAGAAATGTGCCGAGCAGGTAGTCGCGAAATCGTATCGGCGATGCGCCAGCGGCGAAGTTGACGAGCGTGTACGGCGCGATCGGTATATTGCGCATGACGAAGACCGCAACGAGACCGCCGCGTGCGAGCCGCTCGGCGACGGCGTTGAAGCGTTCGCCAGCCCAACGCTCAACTATCGGCCGGCCGAGCCAATGGCCGACGCCGAACATCGCAGCCGCGCTCGTCAACGAACCCAACACGGCCCAAACGAAGCCGCTGGACGCGCCGAACGCGATCGCAGTCGCAGCAATCAGCAGGGTCACTGGAAACATCACGACGTTCGCGAGCACAAAAGTCGCTATGACGATCGGCCCGCGCCATGGACTGGCGCTCAGCGCATCGAGCGTCGGTGCGATTCGCTCCACGGACAGCCAATCCAATAGCGGCGAGTAACGCCAGATGAACGCGAGCCCAATCAGCGCCGTACCTACGCTCAACAACCGAGCGACCCGGCGGCGCTCGAACCGAGCGCCGGAGCCGACGTCGCGTGCAAGGGAACCATTGCGTAAACGTGAAAACACGGCGCCATTGTGCCGTGTTGCACTGACGAATGCCCGGGCTCGAATCCCTGCCGACGCTACAGACCGTCAGCCTTCTGACCATTGACCGAAGCAGGGTCACGACGCTACCGTGACGGATTACGGGGAACCATTGATGAGGCGAATGAGATTTCCGCTGTTGGCCGCGCTCGCGGTCTGTGCCGTCCCGGCAGCGCGTGCCACCGATGTCGCCATGTGCACCGATCTCGGCCGCGTGACAATCGAGCTATTCGACGAGCAGGCGCCGCAGCACGTCGCGAATTTCCTACGCTATATCGATGAAGGGTTCTATGTCGGCACGGTGTTTCACCGCGTCATTCCCAACTTCATGATTCAGGGCGGCGGACACGATCGCGACCTCGGCCGCCGGCCGGCGGGAGAACCAGTTCCGAACGAGTCCGCGAACGGCATCAGCAACACGCGCGGCACACTGGCTGCGGCGCGAACCGATGACCCGGATTCGGCGACATCGCAGTTTTTCATCAACCTCGTCGACAACGACGGACTCGATGGCGCGGCCTCGGAGCCCGGATACACGGTATTCGGCCGCGTCACCGACGGCTTGGACATCGTCGATGAGATCGGCAGCCTGCCGACCGGCCCAGGCGGCGCGTTTCCGACCGACGTACCGGATCCATTGGTCGCGGTCACGGCGCTCGCACGCATTCCGGCCAGGCAATCGTATCCGGGACTCAGCCGACCAGACCGGCTCGAAGCCATTCGCGAGCAAATCACGGCAACGATCGATGCCGAAGATTTGCTTGCGGCCGCGCAGTGGTTCAATGCCTATCACGCCGACTGCGGCGAGATGACCGCCGATTTGCGCATCACCGAGGCTACGGTCGCCCTCGTCACCGAACGCAAACCGGCTGTCGTCACGGCCCTCGACGAATTTTTTCGTCTGGCCAGCCCACGGCACGGCTCTTGGGATATCGCGCAGTCCCTGTACCAGATGGTCGTTCCCGACGGCGCCGAAAACATCATTGCCGCGCCGTCCGCCGAGCTGGCGCAGCTCGCAGCCGACTGCTTGATCGATGCGCCGCCGGCCTTGCCCGACGGCGCAACGGCCAATCTCGAGGAGATGCTCGATTCGCAGGCGCTCGTTCGCTCGTTTCTGGCGCAGAGCGAAGATTCGATCGATTGTCTCGATGAGCGCAGCAACGATCGCGAGCTTTCGAGCGACCAGCGCTCATTGTTGATTCGCGCGCACAACGACACCGTCGACGTCATGGAAGAGATTGCCGGGACGTTCAACGACCAGATCGCGATCTTCCGCGAGCGACAGTAACTCACGCATCACTGCGACCGCGATCCGCCCACTATCTGAGCCCGAAACCGCCATGTCGTCGTATTACAAAGGCAAGCGCAAGCGCAATCTCTACGAGCCCGGCGCTGCGAAGCCGTACAAGCTAAGTCGCAGCAAGATAGACCGCTTCATCGAGTGTAAGCGCTGCTTTTATATCGACCGCCGCCTGGGCGTCGATCGGCCACCGGGTTTCCCGTTCAATCTGAACTCTGCCGTCGATACGCTGTTGAAGAAGGAATTCGACGTCCATCGGTCGAGCAACACGCAGCATCCGCTGCTCGAGCGCTACGGCGTCGATGCGCGGCCGGTGCCGCACGACGACCTCGACGCTTGGCGAGAGAACTTCGTCGGCGTGCAGTTCTTGCACGAGCCAACGAACTTTACGATCACCGGTGCGATCGACGATCTCTGGCAAAGTAGCGGCGGTGACTACATCGTCGTCGATTACAAGTCGACGTCGAAGAATGCCGTCATCGACGCGATCGATCAGCCCTGGCAGGACGGCTACAAGCGGCAGATGGAAATCTATCAGTGGCTGCTGCGCCGCAACGGCCTTGCAGTCGCGGATACCGGCTACTTCGTCTACTGCAATGGCATCACCGACAGGCAGGCTTTCGATGCCAAGCTCGAGTTCGATATCACGCTGATCGCGTACGAAGGCCGCGATGACTGGGTCGAGGAAACGTTATTCGATATTCACGCGTGCTTGAACGCCGACGGAATTCCGTCGGCGAGCTTCAAGTGCGACTACTGTCGTTACCGGCAAGCTGTCGACGACGTCGGCGGCTAGCCCGAATGAGTCACCGGGCCTCAGGCTGGGGCTCAACATCGAAATCCGTGATGATCTGCTCGGCCAGCTCGCTAAAGAGCGCGTCGAGTCCGTGCCGGATCGGCGCTCCGAAATCCCTGGACCATTCCGCAACCGTCAATCTCGCCCCTTCGCGCACATAGTTCCTGGCGATGACGCCCTCCGTCCAGCGAATCGTCACCGACGCTGCGGCACTCGGGCGCACCGTATTGCCGGCGCCGATGACCCATTCGAGCCTCTCGAGCTCGATGCTCAATCGCGCGTCTGCATCGGAGCGCTCGACGCGCTTACCGTGAGTGCGCGCGGCGTCCTCTGCGGCGGCTCGCAGCGCATCGGCCGGACTGTAGCGGTCGAGCACATCGCTTGTGACCGTGTTCAGCGTCTCGCCGTGTCCGTCCGGCAACGTCGTCACAGCTTCAGCCGTGCCGGCGACGACAGCACCGCCAATTGCGCCGGCGACGGCGCCGACGGGTGAGCAGATGAAGAAGAATGGGCCGCAGCTGAACCCGGCCGCTGCGCCGTAGAGCGCGCCGCCTCCGGCACCGACACCAGTCGCGAGACCGACGTTGCCGCCCTCGTCTGCACGCAACACCTCACCGAATGGGTTGTGCGCCTCGACACTGACGGTCTCGGCATCGGCCAGCGGCCGGACAGCCGGCCCGGTCGCGCATCCGGTCATGACTGCGAGCAATATGGCGCCTATCGACACGCGTGCGCCGCTGCGAAGAGTCTGCAAGGTCGCTGTGTTGATCATTGTTATTGCCTCGGTCAGTGGATTGACGCGAGACTGAGCCAAAGTCTCTCTAATCGCTACCGAGATCAGAGAAGACTTAGAGTGCAAGCCTGCGGGTATTATTTATCGCTACTATCGATGGCCGAACGCCGTCGAGGTCTCCGTGCGGTGCGCAAGCGGAAGCGGCGTGAGACAGACGCCGAAACGTGCCGACTGAGTCTTTTTCAGCCGAGCAGCAGAGAGTCGTACATCAGTAACCCCATGAGCTGGCCGTAGAAACCCCAGACCATCAGAGCGGCGCCCGCAGCGTAGGCGAGCGAGAGTCGCCATCGATAGCCGCCCCACGTCATCAGGTACGCGAGCACGAATAGCGGCAGCGCAACGATTTGGCCGACGAGGTACGTCAGCGCGAACATAGCGAGCAGGTAGCCGATGAACACGAGGCTAGCCGGCAGCTCGGCCTTGCGAACAGCGACGGACCAGGCATGAACGACACCGCCCGACGCGTTGATCGCGGCCCGCGACGCGCGCAGATCGTTAATCAGAATTGCCAACAGCAACGGCATGCCGACGATCAGAATCGCGTGCGGAAACTGAGCCGTAGCGCGCTGCTCGAATTGCCCCGTGAGCCACCAGGCGACTGCAAAGCTGAGACCGATCAAGATGGTCGTCGGCAGCGACACGAGCGGGTTTACGGCCGCACCCTCACCGGCCTCTGACGCATCGTCTTTCGGCTTGGGCTTGATGACACCCCAGAACGCAAGCGCAACCGTTACGGCAATCAGAATTTCTATGATGACGACGACCGGGCGCGTATAGAACCACGCGAACTCGCCGTAGATCTGCGTGCTGAGCTGGTAGTTGTTCTCCATCAATGCGCCGAGCACGAGCGCGAGTATTAGCGGTGGTCGCGGCCAACCGCCCTGCTTCATCAAGTACCCGATCGTTCCCATCGCGAGCGCGACCCACCAATCGCCGATCGAGTTCGTCGCGATCCACGTGCCCATCAGCAGCACGGTCATGACGCCCGGCACGATCAGATGCCCGGGCAGGAATGCGAGCTTGTGGATGTGGCGGGCGAAAAACAGTAGCAGACCGGCCGCGATGACGTTGGCGATCGCGATTTCCCAGACCATGCTGAACGTCAACGGCAAATCGAACGTCAGCATATCGGGCCCGGGCCGCAGGCCCTTGATGACGAGCGCGCCGAGCAAGATCGCGGTGCCGATGCTGCCCGGGATGCCAAACGCGACGGTCGGAATCAGCGCGCCGGCCTTGTGCGCGTTATTGGCGGTCTCCGGCGCGATGACACCGCGGATGTCGCCGTTGCCGAACTGCGATTTGTCGCGCGCACTCTGCACCGCGTGCCCGTACGCGATCCAATCGACGATCGCCGCTCCCAAGCCCGGCAACATGCCGACGTACGTACCGATCAACGCGCTGCGCACCGTCAGCCATCTATACCGCAGAACGTCCTTGATGCCGTCGAGCAAACCCCCGCCGCGCTCGGCGTCTTGTGGCGCGACGCGCGAGATCGACGTGCCTTTGACCGCGAGCTCCATGAGCTCTGGGATTCCGAAAAGCCCAAGAACGATCGGGATCATTGGCAGCCCGTCGAGCAGATAGTCGATGCCGAAATAAAAACGCGGCACGCCCGTCGTGTCCGCATAACCGACTGTCGTCAACAGCAGACCGAAACACGCGACCGTAATGCCCTTCAGCAGCGAGCGGCCCGACAACACGCCAACCATCGTCAGACCGAGCACCGAAAGCATGAAAAATTCCGGCACGCCGAATGCGTTGATGAACGGCAGGATGACGGGCAGCGATACTGCGAGCAGCAGCGCTCCGACGACGCCACCGAACGCCGAGACCGTATACGCGGCGCCGAATGCGCGCGCGGCCTGGCCTTTCTTCGCGAGCGGATAACCGTCGAGGATCGTCGCTTGCGAAGCGACCGTGCCCGGTATCCCAAACATGATCGCCGAGATACTGTCGGCCGTCGATGTGACCGCGTACATGCCGAGCAGCAGCGCAAATGCTGGCGCCGTGTCCATGCCGAACGTGAACGGCAGCATCAGCGCAAGCCCGACCGCACCGCCGAGCCCCGGCACGGCGCCGATCCAAATACCCAACAGGATGCCGAGTACTAGGTATAGCGGCGAAGGCCAGGTGAACGCCAGCACGAGCCCTTGCAGCATGCCGTCAAACATGAGTCTCCGCCCACGGCTTCGGCTCGTACTCGACGCGCCCGCATCGGCTTCCGGGCACGCCGAACCGACCGACCTGCATTAACGAACTTCGTCGATGTAGTTATTGAGAAACGTTGCTACGTCGTCGGGGACATCGTAAAGGCTACGCATGAGCTGCGTGCCGAGCTGCGCACCGATCGGCGGCAGCACGAAGCCGTACATCTTACGCGCCTCTTCTTGATAGACGGGATCGCGCGTCACGGCCGCGAAGCTCTCCTGCAAAACCGCAACGACGTCGTCGGGCGTGCCGGGCGGCGCGATGGCTGCATAGACGATGTCATTGACGCGCGGCAGTATCCACTTGAGCATCTCATACTCGCGCCCCGATGGCGGCTCGCCTTTGACCTGCTCGTAGAACTGCTCGAAGCTCGGAATGCCTTCGGCGACGTCGAGCGGGTACGGCTCGCCATTCTCGTTCGTGCCGGGATTGTGCCATAGCGGAATCGCGGCGCCCTCAGCGACCAACGTCGGCTCGATCGAGAAGCGGTACTGGCCAAGCGACCCGACTTGAATGTCGAGCTCGCCGCGGCGCACAGCGTTAAATACGTCGGCGCCACCCTGAAAACCCGTTACGTATTGGTAATCGACACCAAGCGCGTCGAGCGCGAGGCGCCCGAGCAAATCGAAACGTGCGATCGGATTGTTGCCGCCGAAACGCAGTCCCTGAGCCGTCAACAGATCGGCCGGCTCTTTTACTTGCTCGGTGCGCACGTACGCCATGTTCGGGCTCATGAGCCCGCCGACGAACGGCATCTCGGCGAAATTCGCGCGCAGCCCCGGCTCCTTGAGTACGGCCTCGATACCCGCGGTCGGCGAGAACACGACGTGCAATCCATCCGCATCGGCAACCTCGGCGGCCCAATTGAAGACGCGTGTGCCGCCGCCGCCCGGCAAGTTGCGCACGACGATCGTCGGCTCACCGGGAATGTGGCGCTGCCAATGTCCGGCAAACATGCGCGCGGCGAGATCGCCGCCGCTACCGGGCGTGCGTCCCACGTAAAGCGTGATTGTCTCGCCTTCGTATGAAACGGCGGCCTGAGCTTGCTGATCTTGTTGAGCTTGTTGTTCCGGCGCGTTGTCACAGGCCGCGAGCGCAAAGGTCGCGAAGCCGAGAGCCATGACCACCGGCGAGATTCTTTTGTAAGCCCTTAACATCGATGAACGCCCCGCTTTGATGCTGCGCCTAATATACTCGGTTTAGCGGTACCTCGCCGTCGGCGACAACCCGCACAACGTTGCCCCACGCAGACTCGAACAGCCCAGCCCACGATTGCCGTGTGACGCCCGCGATATGTGGTGTCAACAACAACCGATCAGCCGCGGGCCCCGCGAGCGCGAGCAGAGGGTTCATCGCATCGGGCGGCTCGGCCGAATAGACGTCGACGGCCGCACCGGCCAGTGCGCCGCGTTCGATCGCGCTCGCCAACGCCGCCTCGTCGACGATCCCACCACGCGCAGCGTTGATCAACACGGCGCCAGGCTTCATGCGTGCCAGCGCGGTGGCATCGATTAAATTCTCGGTAGCCGGTATCAGCGGCACGTGCAGCGTCACGACATCGGACTCGGCGAGCAACGCATCGAGCTCGAGCTGCCGCGCGTCTAGCGCTTCGGGCACCGATTCGGGCGCGACCTGGGGGTCGAAATAGACGATGTTCGAGCCGCGGGTCTTGAATGCCTCGGCGACCGAGCGACCGATTGTCCCGAGCCCGACGACGCCAACGGTCAATCCGTCGAGACCGGGCAGGCTCGCGGCAATCATCTCGGCGCGAAACGATGCGTAGTTGCCGTTGCGGATCTCGCTGCTGGCCCAGCTCAGACGCCGCAGCAGCGTCAGCGACGTAGCGATGCAGTAGTCGGCGAGCGCACTGTTCGATCCACCGGCAACGTTGGCGACCGGGATTCCGAGTCGCTCCATTGCGGGCCGGTCGAGCCGATCGACGCCAGCACCGGTGACCTGCACGAGCTCGACGGCGCTGCCGTCGAAGAGCTCAGCCGAAAGCTTCGGCCCGACCGCGGGGATGATCAGTGCGCGTGCATCGCGCAACGCGTCGGAGAGATGCGCCGCCTCAGGCGAGAGGTAGGAGATCGACAACGACTGGGGGGGAGTGACGCCGATCTTGAGAAAATCCTCCTCAGGCCTGAGGCAGACGACTTGCGGTCTCCCGGCGGACATCTAACTGTGAGCGCCGAGATTCGATGTCGGGAATACGCAGAGCAGCACGAGCGGCTCTGCGCCCGTGTTTCGCGTGTAATGCGGCTCGCCGGACGGCACGTGAATCGTATCGCCGGCCGTAACCGGCTGCTCGCCCGCTTCAGTCCAAAACGCGCCGTCACCGGCCAACACGTAGATGCACTCCTCGCAGTCGCTGTGCGTGTGCGGCTCGCGCGACGCGCCGGGCGCCGGCACGGGGATCTCGACGTGGCGCACGGTTAGCGCGGCACCGTCCTTGGCGCCCGCCAAAATCTCCCGCGACACGCGGCCCGGCAAGCCGAGCTCGCGCGCGCTATCCAAACCGATTACACGTGCCATCGCCGTATGCTCGGCAGCGTCAGCCGACTTGCTTGAGCTCGGTGATCTCGGCGACGCCGCCGCCCTGAACCTCGCCGAGACGGCGGTAGATGTCGGCCGCCTCGGCGGCGATCGCATCGGCGATGTCGCCTACCATCTTGCGGCCCTTCTCGACGGTCGCATGCTCCGGCGAGCCGTACCAGCCGGTCGGAGCGATCGAGCGAATGTCCGTCAGCACCGGCTGATAGCTGCGCGTGCGTCTAAGCTTGTCCATCTTACGACCGAGCTCGTGCTCGGACGAGTAGTCGATACGATCGAGATGCACGAGCTCGGGTCGGTAGTCGAGCACGGCCAATGCCTCGATCTCACCGCCGTGCGTCAAGCCGTTGCACTCGTGCCCGTAGAGCTCGGCGGCGACGTAACAGGCCTGCACCGTCAACACCGTCATGCCGTGCGTACGGTGCAAGTCGTCCGCTGCGATCGACAGCGACGGAATATTGCCTTCGTGCCAATTCAAGATCAGCAGGTGCGTCGCGCCGTGCTGCGCGCACGACACACAGGTCTCGGTCACGACACGCTGGTACGTATCCGGCGTCAGGCTCAGCGTGCCTTCGAACGGCATGTGCATCGGCGTCACGCCGAGCGGGCCACCGGGCAACACGAGCCCATCCATGCGCTCGGCGACCGCGTGCGAGATCACGTTGGCCGCATAAATATCGGTGCCGGTCGGCAGATGCGGTCCGTGCTGCTCGGTGCTGCCGGCAGGCAGGATCACGAGAGGGTTGCTCTTCAGCTGCTCGGCGATCTCCGGCTGCGTCAGATCGATGAAGTAGCGACTCGGTAATGCCATGGCGGTCACCTGTACTAATTGCTGATCGGTATCAAGCCGCGATGTTGGCTCGCGACTCGTCGAGAATGTCCTTGATCGCGACACCCGCGCCGTTTTGGTCGACGGAGCGCAGCGCAGCGTAAACAACTGCGAGCGCAACGTTGCCGCTTTCGGCACTGAGCTCGACGGACTGACCCGTCGCGCACATCTCGGCGAACATCTCTAGCTCATCCTGGAACATGTTGGCCTGCGGCATCGTCAGATCCTCGCGCAGCCCATAACCGTCCTTGCCACGCTGTATATAGAGCGTCGACGTCTCGTGCAGCTTGTCCGGATCGTCCCAGCTCGCAAAGTCGAGCTCGTAGTGCATCAAGCCTTTCTGGCCGAAGACGCGCAGCGAGAAAATACCCGGCGACGTCCAGCACGAGCCGATGTACGCGAGCTTGCCGTCGGCGAAGCGCAGCAAAGTCATCGACTGGTCGTCGACCTCGGCGCCAACCGGCGACAGCTTCGAGGCGATCGAATGCACTTCGGCGATCTCGCCACCGATGAAGTGCACGGTGTCGAACTGATGGATCGCGAGCTGCGACAGCGGCCCGCCCGGTGCACGGTCGCGGTACCAGCGCCACGTATCCGGCGTCAGTTCGAGCGCGCGCTCGTTGGAGAAATTAGCCTCGATGAATGCAACCTTGCCGAGCTCACCGCGGTCGATCGCTTCTTTGATCATCCGCGCGCCCTTCAAGAGCCGCGCGCTGTGCCCGACCATGATCTGCACGCCGTACTTCTCGGATAGGGCCTCGATTTGCAGGCCCGACTCAAGCGTGTTGGCGATCGGCTTCTCGGTGTAGACGTGCTTGCCGGCCGCAGCGACCTGCTCGGCCACCGGCAGATGCTGCTCGTTCGGCACCGTCAGGATCACACCCTTGATCTCGGCATCCGCAAGCAGTGCCTCCATGCTCGGCGCGGCCTTGACGCCGAACTCCTGCTCGAACGCGGCGCGTTTCTCCTCCGAGCGGCTGAAACCTGAAACGATCTCGAGTTTGTCGGACTTCTGCGCGGCCCGGGTTAGGACCTTGGCCCAACGGCCCAAACCAACGATGCCGACTTTAACGGGCGTACTCATCGGGTCTCCTCAGCGTTCAATGTCGCGGATTTCGCAATATTGTCTGATTGTATTACAATATTACGCTATGGGCCAAGCCTCTCTCGCCAAGATCGATCGCTCGACGGTGTCTCTGCGCCAGCAGGTCATCGAGCGCCTTCGAGAGGCCGTGATTTCCGGATCTCTGAGTCCCGGCCAACGGCTGACGGAGCGTGAGCTGACAGACAGCCTAGGCGTATCGCGCACGGTGATCCGCGAGGCGCTGCGGCAACTCGAGGCCGAGGGCCTGATCGAGGTCATTCCTAACCGCGGCCCGGTTGTCCGTGCGCTGACGGCCGACGAGGCCAAGGATATCTACCGGATCCGCGCCGTGCTGCAGGGTCTTGCTGCGAACGAGTTCGTCGCAAACGCCGACGACGCACAGCGCGCCGCGTTGCGCGACGCGCTCGAGGCGGTCGTCGAGGCCTACGATGCGGACGACGCCGAGCGCACGGTCGAAATCAAGAACGAGTTCTATGAGCGGCTCTACGCCGGCGCCGCCAGCAAGACGCTGAGCTCGATGCTCGCGACGCTGCACGCGCGGATGTGGCGCTGGCGCATGCTCGGCCTCGCACATCCGCTGCGCTCCGACGAGCGCTCGCGCGAGAGCGTCGAGAACTTGCGCGCGATCGTCGCGGCGATCGGCCGCGGCGACGGCGACGAAGCCGAGCGCATTACGCGCATCGAGGCGAGCCAGGCCGCCGATGAAGTATTAAGACTGTTGGCCGTCGAGGAATCCGACGATGCGCCGACACCGACCCAAACTTAAGGAGACGTCCGCGTGACGACCGAGTGGAACACAATAGATACCGACGTGCTCGTCATCGGCGGTGGTGTCGCCGGCTGCATGGCAGCGATTCCGGCACTCGAAGCCGGCCTCGACGTCGTCGTCTGCGAGAAAGGCAAGGTCCTCGACCATTGCGGCAGCGTCGGCTGTGGCGTCGATCATTACTTGACGATCATGGAGTCAGGGCCCGAATGGGATACGCCCGAGTTCCTAATCAAGCACGTGCCAGGCCTAACCGACGGCATCGTCGACATGGCCGTGACGAGCCGCGTGATCCACGAGATGCCGCGCGTGCTGCGCAAGATCGAAAGCTTCGGCGTGGACTTCAAGGACCCGCGCTATGGCGATTACTATCGGCTGCGCTCGTTCGGCCTGCCAGGCACCTATCACATCAATTTCGACGGCACCGAGTTCAAGAAGCACATTGGCCAGCAAGTGCGCAAAAAGAAGGGCACCGTGCTGACACGCACAATGGCGGTGCAACTGTTAACCGAGGACAACCGCGTCTATGGCGCGCTCGCATTCAACTTCCGCACCGGCGAGTGGTACGCGATACGCGCGAACGCCGTCGTACTCGCCGCCGGCGAGGTCAACCGGCTTGCGAACAACGCCTCCGGCATGCCGTTCGATAGCTGGCACTGCCCGTACAACACCGGTGACGCGCACCGAATGGGTTATCAAGCCGGCGCAACGCTGACGAATATGGAGTTCATCGAGTCCACGTTGACGCCCAAGGGTTTCTCGGCCCAGGGACTCAACGCGTGGGTCAGCGAAGGCGCGCACTTCGTCAACAAGAGCGGCGAGCGCTTCATGTTCAAGTACGACGAGAAAGGCGAGAACGCGCGCCGCGCTGTCATCGCCGATGCCGTCATCATGGAGTACTTGCTCGGCAACGGGCCAATCTACGCCGACTGCCGGCACCTGCCGAAGGACGTGCTCGACCACATGGAAGCGACGCTGCAGGTCGACCGCTATACGATGCCGGCGTTCTACGAGCAAAAGCAGCTCAATTTCCGCGAGGAGCCAGTCGAGGTGTCGATCTCCGAGCTCAGCATCCGCCGCAGCGGCGTCTACTTCCGCGGCTCAGGGCTAGCCGTCGACACCGACGGCCAAACGTCGGTCGGCAGCTTGTTCGCTGCCGGCGACTGCGCGTC
>JAHEEN010000041.1 GCA_024640685.1 Rhodospirillaceae bacterium
GCCGATGGTTTGGCTCATCGGAACACGTATACGGCGCTCGACGATGATGCTGCCCCGATGCCCGAGGGTCGCGATGTGGTTGTGTCGCTGCATCGCTGGGAGCGCGACCGCAAACGCCTGATCGACTGGCCGGGGCGGATTGCGGTGCGAATCAAGAGCGACGAGACGCCCGCGGCTATCGTGACCGACCTAGACGCTATCGACATGATTGCGCTCGAGTTTCCGACGTTCCGCGACGGCCGCGCCTACTCTCACGCGCGCCTACTCCGCGATCGCTATGGCTACCGCGGCGAGATCCGTGCGGTCGGCGATGTGCTGGTCGAGCAGCTGGCATTCATGCTTCGAGTTGGCTTCGACGCGTTCGAGGTCGCGGGTGCCGCCGGCGAGTTTCGCACGGTCGCGGATGAGATCTCCGTGCAGTATCAGCCGTCCTCGGACGGTCGGGTCACAGCCCTCGAGCGACGCCACGCGCCATACTGATGCACAGGTTGGCTGGACTGCGCCCCGGCTGCCACAAATATTGGCAACTTGGCGCTCGTTCCTCCTAGTCAGTGCGGCAAGATTTTCCTAATCCAATGAAATATAAGCAGAAAATAAATTTGACGTTTTTTTGACCAATCTAAGGCAAACCAAGCAAACACAAGCCTCAGGCGTCGTCGGTACGGGGATTGTGCACAGAGTTATCCACAGGTTCTGTGGATTTTTTGCGTCTCGATAATGCGGCGACAGCATCGGCTTCGTCGCTGGACGCTGCCGACGCTAGGCGCTGAACTTTAACGACGGCAACGGGTTACGATGACAGTCGCGGATAGCGTATGCGATCGACGAGTGCGGCAACGTGCTCGGGCGGTTGCGGCGTCGCTTGGCTGATGAGGATAGCGACGATCAAGTTCAGCGTCGCGCCAACTGCGCCGATGCCTTCGGGCGAGATGCCGAACCACCAGCTCGACGCGACGTTCTCCCCCCATGGTGCGCCCGCCCATTGCAGAAACAGGCCCTTGAAGTATTCGATATAGCCATACGTGAACCCGAGTCCGACCAGCATGCCGGCGATAGCGCCCTGCTTGTTGATCCGCTTGTAAAAAATGCCGAGCAGTATCGCCGGGAACAGCGACGCCGCCGCGAGGCCAAACGCGAACGCAACGACCTGGGCGACGAACGCGGGCGGATAGTAGCCAAGGAGGCCTGCGATGAGTATCGCGGCGGCCGCCGACACGCGTCCTGCCATGAGCTCGCGGCGCTCGCTGATCGTCGGCATGAATATCCCCTTCAACAAGTCGTGGGAGACCGACGAAGAAATGACGAGCAACAATCCTGCGGCCGTCGATAGAGCTGCCGCGATGCCACCGGCTGCAATCAGCGCGATGACCCACTGGGGTAGCTCGGCGATCTCCGGATTGGCGAGCACCATGATGTCGGGATCGACGCTGAGCTCGTTGCCCTGCCAACCGTAGCTCGTCACATCAGCGGCGAAACGGGTGTTTTGGTCGTTGTAGTACTGGATTCGCCCATCGCCATTGAGATCGTCGAATTGCAGTAGGCCCGTATTCTCCCAGGTTCTAAACCAGGCCGGCCGATCCTCATAGGCGAGATTGCCGCTCGGGCTGCCCACTTGGCCGATCTGGATCGTCTCGACCAGATTCAGGCGCGCCATCGAACCGACGACGGGCGCGGTCAGATATAAGAGGCCGATGAACAGTAGGGCCCAGCCCGCCGAATAGCGCGCATCGCGGACCTTTGGCACTGTGAAGAACCGCACGATGACGTGCGGCAGCCCTGCGGTGCCAATCATTAGCGCCGCTGTGATGCAGACGATGTCAATCGTGCTCTTCGTTCCGCTCGTGTAGGCAGGAAAACCGAGCTCCATGACGACTTGATTGAGCCTGTCGAGAAAGAACAAGTCGTCGCCGATCGGCCGGCTGCCGAACGCAAGCTGTGGAATTGCGACGCCCGTAATCTGCAGTGCGATGAATACTGCGGGCACGGTATAGGCGAAGATCAGCACGCAATACTGCGCGATTTGCGTGTAGGTCACGCCCTTCATGCCGCCGACCACGGCGTAGATGAATACGATGCCCATGCCGATGACCAGGCCGAGGCCGATCGGCACCTCGAGGAATCGCGAAAACACGATCCCGACGCCCCGCATCTGACCGGCAACGTAGGTGAACGAGATGAATATCAGGCAGATGACCGCGACAATACGCGCGGCGCGTGAGTCATAGCGCTCGCCGATGAACTCCGGCACGGTGAACTTGCCGAATTTGCGCAGATAGGGGGCGAGCAACAGCGCGAGCAGCACGTATCCACCGGTCCAGCCCATCAAGTAGACCGAGCCGTCGTAGCCGAGAAACGCAATCAAGCCTGCCATCGAGATGAACGACGCTGCCGACATCCAATCGGCGGCCGTCGCCATGCCGTTGGCGACCGGATGCACGTGCTTGCCGGCGACGTAGAAGTCGCCTGTATCGCGGGCTTTCGACCAGATCGCGATGCCGATGTAGACGACGAAGGTGGCGCCGACGACGAGATACGTCAGTAGCTTCAGATCCATCGCGGCTCACTCCTCGTCGACGTCGTGCTCGCGATCGATATGACTCATGCGCCACGCGTAGAAGAATATGATGCCGATGAAGCCGAAGATCGCGCCCTGTTGGGCGAACCAGAAGCCGAGTCGCACACCGAGCAGCGAGAAATTGTCCAAGGAATCGGCTAGGACGATGCCGAAGCCGAACGAGATTGTGAACCAGACGACGAGGCAGGCTGCGACGAGACGCAGGTTTGCTCGCCAATACCGATGCTTGGCTTCCTTTTGATCCATCGACGATTCCCCTACGCTGGACGCCGGTAAGTCTAGGCGTCGTCTGCGCGTGAATCCAGTGCCGACCCTATGTCGGGCACATCGATCGACGGTTCAGCGGGTCAGTCTGCGTGGTTAGATAGTTGCCACGACAGCTGCACTCTGAGCTGGCGCTCATCGGCATCCGGTGCGAGCCCTAGGTACTCCCGCGCCGGGCGCATGCTGTCGATACGCTGCCACTCGACACCGAGCGTCAAGCCGCCCATGAGCTTGCGCATATACGCGAGTGTCACTGCGTCGCCGTTTTCGTAATTGTTGTCGTTCGGTAGAACGTCGGCGTCGTAGACCTCGAAGTCGTCGACGCGTAGCGACAACCGAAACGAGTCCCAGCGCCGAGTCAGCATCACGAAGCTGGCTTCGTAGTCGTTGTCGACAACGCGCCGGCCTGCGCCGATGACGCTGCCCATCGCGGTCGTGCCACGCATCCACTGAGCCATCAGCCCGAGGTTCCACGGCAGCGATGCGCGCAGTGCGATGTGATCAAAGACCGTTCGCCAGCCGTATTGGCCATCGGCCGTTGACAGAGGATCCGCGCGGTTGTCGTAGCGCGACGCTGCCAATGAGACTCGATCGGCATATCGCCATTCGGCGCCGGCGTGGAAACCCGGCTCATGGTCGATTTCGAGGAACGGTTGCGCGTGGGGGTCCTGGTGCTGACGCATTCGCGTACCCGGTTGGAGTACGGGTATTGAAGGTAGTGGCAGTTGCTCGCGCCAGCGCGTCTGCCGATCGTGCAGCCCCCAGCCTTTCCAGGCGAGCAGCGTGCCCGATGGGTCGTTGCCGTAGAACGCCGCCGCGAATAGATCGAGCCGGTGCGCCGACCCGCCGCCACCGAGCGGCCGAGACAACGTCCACTCGGCACCGAAAAGGCGAATCTCCTCGGCAAGCCATGTGTTGATCGCCGACCAGCTGATCGAATACGGCGATGACCAACCAACTCCGACGTTTTCTAGCGATGCGCGCGGATAGAAAGCGCCGAGTTTGAGCCGGTGGCGGTTCGCCGATCGCGGCACTGGACGCCACTCGAGGAACGCCTCGGTCAGATCGAAGCTACCATCGCCGTCCCCCATGATGTCGGCATCGATCTGCGCAATCAGTGTCGGCGTCAGCGCGCCCTCGTACTCGATCAGCAGGCGGTCAAAAACCGTGTTCGAGTCCGTCTCGTCATAGCGCATTTTGCTCAGTCCACCGTCGAGCCAACTCGTATCGCGTGAGTCGACAGATATCAGACTCGAGCTGCCGCGAACCGTCCAGCGGTGACGGCTGGCATCGAGGCCGGTCTGCGCAATCGCCTGGCCTGCAAGCAGCATCGTGCTCACCATTGCGAGTCGTTGAAGCTTCAGTAAGCGGACCATTCGAGGCTCCGATTTGTCCGTCCGTGCGGCGGCCGAAGGCGTTGCTCGATCGAGATGTCGATGTGCGCGGCCGAATTCGTAATGACGATGCTGTGTGGCGCGGGTTGCGACCGCGGCGGCAATCGCGGTGTATACACATGGACCGTGTACTGACCCGGCGGCACGTCGACGATTGCGGCGGTATCGCTTCCGGACATGACCCCAAAGTACGGCGTATCGACGATGACGATGTGCGCTTCCATGTGGTCGTGGATATTGCAGCCGATGTCGACGACGCCGGGGGTGTCGAAGACGATCGGTGCATGCGCGCGTCCCGAGTACAGAGGTAGCTCGAACGACTTCGCGTCCGAGAACGAGTAGACGTGATGGCCGACTGTGTCGTGATTCGGAAACTCGACGGCGGTGCCTGTCTCGACGACGAGCAAATGGGGGACGAAGGCTTTCTCGCGCTGGTCCATGACCGCCGTTGGCGGAGTTGCGGTGTCGTTGCGCGCGTTGTGGCTAGGTACAGCGTAGATCACCGCGTCGCTGACCGGCGTACCGGCGCGATCGGTCACTGCGACAGTCAAGGTCGCCGCGTTCGCAGTTGCGGCAGCGCAGATGAGTACCCCGAGCCAGCCAGCGGCGGCTGCGCGTGAAATTTGCCTGAGTGCCTGTCCGCTCACCGGATTCCGTCAAATCGTGCGACCTGGCGCACATGTTAGGCGGCATGCCCAGCATGGGCCGTGATTCAGCACACATTATGGGTGCTATTTTATCAGTAGGATCAGCCGCTTAGTCCGCAAATGGGAGGTTGCTCCAAGAGCCGGAAAGCCGATGCGCCAACGTCTGTTCAGACATCGCGTCCTGCTGCTCGCGACGATACTGGTCGCGGCCGTGCAGCTGATGACGACGCTGCCGATGCTGCGCGCCGTCAGGGCGGATGCCGAGGCGCGCGCGCAGCAGACCGCAGCGATCGGCGGCGCCGTGTTCGACGAGTTCATGCGCGGCAGGACCGACCAGCTCAGGACGTCGGTCGATGTGCTCGTCGCGGACTTCGGCTTCAAGCAGGCGACGCTCGGGACCGACACCGAGACCGTACGCTCGGCGCTCGCGAATCACAGTGCGCGAATCGGCGCCGATATAGCGATGTTGCTCGATCTCGACGGCAACGTCATCGCGAGCACGCCTAGCGTACCGACCCAGGCGGAGCTACGCGATATGCTCGCCGGCATCACTGAGTCGCGTGACAGCTCAACGCCTATCGACGCTGTGATCTATAGCCGCGATACACCGTATCAAGTGCTCGCCGTCGAGGTGCGCGCACCACTTCCGATCGCGTGGGCTGCGATGGGTTTTCGAATCGATAGCAGTCTCGCGTCACGGATGAAGAATCTGACCGGCATGGAGGTCAGCTTCGTCGATCGCGGGCTCGACGCGTCGCGGGGGTTGGCGGGCTCGACGCTACCGTTGTTTGGCCAAACGAGCTTGAACGAGTCGCTGTCGGATATCGAGATCGGCTCGATGGAGATCGATACGATCGAAGTCATGGGTGCTGACTACTTGACGGTCCTGCGCCCGTTCTCGTCACGCTCGCCCGACTTCTCGGTGGCGTTACAGCTTTCGGCGATTGACATCATGTCGCGCTACCGGGATGTTCGAACGATTCTGCTGCTCGTCAGTCTCGTGGCGCTGCTGGTCGCCGTCGCCGGCGCGTACTGGCTCGCGCTGAGCGTCACGGAACCGGTTCGAGGTCTCGTTCGAGCGACCCGTCGTATGCGCGAGGGCGACTACTCCGAGCCGCTCGAGATACCTACGTCCGCGGAGCTCGGCGAGTTGGCCGATAGCTTTAATGGAATGCAACGGGCGATCGCCGAGCGTGAGGAGCGCATCACGTTCAACGCCCAGCACGATACGCTGACGGGCCTACCGAATCGCGACCATCTGCTGCATCTGCTGGCGCCGCACGTCGAGGCCGGGTCCTCGATTACTGCCGTCAGTTTCTCGCTGGATCGAATCGGTCAAATCGCCTCGTCGCTGGGACACGATACGAGCGAGCAGGTGCTCATGCTCGTCGCCGATATTCTGAGCCGCAACCTGCGCGAGGATCAGTATCTGGCCAACGTAGGCGGTAACGAGTTCTTGCTGGCATTGGTCGACGGCGACATCGAGACGGCTGAGCGCTGGGTAGAGCATCTAGGGCACATCTTGCATGCCGGAGTCACGTTGTCCGGCGCAAGCCTGTCTCTACGCGCGACCGCGGGCATTGCCCAGTTTCCGGAGCACAGCGACTCGAGCGCCGATCTGCTGCGGCGAGCCGCTGTCGCGAGAACGAGCGCCGTCGCGTCGCACGAGTCCGTCGCCGTCTTCGTCCGCGGTGACGAGCGTCAACACCGGCGGCAGATTCAATTGATCGGCGACTTTCCCAAAGCGCTGAGCAAAAACCAGCTAAGACTGTTCGTACAGCCGAAAATCAGTGTTGCGCAAAACGGAATCGTCGGCGCCGAGGCGCTCGTTCGCTGGGATCATCCAGAGCTCGGTCTACTGATGCCTGCGGCGTTCATCGAACTGATCGAGGACGCCGGCAGCATTGCCCATCTGACTCGCTGGGTCATCGGCGAGGCGATTCGCCGCTGCCGCGCGTGGCACGACGACGGCTTGTCGGTGCCGGTCTCGCTGAACTTGTCGGTCCACGATCTGACGAACGAGTACTTACCGTACAACTTGCTCGAACTCGTCAAGGCGAACAACCTCGAGCCGGACGATCTGATTCTCGAAGTCACCGAGAGCGCGATCATGCACGACGTCACGTCGTCGCTGGCCGTGCTTGGCTGCATTCGTGAGATGGGGTTCGCCATTTCGCTCGACGATTTCGGCACCGGCGAGTCGTCGTTGACCCAGCTCAGGCGGCTGCCGCTCGACGAGCTCAAGATCGACAAGTCGTTCGTCATGAACATGTCGAACCCGAAGGACGATGTAATCGTCGGGGCAACGATCGAACTCGCGCACCGGTTGGGCTTGCGTGTCGTCGCCGAAGGCGTCGAGTCCGCCGTGCTGCTCGAGCGACTCGTCGAGCTCGGCTGCGAGTACGCGCAGGGCCACCACATCAGCGCGCCGATTCCGGTCGACGCGTTCGTTAGCTGGGCGCGGCGCTGGGAGAACTACAAAGGCGCCGACAACGTCGTGTCGCTTACGAGCTACCCAGCTGATAGAGCATGAGCGCGCCGACGTAGCCAAGCGTCGTCATATAGGTCCACGCGAATATCGGCCAGCGCCAGCTGTTAGTCTCACGCTTGATCGTCGCGACCGTTGCGGCGCACTGCAAACACCACGCGTAAAACAGCAGCAGGCCGAGCACGGTCGGTAGCGTAAACACGAGCTGCCCGTCCGGCCAACGGGCATTTTGGAGCCGCTCGGTCAGCGTCGCCTCGTCGGCTTCGGCGCCGACCGCGTAGATCGTGCCGAGCACGGCGACGACGACCTCGCGCGCCGGAAAACCGGCGATCACGGCCGCCGAGACACGCCAGTCCCACCCCAGCGGGCGGAACACCGGCTCGACGACACGCCCAGCGCGACCGAGCCAGCTCTGCCCGAGATGCGCGGCGGCCGCCTCGTTCTCGATGTCGGCGACAGCGTCTTCGAGGGCGACATCGACTAACGTCGCCTCGGCCGCGGCAATCGCCGTATCGCGTTGTGACTCGATTTCCTCCGAGCGAGGAAAATAGGCCAGCACCCAGACGACGACGGCGACCGTGAAGATCACGGTGCCGGCGCGGCGCAGGAAGACTCGTGCCCGATCGAGCAGCTTGATCAGTACTGTTTGAGGGTTCGGCCAATGAAACTCGGGAAGTGCGAGGATGAACGTCGGCTTTGGGCCGCGAAGTGCGGATCGCCGCAGCAACAACGCCGTCAGCAGGCCGCCGACGATGCCGACCATGTAGAGGCCGAATAGCACCAAGCCCTGCAGGTTCAGCGGACCGACATTGGCAACCGGCACAAACGCCGCGATCAACAGCGCATAGACCGGAAGTCGCGCCGAGCATGTCATGAACGGTGCGGCGAGAATCGTAGCGATACGATCGCGGCGATTCGGGATCACGCGCGTCGCCATGATCGCGGGAACGGCACACGCAAAGCTCGATAGCAAAGGAATGACGGACTGGCCCGACAGGCCGACGGAGCGCATCGCGCGATCGACGAGAAACGCGGCGCGAGCCAGATAGCCGGTGTCCTCCATGATGATGATGAACAGAAACAGGATCAGAATCTGTGGCAGAAAAATAATGACGCTGCCGACGCCTGCGATGACGCCGTCGGCCAAGAAGCTCGCGAGAATGCCGTCCGGCAACGTCGTCTGAATCGCGGCGCCGAGCGCGCTGGCCGCCGCGTCGATCATATCCATAACGGGTGTAGCCCACGCAAAAACAGCCTGGAAGATCACGGCCATGAGCCCGAGAAACAGTACGGTCGCGGGGATCGGACGGTTGATCCAGTCAGCGACTATCGCACCGACTCGCGCATGGGCGCCAGCGTCATGCTGTACTGCCGGTAGCACCGAACGAATCCAGTCGTAGCGCGCACGGGCTTCGCATGCAAGCGGCGGTTCCCCTGCGCAGATCGTACGCCGTGCGGTCTCGACCAATTCGTCGGCGCGTTGACCGAGCGCTTCTCGAAGCTTTGCAACGCCAGCTTCGTCGGCATCGATTAGCGCGCGCTCGATCTCGATGATGCTCGGTCCCCTTGGCATGTCGTTGCCGAGCTCTGCCGCGATTCCTTCGGCGGCTCGACGCAGCGCCGGCCAAAACGTGCGTGGCTCGGGCGCGTCTGCATCCAGCGCATCCCCGAGCGCAGCGCGTAGCTCTTTGATGCCGCGGCCCGTCGTCGCAACGACCTCGCAGATCGGCACGTTGCCGAGTAACTCGCTGAGTTTCGCTGTATCGACACTGACGTTCTTCTGCGCAGCCGCGTCGGTCATCGTCAGCGCGACGACGAGCGGCCGTCCGAGCTCGACGAGCTGCTCGAGCAGGTAAAGGCCCTGGTAGAGTCGCGTGCCGTCGATGACGGCCAGCACGACGTTGGGCTCGGGTGTGCCGGCCATTCGCCCGAGCAGCACGTCGATCGCGATGCGCTCATCATCGGAGCCCGGGCTCAGCGAGTACGTGCCCGGTAAGTCGATCAGATCGATGAGGTCGCGTTCGAGCTGCAGCCGCCCGATGCGCTTTTCGACGGTGACGCCGGGGTAATTGGCAGTCTTCTGCCGTAGTCCAGTTAGGCGATTGAATACCGTGCTCTTGCCGGCGTTTGGGTTCCCGACCAGCGCGATCGTGCGGTTGCGCGAGATCGTCACCGAGCTGACGGGTACGGCAACGGCTTCGGAACGGCTAGCCATCGGTGCTTAGTTTCTCGATCTCGAAACGTTGGCCGTCGTCACGCCGCAGCGATACCTTGCCGCCGAACAGACGGTACTCGACAGGATCTCCGCCGAGCGAGGCGCCGACGCACTCGAGTTCGGCGCCTTCGACGAGTCCCATGATCATCAGTCGCTGGACGCTAGCCTCAGACGTTGCAATCGCCGTGATGCGCGCCCGGTCGCCTCTCTGGAGGTCGGCAAGGGTCATGACGGATTCGAATCGGCTCGGCCGGTCATTAGTGTCCTAATACGTGGTTTCGCGCGGCGTCACAGCGGGTGGTAGATCCGCTCATCGTAGAGTGCGCCCATACGTGACCCAAGCTCGTTGCGAAACTCCAACGCGTGCGGTGCAGCCGCATTCGCGATCCGGTGCTCGGCGCTGGCCCAAGTCTCGAACAGCGTCATGTGATTGCGGCGATTGTTTTGCGCCATGATGCCGATGTCGACGGCGCCCGGCTGTGTGCGGCTCGCGCGTACGAAAGCTTCGATATGCGTGACGCCTTCGTCGAACGCCGTCGGAATCAAATCGACGTGTGTGACCGCGTACGACTGTCCCGGTCCCCCGGTTTCGGCCGTGCCCATGATCGGCGTGCTCGGCCGCTCGTCATAGGGACTGTACAGCAGTGGCTCGAGCGCATTGCGAAAATTGCGCGTGTATCGTGCAGCGATATCGGCATCGCGATCGGCTTGCGATGCCCAGGCGTCGATGATCGCGAAGTGGTTGGGGCGGCCAGAGCGCTGCAGAACGTCATAGCGCAGATTGCCGTCGGCCGCTCGGCTCGCAGCTGCACGCTCGCGCAGGAGTTCAACGGTAGCGGCAATTTCCGTCGGTCCAACCTCGATGTACGTCACAGCGAATGCGGGACCCTCGTCTTGTGCCGTCGCGAACGGGGCTGCGCAGAGCGCGAGCGCCAGTGCGCCAACTGTTGTTCTTAGCAATGCATGCATCGTCTGGTACCTCAACCACTGGGTGCGATAGAACGCGGTCGATTCTAGCGAACCGCGCCGCGGTTGTGGCCATTATCGAGCCAAACGACGCAATCGGGGATCGATGCCAACGCGCGTGCGGCGGTTGGGCGGATGGCAGGGTGCCGGCTACTCGGCTCGGGGCAGACGAGTGCACCGCCGTCGGCTCGGCGCGCTCGCGACGATTTCTGGCGGCGTCCGGCTAGGCCGCTGCGTGGGGGTGGCTGTGACCGGTGGCGCGGTGCGTTCGATCGTGCGCCGCATCGAGCTTTGAGCGCTGCCGAATCATTCGGCGGTGCAGATCCTCGATTGCACGACTGCCGGTGCGCTGGAACAGGAACGGCAGAAATGCGTGGATGCCGCAGCACAGGGCTGCGCGGCACAGCGACATCGAGAAGCCGAGAGCCATTCGCATGTGCTCGGCGTATGTCTCGCCGACGCTCGCAGGGTGGTCCGTGAAGGCCTTTCCAATTCGTGACATCTCCCCTCCTTAGGAGTCTCACGCTGGCATCGCATTATATTACTACAGGGTATATCTATATATCAATTAAAAATATCGACTCCGTCACACGCGCTCAGGTCTCCTAGGATCTTGCGACGCGCTTAGCTATCCGGCCAGATCGGTGATTTCGCACTGCCCGACGAGCAGCGGCCGCAAGTCTTCGGCAACCTCGAGCATGATGTCCTGAAGTGCCGTGTGAAGCGTCGCATTGATGCGCTCATAAGGCCTATTGGTGATTTCGTACGATTCCCCGGCAACAGCCCCCGACGCGTAGGTGTTCTCGAGGATCGTGTCGCCGGCTGCGTTGTAAGCATGCACGAGCAGATCGAACTCGACGCGCGGCGTCGTTGAGAACCGCGGCTCCTCATCGAACGTTGTGTTGATTGCGGCGCGGTCGTAGGCATAGGAGAAGTTGCGTATCTCGGGCTCAATCGCGACGAGAAAGTTCATGTCGCGCGACAGTGAGTCCGTGAACACGACGCCGAACGAGAAACACGAGCTGAACACCTCGGCCGTGATCTCCTGCATGATGTTGCCGATCGGGACCGTCAGTGTGGTGAACCCGCCTACCGACGTCGTCGGCGAGCCTTGGTAAACGTATTCGGTATCGTGCGGATGCATCAGCACGACGATTTCGGCCTCGGCGACAAATCCAGGTCGTTCGTCAGCAACGTAGCCAGACTCGTAATCGACTTGATAGGCGCAGCCAGCTAATACGGCCGCAGCTGCAGCGACTAGGATTGCTTTCCTTTGCACAGTGTTCTCCAGCGCGTGCCTCGCGCTCTTGCGTTGTGCGCATCATGCCGCGGCGTCAGCGCGGCGGACCATCGTGTGGAGTACGTAGCAGCGTCTGGGCTTGCCGAAGTCAATTTGCGGTCGAGCGTCCCGACTGCCGATAAATTTGACGGCATGTAATTGGTTCTCGTTTGCGTATAGAAGACGCAGCGGAAGAAGTGCTTGCTTAGGCTGGTTGACGGGCGCAGAATCCGCGCGCCTCACGAGAGAGTCAGCCATGGAAACCGTGTCTCTGACCAGCGGGATGATTGCCTCGGGTGTCATTCTCGCGATCACTTTCATCGCGATATTCACTGAGCAGCTCCATCACATGGAGCGCTCCAAGGTCGCTGCGGCCGGCGCGGCACTCATGATCGTCGTCGGCCAGATTTTCGGCTTCTACTCGCCGGAGGCTGCGATTGAATCAATCGACTTCAACGTAATCTTCCTGCTTGCTGCGATGATGACGATAGTATCGATCATGATCCCAACGGGCGGTTTTAACTGGCTCGCGTTTCGACTCGCGGCGCTCAGTAAGGGCAGCCCGTTCGTAACACTCGTGCTGCTCGGCACGGCCGTCACCGTGTTGTCATTAATGCTCGATAACGTTACGACCGTCGTGATCTTCGGGCCGCTGATCATCTTGATCGCACGGGCACAGAACATGTCTCCCGTGCCGTATCTGCTCGCGGCTGCGCTACTGTCCGACACTGGTGGCGTCGGCACGCTCGTCGGAGATCCGCCGAATCTCATGATCGGCTCGGCAGCCGGCATCGATTTCAATACGTTCTTTCTGCGGATGGCCGGCATTGTTTTCGTTGCCTGGCTGTCAATTCTGTTCGGTCTGAAGCTTCTATTTCGCAAGGAGCTTTCGGGCGCGACGGGCATGACGTTTGGCGAGACTGCCAAGATTGAGGATCCACGCGTTTGGCGCGCATCGCTCGCGATTCTCGCAGTTATGGTCGTGCTGTTCATACTGCACTCACGATTCCACTGGGAGGCTTGGTTCGTTGCCGTCATCGGGATGAGCGCCCTCGTGTTCGTGTCGCGCCGGATCGTCATGGATCGGGCGCTGGAGCACGTCGAGATCACGCTGCTGATGTTTTTCATTGGCCTTTTTATCGTCATCGGAGGCGTCGAGCACAGCCGCTTTCTCGAGTATGTCGGCTCGTTCATTACGCCCTTCGTCGAGTACAACTTGTTGTTGGCGACGATCGTCTTGATGTGGATCGGCGCCTTTTTGTCGGCGGCCATCGACAATATTCCATTCACTGCGGCAATGATTCCAATCATCCTCGGCATGGAGCAGCAGGGGATCAACGTGACACCACTGTGGTGGGGGCTCGCCATGGGCGTCGGCCTCGGCGGCAACGGGACGCACATCGGCTCGACGGCAAACGTCTTTATCGTGACGATTTCCGAGCGGCTCGCGCGTGAGCAGGACGATCCGAGCCTCGCGATTACGCCGTGGGTCTGGTTCAAGAAGGGTACGCCGATGATGCTGTTGAGCCTCGTCGTCGCGACACTCGTATTTTGGGTATTCTTCGAGTTTTTCGCCGCACCGATCTAGGCCGGCCGCCAATTCCACGTCGAAACGACCGACACCGCGGCGAAGCCGAGGCGCTCGAGTATCGGCTTGCTGGAGCTTGCAGCTTCGATGTTCACATATCGATAACCTCGCGCGCGTGCTTCCTGCGCCCGTGCTGCGACGAGGTTGCGATAGATGCCGCGCCCGCGGTAAGCGGGCACAGTGCCGCCGCCGTAGAGGCCCGCGAACTCACCTTGTTGCGGCATCTCCAGCCGCGCGGCCGCAACGGGCAGAGCGCCATCGTAGGCGATATAGAAGGCCAGCGTTCCGAGCGGCAGTCGTGCCTCGAACTCGGCGATGAGCCCATCGAAGCTCGCTCCGAATGCGGCCAGCGCAACCGCGGCAACGTCGGCGAGCGCGTCTGCAGTTTCGAAGCGCCGCACTTCGATTCCCGTCGGTAGCGCCGCTTCGAGCTCATGGTGGTCCATATCGAGCACCATCAGTGTCTCGGTCTCTACAAGCGTGAATCCGGCAGCGGCGAGAACCTCCGGTAGCGAGCGCGGCTCATCATGGCCGTAGACCTTCCACTGCACGGCCTGATCGCGGTCGCGAAAGTGCTCAACTTGTGCGGCGACCTCGTCAACGGCCGTCGACTCGTCGAGCGTCGCATGTAGGATGCAGTTCCACGCGCCGATAACGCGCACGATGCGGTGCGTGCGTTCGACGCGAAAGCCCGGCTCGGCAGCGATGCCTCGCCGGACCTGCGCGTCGAAACGATTAAGAAGCTTCTGTGTCACGGTCACTCCGCTGAGGTTGCCAGGCACGACTTAGCTGCGAAGGCTAGCGACAATCATTCATCGCTGGCAATGCCGGCGGGACACGGTATGCAACGCAAAAAAGAAGCCCGCGAGATGCGGGCTATAGGGGGAGTCGCGGGTCGCAGTTATGAAACGGCTGGTTCTGAGTACGGATTTGGGAGCTCGCGTCGGCCCTGCTGCAGTGAGAATGCGCCGTCGCCCAGCAATGCCTGGGCAACGACGGCCGCGCTCAGAAACGCCGCGTACTCCCAGCCGCCGTTGGCGTTCGTGTATACCCAGCCGTTGGCGAAATGCACAGAGATCGCGCCGAGCACGATCGGCAACAATGCAACAGACACGGCGCGGGTCTGCACGCCGAGAAGCAATAGCGCGCCGCCGCCGATCTCGGCGAACGTGACCGGATAGGCCAGCCATGCCGGAAAGCCGACGGCGGCAAAGAACTCGGCTGTGCCCGGGAGCGTGAACACGAGCAGCTTCAATAAGCCGTGCGCGACGAACATCGTGCCGAGCGCGATACGCAAGACCAGGGCGGCATAATCGGATGAAGCGTAGTTAGTCATCAGTCATCTCCTTTTCAAGTGTAGTTATCGAAGCCAGATCCGTCCGCGTTTCGTCTCGGGCGCAGATTATTAGTTTCCAAGCGGATGGTCCTAATTAGTACTAATTACCCAAAAAATTTTCTAGAACAGCTCGCGAAGTTTTCTCAGTGCGGCCAACGCCGCGTGGCGATCCTTCGCGCCGAGGCGATCGAAGCGCGACTTCAGATACGCAATGTGCGCGGGAAAACGCTCCTCGAAGCAGTCCTGACCAGTCACCGTGAGCCGCACACGCGTGCAGCGCCGGTCACCGGGATGCGCGACGCGCTCGACGAGGCCTTTGGCCTCGAGCCGGTCGATGACGCCCGTCAACGTACCTTTAGTGATCAACGTCCGCTCACCGATCTCCTTGAATGTCATCCCTTCGGTGTTGCCGAGCGTGAAGATTACATCGGCCTGGCCGGTCGTCAGGCCGGAGTCGCGGTGTCCGCGCGCGTCGAAATCCGCAAACGCCTGATAGGTGCGCACGAGCTCGCGCATCAACGGCATAAACGGCTGTTTCGCGGCGGATTTCGGTGTCATCGATCGTAAACGGCGAATTAGTTCGCGTGACGATAGTACTAATACGGACTATTGTCAACACCCGAAAAGTGCCGTCCGAGGGGTTTTTGAGAAACCCGCTAGGTTAGTCCGGTGATGCGCAACAGATTGCCGGCGTAGATCGCGGCTCGCTCTGCGTCCGTCAGGTCCATCGAGTCGATCGCGCGGATTGTCTCGCGGATATACATCGGGCCTTTTTCTGGATCGAACGGGGCGTCGGACGCGAACACCATGTGCTCTAGGCCGTAGAACTCGCGCGCGCATTGCAGCGGCGACGCGGCGCCGAAGCTTGCGGTATCGACATAGAAGCTGCGAAAGATCTCGCTGTGCGAGCGGCCAAGCTCGTTCGGCAGATTCTTGTAATCGGCCCAGGACGTGCGCACGCCCATTTGCGACCAGCCCGCATCGACGCGGCCAGCGCTGAATGGCACGGTGCCGCCGGCGTGGTGAAAAATGATCTTGAGGTTGGGTAAGTCGGTCATCAACTTCGACCACACTAACCTCGCCTGGCAGACCGACGACTCGTACGGCCAGCCGAACGTCCACCAAATCTCGTAGAGCGACTTGTCTTCGGTCGTATAGTCTGCGATGCCGGCGCCGCGAGCAGGATGAATCCAGATCGGCTTGTCGATCTCGTGCATGCGCTCGAAGACTGGGCGAAACTCCGGCGCGTCGAGCGGTTTGCCGCCGACGTTAGTATAGAGTTGGATTCCGGCTGCACCGAGCGCGTCGCAGGCGCGGTCGACCTCGTCGACGGCGCCGTCGAGATCGTGCATAGCGATCGTTGCGATAAACCCCGGAAAGCGCTCCGGATGCTTCTGGCACAGCTCGGCCATCGAGTCATTGCCGATCTGAGACAGCTGGCGCCCGACCGTACCGTCCCCGGCCAGCTCCAGCGGCGGAGAGGCCAGCGACAGGATCTGCTGGTAATCGTCGAACTGGTCCATGACCCGGAATCGTTCGTCGAGGTCGATCATCATCGGCACGGCCTCGCTGCGACGTGTGATGTCGGTCATCGGTCCCATGACGTCCTTGAGCGCTTCGTAAAATGGGGTTGGCCAAATGTGGTTGAACGCGTCTAGTTTTCTCATCGTTTGTCAGTTCTCTTTCGGGCACCGTGCCCGTCAATTCGATGCTCGCCGTCGGCGCGCGACGTGCGCCGCTCGCAGCCGAGTCAGTGTTTGTTTCAGTCTACCGCTACGCTGTGGCCGGTGTCGTCTGTGCGTTGGCAGCGGCTTCCTCCCGCGCGAGCCAGCGGCGGGCGAAGTACATGAAGATCAATGCGGTGACCTTCATGATCGCAGCGTAGACGACCGCAACGATGAAATAGGCCTCGTTCTGAAGCACCGTCAGCATCACGAGCGATGCGAGCGAGATATTTTGTACGCCGACCTCGTAGGTGATCGCGATGCGTTTCGGTATCGAGAGTTGGAACAGCCGACCCAAGCCGAAGCCCATTGCCATCGACAAGACGTTCAGCGACAACGCGACGGCAGCCGTCTGCAGGAAGTATTGCTTGAGCACGTCGATCGCGAGCAGCGATCCGGTGATGATCAGCGCGAGCAGAAAGAAGAACGTGACCCAGCGCAGAATCTCGATGAACTGTTTTGCCTTGTCGCCCCAGAAGTGCCGCAGGATCATACCGATCGCGACGGGCACGACCGTGAGCTTCGCGAGCATCCACATCAGCTCGCCGACCGGCAGGTCCGGTCGCGAGCCTTCGGACAGAAAGTAATCGAGTGCGAAAAAAGTCACGAGCGGCACCGTGAAAATCGTGATGAAGCTCGTGACGGCCGTCAGCGTGACCGACAAGGCAACGTCGCCGCGGCTCGCGAACGAGTATGCGTTCGACGTGACGCCGCCGGGGCATGCGGCGAGCACGATTGCGCCGATCGCTATTGCTGGCGTCGGCGCAAAGCTGGCGCTGAGCGCGAATGCGAGGAGCGGCAACAGGATCAACTGACCGACTAGGCCGACGCTCACGGCTTTTGGCATGACGAAGATGTTGGCGATGTCGCGCGGCGTCAGCGCAAGCCCGAGTCCGAGCATGACGATCCAGAGCCCAACCGGGATCACGACCGTGTAGAAGTAACTGACTAGATCCACGCTCCGCCTCCGCGCTGCCGCGCGCCCACCAGCCAATCACTGTACCCGAAACCGAGCGCGGAGCCGAAACACCCCCTGACACACTGGTGCAGTGCCGCAGGGGCCGGCACTCAAGTATTTGAAATGCTAGTGAAATGCGTTGCTGTGCCAGGTCTGCGTTGCCGTAACTGCTTGAAGCCACTATGGTTGCGGGTGCAAGCGTCGCCAGGCGCGAGCGGCCGGATGCCACGGGTCCGAGTCATAGAGCAGGGCCGGGGGGGACCATGCACACGAGAACGTCCGAGGTCGCTTATCACTGCCGCGATGCAGGCTGCGTTGGGCGTGATCCATTGCCCGGGCGGCGGCGATGAACATCGCCGGCATTTTGTTACGCCCCCGCAAGGGTCTGCTTGCGCAATTGACGATCTATTACATTGCGCTCGCCATCGCGATACTGATTCTGGACCGCGTCGCGCCGGACTTCGCGGCCTACCTCTATTCGTGGGAGGCGCGTGGCCTCGGGTCTACGCCGCAGTCGCTGACGTCGCCGGTCATCGATCCGGAGGCTGTCGCATTGCGAGCCGAGTCTGCGGTCGCACTGTTCGTCTCGATCGTCGGCGCCGAGCTGCTGATGCTGCCGATCGCGTGGCTGTACCTCGGCACGCGGCGCCGGGTATTCCTCGATCAGTCGATGATCGAGGCGCTTCTGATTCTTCCGGTCGCCGTGTCCGGTGTCGTCGTGATCGTCCAAGACAGCTTGCCGCTGGCATTCAGCCTCGCGGGCATCTTCGCGGGCATTCAGTTTCGCAGCAAATTGCGGTTCTATGCCGACGCGCATTTCTTTTTCGTTGCGATCGGCGTCGGTCTCGCTGCCGGCATCGGCGCGCTGCATATCGCCGCCGTAGTTTCAGTGTCCTTCAACTACATTGCCTATGTTGTCTGGCGGGCTGGGTTCGGCGGCGAGGCCGCGCAGCGGCACCTGCGCTACGCGACCGAGGATGCACGGGCACAAGCGCGCCAGCGCAAGGGCGAGATTCACCGCCATCAAGAAGGCGGTGAACCGTCATCCACGCCAAGCGCCCAGTCGACGCCGAGCCCGCGCGACGATTGATCGCCAAGGCGTCGCCGCTCGGTCACCGCGGCTGCTGGAAGCGAACGCCGCGTTTCACCGTCGCGGTGTCGAGCTGTGGTAACGTAGGTCCGCTAGCCGACTAAGAAAACAACAGGGGGGTCTGATGGCGAAGCAGCGATCGGTTCTCGAATCCTTCGATCTTCTTCCTGCGGCCGGCAACGGCCTGTTCGACCGCCGCGCCTTCTTCAAAGGCGGCGCCGCGCTCGCAGCTGCAATGGGCGGCTACGGGGTGAGCGGCTCGGCGCTGGGCCAAGCGTTGACCGATGCGCCTTGGAGTCGCACGGTCGGCAATCCGGTGCAGGCCTATGGCACGCGCTCGCGCTTCGAGACCGTCGCTCGCGAGCTCAGCAATCCGGATTTCGTGCCGCGGACTTCGCACGGGCGCACGCCGCACCACATGATCAACGGCACGTTTACGCCGAACGGGCTGCATTTCGTGATCTCGCACTCGGGCAACCCGGATATCGATCCCGAGCAGCACAGGCTGCTGATCCACGGCCTCGTCGAGCGGCCGCTCGTATTCACGCTCGATGCGTTGATGCGCTACCCGCATGAATCGCGGATGACGTTCGTCGAGTGCGGCGGCAACAGCGCGCCGCTGTGGTCGCCCGAGCCGCTAGAGGCAACATGCCAGCAGATCCACGGGCTCGTGTCGTGCGCCGAATGGACCGGTGTGCGCCTCTCAACGCTGCTCGAGGAGACCGGGATCGATCCAAGTGCAAAGTGGGTCATCGCCGAAGGCGCCGATTCGCTCGCGTTGCACCGTAGCGTTCCGCTCGGCAAGGTGCTCGACGACGCGATGATTGCGCTTTATCAGAACGGCGAGCGCATCATGCCGGGCA
>JAHEEN010000213.1 GCA_024640685.1 Rhodospirillaceae bacterium
GCCATTAGTGCGCCTGCTCAGTCGACTCGAGCGACAATCCAATTTGCCGAGTGGTGCGCACGAAGTCCGGAAACGACGTCGCAATTTCCGCCGTCTCGTGAATCACGATATCGTCTCGCGCAAAGAGGCTCGCAATGGCGAACGCCATTGCCACGCGATGATCCCCGTGACTTTCGACAACGCCCCCCGACAACGCCGCGCTGCCGTCGATGACCGCGCCATCCGGCCGCTCCTGGGCTTGCACGCCCAGCGCGCGCAAACCCGCTACCATCGTTGCGATTCGGTCGCTTTCCTTGTGACGCAGCTCGGCGGCCCCGGAAATCTGCGTTCGACCTTGCGCGCACGCAGCGGCGATGAACAGAATAGGCAGCTCGTCGATACTCAATGCGACCGCCTCGCCGCCGATCTCTGTCGCCGTCAAGTCGCTGCGTTTGACGTAGATATCGGCAACCGGCTCAGCGCCGACAACGTCGGTGCCGCGCAGCTCGACGTGCCCGCCCATCGCCCGTAGGACATCGAGAAGACCCGTGCGAGTCGGATTGATGCCGACGCGCTCGATCACGAGACCTTGATCGGCGGCCAGCAATCCCGCGACGATCAAGAAGGCGGCCGACGAAAAATCGCCAGGCACGTCGACGTCGACAGCACTGAGCTGCGTCGGTCCGGTCAGCCGCACGGTGCGGTCCGACGTTCGCTCGAGCGCCGCGCCCATCGTCACGAGCATGCGCTCCGTGTGATCGCGGCTCGGTCCCGGCGAGCGTATCGTGGTCGTGCCTTCGGCCCAGAGTCCAGCGAGGAGCAGTGCTGATTTGATCTGCGCGCTCGGCACCGGTAACTCGTAATCGAGACCATGCAGTGTGTGCCCGCCTTTGATCGTGAGCGGCGCACAACCGCCGGACGTCGCGATTTCCGCACCCATCGCGCGAAGCGGCTCGGCAATGCGCTCCATCGGCCGGCGCCGCAGCGACGCGTCGCCAGTCAGCACCGAATCGAACGGCTGAGGCGCGAGCAATCCGGCCAAGAGCCGCAGCCCGGTCCCGGAGTTCCCCATGTCCAATGGCTGTGATGCCGCTGCAAGCCCGGCCGATCCGACGCCATGGATCGTTAGACGCTCGCCGTCGTCGTCAACGGCGACTCCTAACGCGCGCAGCGCTGCAAGCGTTGCGAGACAATCTTCGCCTCGCAGGAATCCGCTAAGCGTCGTGTCGCCGGTCGCAACGGCTCCGAGCAGCAACGCACGATGAGAGATCGATTTATCGCCCGGCACGCGTACGACACCCGCAACGCGCGCTGCAGGTCGGGCTACGATTGCGGGCTGCCGATCGCTATCAGACAATGGGGTCCTGCTCGCGTCAGGCTAAACGACAGCTTTCGGGTAGGCCCCGACGACCCGCATCAGATTCGAGTGTCGCTCGATCTCGGCCAACGCGTCTCGGACGTTGTCGTCTTCGACATGGCCGGCAATATCGATAAAAAACACGTAGTCCCATTTCTTGCGGCGAGATGGCCGCGACTCGATACGGGTCATCGCAACACCGTAGCGCGCGAGTGGGTCCAACAGATCGTGCAAGACACCGGGGCCCTGCGTGTCCCGTGCAGAGACGAGCAATGTGCTGCGATCGTCGCCGCTCGGCGGAAACAACTTTCGGCCAATGACGAGAAACCGCGTCGTGTTGTCGGCATGATCCTCGATGTTGCCGAACAGCACGTTCAGGCCGTAGACCTCGGCGGCTGCATCGCCAGCAATGGCCGCCGTGCCATCCTCATCACGCGCACGACGCGCCGCCTCGGCATTGCTGGACGCCGGTACCTGCTCGATGCTCGGCAAATACTGCCCGAGCCACGCACGGCATTGTGCGAGCGATTGCGGATGCGAGCTGACGCGCTTGATCCGGCCGATATCCTTCATTCGGCCCATCAGATGCTGGCAGATACGCAGCTCCACCTCGCCACAGATCTTCAGCGGAGAGGTCAGGAACATATCGAGCGTGTGGTTGACGGTGCCCTCAGTGGAGTTTTCGATCGGCACGACCCCGAAATCCGCGGCGCCTGACTCGACTTCATGAAACACTTCTTCGATTGTCGCGAGCGGCAGTGCACGCACCGAGTGACCGAAATGCTTGAGTACCGCCGATTGTGTGAACGTGCCTTCCGGCCCGAGGAAGCCGATCTTCAGCGGTTCCTCCTGCGCAAGACACGCTGACATCAGCTCACGAAACACCCGCGCGAGCTCCTCGTCGCGCAGCGGCCCTTCGTTGCGCTCGATGACGCGGCGCAACACCTGTGCCTCGCGCTCGGGTCGATAGAACTCGGCGGTCTCGGTGAGTCCTTTTGCAGCACCGACCTCCTGAGCGAGCCGCGCCCGCTTCGAGATCAACGCCTGGATCTGCTCGTCGACCGAGTCGATCTCCTCGCGCAATGCGTCGAGTTGCGAGTCTGGTTGTTCTTTCGCGCTCATTGGCACATAGAAAACTGCATGATCGCCGCCGATTTGCCGAAAATTCGGCTCGACTCAGCACTCACCGACGACTGGAAGCACCCGGACGCAAAGTATGCCATCGATGCTGCGCAGACGCTGCAACGTGTCTTCGTTGGCCGCGCCGTCAAGGTCGAGCAACGTATGCGCAATATCGCCCTTGGATACATTGAGCAGGTCGGCGATGTTCAGACCTTGCTCTGCAAGAGCCGTCGATACTTGCCCGACCATGTTGGGCACGTTGACGTTGCTGATCGCGAGCCGATGCGGGCGCGTGCGCGGCAACACCGCTTCCGGAAGATTGACTGAATGTGCGATATTGCCGTTCTCAAGAAACTCGCGAAGATTGTTCGCTACCATGACTGCGCAATTTTCCTCGGCTTCGGCCGTCGATGCGCCGAGATGCGGGAGCGCGATGACCTTGTCGTGCGCCTTGATCGCAGGCGTTGGAAAATCGGTCACGTATCTCGACAGGTGGCCTCTGTCTAGCGCGTCGAGCACAGCTGCATCGTCGACGATCCCTTGTCGCGCGAAATTCAAGATGATGCCGCCCGGGCGCATCAACGCGATGCGATCGCCGTTGACGAGCCCGCTGGTCTCAGCCGTGAAGGGAATATGGCTCGTTACGATATCCGCACTCCGAAACACATGCTCGAGACTCGCGGCCTGCTCGACACCGGACGACAACTGCCAGGCGCGTCTGACCGTAATCTTCGGATCGTAGCCAACAACTTGCATACCGAGACCGAGTGCCGCATTCGCGACCTCTACACCGATCGCGCCGAGCCCGAGAACACCCAGCGTACGCCCCGGCAACTCGAAGCCGACGAATCTCTTCTTGCCGAGCTCAACAGCATGCTCGATCTCCTCGTCGCTGCCTTCGAGGTCACGAACGTAGTCGGCAGCGCGGACGAGATTGCGAGCAGCGAGCAGTATCGCCGCGAGCACGAGCTCCTTGACCGCATTTGCGTTGGCGCCCGGCGCATTGAAGACCGGGATGCCGCGGGCCGTCAGCGCGTCCACCGGAATGTTATTGACGCCCGCACCCGCCCTGGCGACAGCCAGTAAGCGCGGCGACAGCGGCATATCGTGCATATCGAACGAGCGCAGCAGGATCGCATGCGGCTCGGAGGCCTCCGGCGAGACGTCATAGCAATTCGCAGGAAAGCGCTCGAGCCCAACTGGCGCGATATTGTTCAAGGTCAATATCGAAAACTTCTCTTTCATCGTCACGCTACCCGTAGCGACGCTCGAACTCGGCCATGAACTCGACGAGGCTATCGACCCCCGCCTCGGGCATCGCGTTATAGAGGCTTGCACGCATGCCGCCAACTGAGCGATGGCCCTTGAGGTTCGCAAGCCCCGCGGATGCAGACTCCTCGAGGAATTTCGCATCGAGCGCGGAGTCGGCGAGCGTGAACGGCACGTTCATCCATGACCGCACGGTCGGCTCGACGGGATTCGCATAGAACGCGGTTGCATCGATGGCCCCATAGAGCTTGCTCGCTTTGCGCCGATTCTTGGCGGCCATCGCCTTAAGCCCTCCCTGCTCCTCGAGCCAGTCGAAGACCAGCGAGGCTAAATACCACGCGAGCGTCGGCGGCGTGTTAAACATCGAGTCGGAATCAGCCATGACCCGATAATTGATGACCGACGGCGTTACAGAACGAGCGCGATCGAGGAGATCCTCCCGAACGATGACGAGCGCGATACCCGCAGGACCGATGTTCTTCTGCGCACCGGCATAGATGACGCCGAATCGGCTGACGTCGATCGGCCGGGACAAGATCGTCGATGACATGTCGACGACCAGCGGCGCGTCGGAGATCTCGGGAACCTCGTGAAACTCGACCCCATAGATCGTCTCGTTCGGCGTGTAGTGCAAGTAAGCCGCATCCTGCGTTACCTGCCACGACTGCGGATCGGGGATCGTCGTGTAATTCGATGCCCCTGCATCCGCCGCGATATTGACCGTAAGAAACCGCGCGGCCTCGCCGCTCGCTTTCTTGCCCCAGTTGCCGGTCAACACGTAATCCGCGACGGCGTCCGGGCCTGCCAAATTGAGCGCGACCGCGGCGAACTGCAGCGTCGCGCCGCCCTGCAGAAACAGGACGCGGTAGTCGTCGGGCACGTCGAGCAGCGTCCGCAGGACGCGCTCGGAGTGAGCAGCCAGCTCGATAAAATCCTTGCCGCGGTGGCTCACTTCCATGACAGACATACCACTGTCTCGCCAATCGAGAAGCTCCGCCTGTGCGCGCTCGAGCACAGCCGTCGGTAACGTGGCCGGTCCGGGACTAAAGTTAAAAACGCGATCCATGGCGTTCGCTGCTCATTGCTACGTTGGAATGATTGGTGGAGTCAGTCGGATTCCGACTCGTCCTGCAAAGCCTCGACACGGCCAACACCCACGAGACGCTCCTCGGCATCAAGGCGAATCAGGCGTACGCCCTGCGTGTTGCGGCCCATGATCGAGATTTCCGCGGTCGGCGTTCGCACGAGCGTACCACCCGAGCTGATCAGCATGACTTCGTCATCCTCGGATAGCTGTGCGGCCCCAACAGCCCGACCGTTTCGGTCCGTCGTCTGAATTGCGATGACGCCTTGGCCACCGCGGCCCTGGACAGGGAAGCTCGAGAGCTCTGTGCGCTTCCCATAGCCGTTCTCCGTCGCGATTAGCAGCAACTCCTCGCGCGGGACGACGAGCGCGATGAGTTCGTCATCGTCATCGCCGAGCTTCAAGCCCCGAACGCCTGTCGCCGTGCGCCCCATCGCACGAACGTCACGCTCCGAGAACCGAATCGCCTTGCCCGATCGCGCGAACAACATGATGTCCTGCTGACCATCGGTAATATCGG
>JAHEEN010000214.1 GCA_024640685.1 Rhodospirillaceae bacterium
CAGCGTGAGCTGGTCGGGCTAGTTTTTTGCTTGTTTCTTCGATGCCGACCGCGCTGGCGGTTGCTTGCGCTTACCCGAGCGTCGCTCGTTGAGGCCAATAATGATCGTTTTGACTTCGCGCCTGACCGTGCGCAGCTTGCCGCGTCGGTAGCCGGTGATCATGTTGTCGCCCTGCGCGATCTGGTATTTGAACCAATCGCCGCGTTCAGTTTCATCGTCGCTGTGCGGCGGCTCGGATTCGTCGATCGAGATCAGCTCGTATTTATGTTCGTCTTGCATCGTCAGTCGTTCCTTGGCGTCGTCAAACCACGCATGGTCGCAACGAATTACGCGGGAACCGGCGCGACGGGGCGGAGCCACCGACTGTGCCGATTGCACGCACCCGTCCGCGCGGGTGGTTTGACGTTGGGCGTGCCGTTATTGGCAACCGTGGCGCTCGAGATGGGGTAGTGCGGCGGAACTTGAACGCAGCAGGCGCCGTGTACCCTAACATACTGAGAGTAAAAGGTAAAATCCCTGGCTTGAGACGATCGCTAGCGCGCGAGTACGCTCAGAATAGGTCGAGGTCGCGTCCGGACACCAGCGGCCCGCCGTAGACGGTGCGGATCTCGGCAATTATGTCGTCCTCGGTCGCGCCGAAAAACAGCTGATGATAGAGGACGAGCAGGCCGGGTTCGGCGTCGGTAGCTAGCGCGCCGAGCTCGAGCGCCTCAGGAGTCTCGGCTACATCTACTGAAACGTTGCGCGGGCCTCAGTCCGCTTGTCGCGAACCGCACCGAGCGTCCCGCGCGATCACCATGGCGGTTTGACCGACTGTATCCATACGGATACACTACGGAAGTGTATCAGTTACGGCAGACCGATACGTTCTCGAGGTGGCTCACGGGCTTGCGTGACAAGAAGGCGAAGGCTCGAATTCTTGTCAGGCTGGACTCCGCGAGGCTAGGAAACTTGGGTGACTGCAAGGCTGTCGGAGGCGGGATTCGCGTGCACGTCGGGGCAGGTTAGCGAGTCTACTTCGTGCAACGCCAGAAGATCGTGCTGCTTCTGTTGTGCGGTGGATCAAAGTCGGGTCAATCCAAAGATATTGAGCGCGCGAAGCGGTTGCTGCGTGAGGTGAAGGATTAGCGAAATGTCCAAGGTTACAGATTTTGATCCAAGTGCTTACTTGGACGATGAAGAAGTCATCGCCGAGTATCTGAGTGCGGCGCTGGAGGACGACAATCCTGACGTTTTCCTTGCTGCCGTGGGTAACGTTGCCAAGGCGCGCGGCATGACGGCAATAGCCGAGAGTACGGGTCTGGGCCGTGAGAGTCTCTATAAGGCAATGGCGCCGGGAGCCAAGCCCCGCTATGACACCGTCTTGAAGGTGCTGCACAGCCTGGGCGTGAAGCTGACCGTGTCGGCAACGTAGCGAGCGCGAGCAGACAGCTAGGGTGTGCTCGGCGGCGGCACGCGACCTTGCGTTGCCTGCTCGAATGCGTAGGTGAGCGCAATCAGTCGCGGTTCGCTGCAGGCGGAGCCTACGAATGTAACGCCGAAAGGCGCGGGCGCGGCGTCGAAATCGTCGGGAAACGGTGGGTTGGTGTCGTTGGGCGCAAAGCCGAACGGCACGATGACACTTGGGTAGCCCGGCCGTGCGGCGATATTCGAGCCGCGGTTCGTCGGGAACAACAGCGCGTCGAGCTCATGCTCGCTTAGTGCTGCATCGATGCCGCGCGCGCCGCCGAGCTCGATGTCCTTCGCGCGGTCGGCTTCGTAACGCACGCGATCGGCTTCGAGATCGACGTCGGCCGAGATATCGATGCGCGCCTGCTCGTATTTGATTGCGCCTAGCATCGCATTGGCGTTGTTCCAATCGCGTAGCGCACTCAGCGATGATACTGGTGCCGCATCGCCAAGTGAGTCTAGCCACGCATCGAAATCACGCTTCATGCCGTACTTCAGAACGATCGAGCAGTGGGCGTCGTTTCCACGCGTGTCGCCCGAGCCCGCGCAGATCTGCCAGTTCATGAAATTTTGCGCGGGGTCGGGATCGGTAACGCTCGGGATGTTGGCCGGGTCGACGACCGTTGCGCCGCGATCGCGCAGCACGGTGACCGCATCGTCGATCAGCGCAGCGCGCGCAGCATTGATGCCGCCGCGCGTGCCGATACCGTTCGTCAGCCTCTCGCCTTCGATGAAACGTGCGCGCGGAATGCCGATGCGTGCGCCGTCGAGCGCGTCGGCGTCGAGAAACGCCGTGTAGTCACCGCCGGCCGGCGCTTCACAGCGGCCGGTTGCCGGATCGTTCGCGTCGGGCTCACCCTCGAGCACACCGAACAGGATTGCGGCGTCGGCAACCGTGCGCGCCATCGGACCCGCCGTGTCTTGATCGGCCGTGATCGGGATGATGCCGTAGCGGCTGATGCGCCCGACCGTCGGCTTGATGCCGACGAGCATGTTCTGGTTCGCGGGCCAAATAATCGAGCCCGATGTTTCGGTGCCAACGTTCGCGGCCCAGAGACTCGCGGCCGTGCCGATGCCTGAGCTTGAGCCGCCCGTTTCGAGCACGGGCTTGCCGTCGCCGATACCGGGTCTCGGGTCGCGCCGCGGGTCGTACGGGTTGAAGCTGTAACCACCGAGCGCGCTGTAGTTGTCGGGCATGTCGTAGGGATCGCCGGCGACCCAGTTCGCAAGCTCGGTCAGCACGGTCTTCGCGATGATCACGGCGCCGGCCTCGCGCAGGTTCGCAGTCAGCGTCGCGTCGTACGGCGGCATTAGGCCTTCGAACGCGAGCGTGCCGCCCGTCGTCGGCATGTCGGTCGTGTGGATGTTGTCCTTGAGCGCGATCGGTATGCCATGCAGCGGGCCGCGCACGCGACCGGCTGCGCGCTCGGCGTCGAGCCGCTCGGCTTCGGCGAGCGCATTCGGATTGACCGTGATTGTCGGGTTCAGCAGGTTCTCGTAGAGCGCGATCCGCAATAGGTGCTGCTCGACGAGCTCGCGCGACGTCGTGCGGCCGTCGGTCATCGCGGCCTGCATCTCTGACATCGTCGCCTCGACGACGTCGAATCGGGCGACGGGCTCGGCAGGCGTTGTTGTGACTTCGACTTCGGTATCGCAGGCCGAGAGGAATATGACCGAAACGATGAGGCTCGCTAGCGCGCGTTGATTTCGCTCAAGTATGGTCAACCTCACAAGACTTCCGAATTCTTACCGCCCAATCATTCGATATCACCCGGTAGCAGGATACCGAGCTCGTTACGCTTCGTATCCCACAGCGCGAGCATCGCTGCGTAGCGCTCCGGTTCACGGCCGCGCAGATTCGTCGTTTCGCCCGGGTCGTCGGTGATATTGAAGAGCTCGAAGTCGGCTTCGCTGAACGGTGGATCCAGGTTCACGAGCTTCCAGTCACCCTGGCGGAGATAGGCGTGACCTTCGAGGTACAGAATCGTCGTGTAATCCTCGTCGTGCACGGCATGCGAGTTGCCGGCGAGCACGTTGACCATGCTCTCGCCGATCATCGGATAAAGGCCGGGATCGTCTGGGTACTCGGCGTCGGCAACCTCGAGGAACGTCGGTGCAAGATCCATGACCGTCACGTACGAGTCGTTGATGACGCCTGCACGGTCGACTGCGCGGCCGGCGACAATCATCGAAGCCGCCATGCCGCCCTCGCGCGTGAAGTTTTTGTAGCGGTGAAACGGCGCCGAGCCTGCCTCCGCCCATTGCGGCCCGTACGACACGAACGACGTCGGCTTGCCCATGTTCTCGTAGCTATTGTCGTAGTGCTCGCGGATGTAATCGACGTACGGGCCGACGTGGTAAAAATCGTTACCTGCCGCACCGTTGTCGGACATGAAGACGATCAACGTATTGTCATAGAGCCCGCTGTCCTTCAGATAGTTGAGTAGACGGCCAACATGAAAGTCGAAGTTCTGCAGCATCGCGGCGTAGAGCTCCATCTTCCGCGACTCCCTGCGTTTTTGCTCGGCGCTGAGCTCGTCCCATGGCGTGATGGCCGGGTTGCGTTGGGGCGGCGCCGCCCATTCGGGGATCACGCCCGCGCGCTTGGCAGCCTCGAAGCGTCGCTCGCGGAGCATGTCGTAGCCCTCGTCGTAGTCGCCGCGATAGAGATTCAGATAATCGTCCGGTACCTGTAGTGGCCAATGCGGCGATGTGTAAGCCGCGTACGCGAAGAACGGTTGGCCGTCGCCGCGGTTCGATTCGATGTACTCGATGAGCCTGTCCGTGAATAGCTCGGTCGAGTATTCGCCGTCGGGATAGAACGCTTCCTCGCCATCCTCGCGGTAGTGCGATCCGCCCGGGGACATCCCGAGTGAATGGTAGTGTGCGGCAGCGCCGTGGCTCATGTTGAAGTGGCGCTCGAAGCCGGCGGCGCGCGCGCTGTGCTCAGGCGCCGTGCCGAGATGCCACTTGCCGGCACTGTACGTGTGATAGCCGGCGTCACGCAGCAAGCGCGGCATTGGCGCGACGCGGTCCGACAGATGGCCCTCGTAGCCGGGGAGCGCGATGTGCTCGTCGAAGAAGCCGTATTGTTTGCCCATGCCTGCAACATGATTGTTGTTGCCCGACAGCAGCATCGCGCGCGTCGGTGCACAGCTCGGTGCCGTATGAAATCCCGTGAACAAGATGCCTTCGCCGGCGAGCGCGTCGATGTTCGGTGTGCTGATCTCGCCGCCGTAAACGCCGAGGTCGGTGTAGCCCATGTCGTCAGCGACGATCAGCAGGATGTTCGGGCGGTCTTGCGCCACGGACTGGCTCGCCCAACCGGTTACTGTGAAGAGCAATGCCAGCCAGGAAATTCGGTCGCGCAGTGCTACGCTGCTTCGGAGTTCGGCAGTCATCGTTCGCTTCTCCGCGACGGTGTAGTGCCATGATTCTACCGATTACTGGTTGCGAGCGAGCGGCTGGGGAGCAATTGTGGGCGACGTACGCTCTCGCCGCGCTTTGCTGGGTTGTCCGGAGCGGCGAATCGGCGAGTTTCTGGGTAGAATCGAGCGCTTACGCGGCGGGTCTGTGAGACCGGGCGGCCGCTGATATCACCAGTGGGGATTACTTAATGGATCGCAGACACTTTCTTCGCACATCGGCCGGCGCGCTCGCGGGTTTGAGCAGCCTGTATTTAGGGGCTGGATCGCGCGCCTTCGCTCAAGACCGGCGCGAGGTCCGCGTCGGCGGGCAGCGCATCACGACCGTCGACGTGCATTCGCACACGATTGTCCCGGGCACGATGGAGCTCGTCGGTAGCCCAACGCCGAACAACAATGCGAATCTGATCATCGGCGACAGCCGCATAGCGCTGATGGATTCTTGGGGCGTCGATA
>JAHEEN010000042.1 GCA_024640685.1 Rhodospirillaceae bacterium
GGCATTGCGGTCGGCGTTGCGGCGCTGATCGTGATCCTGTCGGTCATGAACGGTTTCGAGGCCGAGCTTCGATCACGACTGCTCAGCATGACCGCGCACGCGAGCGTCGCGAACGGTGCCGACGGCATTGCGGATTGGCCGGCGCTGGCACAGACGTTGCGTGAGCATCCGAACGTCACCGGCGTCTCGCCGTACGTCAACGTCGAGGCGATGCTCGGCTCGGGCGCACAGCTGCGTCCGGCCGTGATTCGCGGCATCGATCCGGCGGTCGAGTCGGCCGTGTCCGAGATTGCAAGCTATATGCGACAAGGTGAGCTCGACGCGCTCGAGCCCGGGTCGAATCGCGTGATCCTCGGTCGCGTGCTGGCTTATGGTCTCGGGCTCGACGTCGGCTCGCGCGTTAGTGTGCTCGTGCCCGAGGTCACAGCGTCTGGCATCACGCCGCGGCTGCGGAGCTTCGAAGTCAGCGGCATCTTCGAGGCGGGGATCACCGATCACGATGGGAGCCTGGCGCTTGCACACCTCGACGATGCGAGCAGGCTCATCGGCCTCGAAGGGCGCCCGGAAGGCTTAGGCTTGCGTCTCGCCGATCCGCTCGCGGTACCGGTGCTCGCCGCTGCACTGGCCGAGTCGGCCAACGGATGGTCGGAGTACTCCGATTGGACGATCGAGAATCGCAGTTTCTTTCGTGCGATTCGCATCGAGAAAACGATGATGACGTTGATCTTGCTGCTGATCGTCGGTGTCGCCGCGTTCAATATCGTTGCGTCGCTCGTCATGTTGGTCATCGATAAAGAGAAGGACATTGCGATACTACGCACTGTCGGGCTAACGCCGCAGCGGGTTGCGCGAGTTTTTATGATCCAGGGAACGGCGATCGGTGCGATCGGCACGCTGATCGGGCTTGCATTGGGTCTCGTCCTGGCAGCTAACGTCGAAACCATCGTGCCGTGGCTCGAGGCGACGTTCGGTTTTCAGATCATGCCGGGGGACGTCTACTACGTGACCGACATCCCGTCCGAGATCCAGTGGTTCGACGTGACCGTCGTGCCGCTGCTCGCGCTCGTCGTGGCCGGCTTGGCGACCGTGTATCCCGCAAGGCGTGCGGCCGCTGTCGCGCCTGCCGAGGCGCTGCGCTACGAATGACAACCGTGAGCTAGTGACTGCGATGCGCCAACCTTATGAGCTATTCACGGCGCTGCGTTATCTGCGAGCACGCGGCAAGAACGGCTTTATCTCGTTCATTTCGCTGGTTTCAATGGTAGGCATTGGGCTCGCCGTTGCGGTATTGATTGTCGTGTTGTCGGTCATGAACGGTTTCGAGAACGAATTGCAGCAGAGAATCCTTGGTGTGGTCTCACACGCGACGCTGACGGGCTACGAGGCGCCGCTGGAGGACTGGCAGGCGATGCGCGAGCGTGTCCTGCAGCACTCGGCGGTCACCGAAGCGGCGCCGTTTGTCGAGGGGCAAGGCATGGTCGTCGCCGGCGCAAACGTCGCCGGCGTGTCGGTTCGCGGCGTCGACGCCGCACTGGAGCGACGTGTCTCCGGTATCGACGAGATGTTGAGCGCCGGGCGCATCGAATCGCTCGAGGGTGGTGCATACCGCGTTGCAATCGGCGCGACGCTGGCGGACGAGCTCGACGTTGGTGTCGGCGACGCGATCGTGCTGATCGTCGCTCAGGGTCGTGTAACGCCAATCGGCTTGATCCCGCGCAGCCGTCGGTTCGAGGTCAGCGCGATCTTCGATGCTGGCATGTACGAGTACGACCGCGGACTCGTGTTCGTTGCAATGGACGACGCCGCACGTTTGTTCGGCACGCAGGGCAGGGCGACAGGACTGCGCTTGACCGTCGATGACGTCATTGCTGCCGGTAGCGTCGCACGCTCGCTGGCGATCGATCTCGGCGGCGGCTTTTACATCAGCGACTGGACTCGCCAGCACGCGAACTTCTTTCGCTCCATTCAACTTACGAAGACGATCATGTTCATTATCCTATCGATGATCATTGCCGTCGCCGTGTTCAATATCGTTTCGACGCTCGTCATGGTTGTGCGCGATAAACGCGGCGACATTGCGATTCTGCGAACATTCGGCGCCTCGGGCCGCAGCATTGCGGCGATGTTCGCAACGCAGGGCACATTGATCGGCATCGTCGGTACGGCACTCGGTCTCGTGCTCGGTGTTGCGATCGCCGTCGAGCTCGGAACGATCGTCACGGCACTCGAATCGACATTCGGGATCGACTTGTTGGCCGAGGACGTCTACTTCATCAGCGACTTGCCGACCCAGGTCAGGCCCGGTGAGGTCGGGCGCATTTGCGCACTGGCATTGGCTCTTGCGATTCTGGCGACACTCTATCCGGCGACGAGTGCGTCGCGACAGCTACCGGCCGAGGCTCTACGTCATGAATGACGGCGCCGCACTCGTCGCAACGGGTCTGTCGAAGACGTTCGCCGAGGCGGGCCGGGTGTTGACCGTGCTCGATGGCATCGAGCTCGAGTTCGCGCGCGGCGAGCGCGTCGCGATCGTCGGCGCATCGGGATCCGGAAAGACGACGCTGCTGCAACTGCTCGGCGGCCTGGACGAGCCGACGTCCGGCGAGGTCTGGGTCGCCGGTGAGTGCATGTCGAAGCTCGACAACACGGCGCGCGGTGCGTTGCGCAACCGGGCGCTCGGTTTCGTGTATCAGTTCCACCATCTGCTGCCCGAATTCACGGCGCTCGAAAACGTTGCGATGCCGTTGCTCGTCCGTGGCGCGAGTGCGGCCGAGGCAGCCGCGAGCGCGGAGGAGTTGCTCGGGCGGGTCGGGCTCGCCGAGCGCCTGACGCATCGCCCGGCCCAGCTGTCCGGTGGTGAGCGGCAACGCACGGCCGTTGCGCGAGCCTTGGTCACTGAGCCTGCGGTCGTGCTCGCCGACGAGCCGACGGGTAACCTCGACCGCCCGACAGGCGCCAAGGTGTTCGACCTGATGCTCGAGCTCAACGACTCGCTCGGCACGAGCCTCGTCGTCGTCACGCACGATCCGGAGCTCGCCGGACGCATGGACCGCGTCCTGGAACTCAGGGACGGGCGCCTGTATTCGCAGCAGTGAGCGCCCACATTCGCTAACGCCCGGACGGCTCAGCGCGTTTGCAGCGTCGTGGCTGATCGGCACGGCGGCGGCCGTGTGGCTCGTGCCGGTCGGTGCCGCGGCAGTCACGGTCGTCACGCTCGCAGCGCTCGCCGCCGCTACCGCATGGATTCTGCGACGGGCGTGGCCGCTGGTCATTGCCGTAGCCATGGCCTGGGCATCCGTGCATCTTGCCAGCGCAGCTGCAGAGCGCCTTGCGCCGAGCGAAAACGGTCGAGATGTTGCCGTGCGCGGCTGGATCGACGGATTTCCTTCCCACTCTGATGAGCAGGTCACGTTTTCATTACGGACGGAGCGCGATGCCGAAGGTCTCGCGCTGCCATCGCGGTTGCGGCTGACGTGGTACGACCCGCCGATCGAGCTGCGTGCTGCGATGGCGCTGGATCTCGAAGTCCGGCTCAAGGCGCCGCGCGGTTTAGCGAACCCAGCGGGTTTCGATTACGAGCGCTGGTTGTTCGCCGAGCGCTATGGCGCAACCGGCTACGTTCGCTCCGGAACGACTGCGACGACGCTCGAGCACAGTCTGGCGCGGCGCTGGCTAGCTTTTCGTGCAACGCTTGCCGAGCGAATCGCTGTGCTTGCAACATCCTCGGATGCGCGTGCGCTCGTCATCGCGCTCGCAATCGGTGACCGATCGCGGCTCGAGCGCGGGCATTGGCGCGTGTTGCGCGAGACAGGAACGAATCACCTCGTCGCAATATCAGGTCTCCATGTCGGCATCGTCGCAACGTGGCTGTTCTTCCTCATGCGACGGCTCTGGCTGCGCGCGCCAATGATGCTCGCGATTTACGACATCGAGGCTGCAAGCGTCGTCAGCCTCTCGGGTGCGGCGCTGTACGCGGCGATCGCCGGGTTCTCGGTACCGACACAGCGGGCGTTGATCATGCTCGCCGTCGCGCTCGCGTTCGTCGTCAGCCGGCGCGCAGCGGTCATGGTCAGCGGCGTTGCGATTGCGACCGTCATCGTCATGATCCTCGACCCGTTGGCGATTTTGAGCAGCGGTTTTTGGATGAGCTTCGGTGCGGTTGCCGTACTCTCCACGCTGGCCCGTCGGCCCTACCCGCAGCATTCCCGTACAGCGGCGATTGCGTTGCGGTTCCGCGAAGCCGTGCGTGCACAGTGGGGCATCACAATCGGGCTTGTGCCGATCATTGCAGTCGCATTCGGCGAGCTGTCGCTTGCGGCGCCGTTCGTCAATCTGATTGCGATTCCGGTTTTCGCGTTGTTTCTCGTGCCACTGATGCTCGTCGCAACCGTGTGTCTCGCTGTTGGGCTGCCCGCCGATTGGCTGATCATCCTTGCGAGCAGCTGTGCCGATTGGGTCTTTCTGGGGCTGCAGTGGAGCGTTGCCGCTGGCTTGGGCACCGTAACGGTTCCGGGTTTAAGCATCGTGCCGGCAGTGTTGATGCTTGCGGGTGTCGTAGTCGCGTTGTCCGCGCAGCCATTACCGGGACGCTTTCTCGGTGGTTTCGCGATCGTATCGGCGCTGACTAACACGCCCGCACGGCCGCCACCGGCGACGTTTAAGGCAACGGTGCTCGACGTCGGGCATGGGTTGGCCGTGATCGTTCAGACAGCCGAGCACGCGCTGCTCTACGACACCGGCGCGCGTTATCGATCGGGTTTCGATATGGGCCGCGACGTCGTGTCGCCGGCCATGCGACGGCTAGGCGTGTCGCGCCTGGATCAAATCGTCGTTAGTCATGCCGACAACGATCATGCCGGCGGACTCGAAGCCGTCTCGGCCGCATACCCTGGCACGCCGATCCTAGCTGCGCGCGATGTTGCGGCTACGCCCGCCGATCGGTGCGTCGCTGGCCAGCGCTGGCAGTGGGATCGCGTGCAGTTCGAGGTATTGCATCCGGAACCCGATGCCAACCTAGATGGCAATGACGGCTCCTGCGTACTTCGGGTTGCAACGGCGGGCAGTGCTTTGTTGCTGACCGGCGATATCGAGGTGCGCGCCGAGCGGGCGCTGTTGCGCTCGCAGATCGACTTAGCAGCCGACGTCGTCGTCGTTCCGCACCACGGGAGCGCGACATCGTCATCGGCTGCGTTTGTCGATAGGACGGGTGCATCGCTCGCGATCGTCTCGGCAGCGTTCGACAATCGTTGGGGTTTTCCGCGTTCCGGTGTCGTCGAGCGCTGGCATCAGTCGGGTGCCGAGATACTCGTGACCGGCGACGTTGGCGCGATCGAACTCGTACTCGGCGATGAGCGCATCGATGTGAGCGCCACCCGGTGGCGCTGGCAAAGACCGTGGATGGCCGACGTGCCCGTACGCCGGATTGCACTGCGCTATGGCCGATGAAATCGTCGTCTCGGCGCGCTATAGTTCGCCGCAGCTTCTCGGGGAATGACAGGTCCAATATGTGGGAGATCGTGCAAGCCGGCGGTTGGCTGATGCTGCCTATTGTTGCGTGCTCGGTCGTCGCTGCTGCGATTATCCTCGAGCGGTTATGGACGCTGCAGCCGAATCGCGTCCTGCCGAAGGATCTAACGGCCGAGGTCTGGGGCTGGGTCAAGAAAGACGAGCTCAATCCCGAACACATCCAGGCGCTGCACCAAGGCTCACCATTGGGGCAGATGCTGGCTGCTGGATTGATGAATCGGCACGCAAGCCGCGACTTGATCAAGGAAAGCATCGAAGATACCGGGCGCCACGTCGTCCACGAGCTCGAGCGTTACTTGAATCCACTGGGCACGATTGCAGCAATTTCGCCGTTGCTCGGGTTGCTCGGCACCGTGATCGGTATGGTCAAAGTATTCGCAGCAATTACTGCGAATGGCGTCGGCAATCCGAGCATTCTTGCCGGCGGTATCTCCGAAGCATTGATCACGACGGCCGCGGGCCTGACTGTCGCGATTCCATCCCTGATGGGTTATCGCTATCTGCGCGGCCGCGTCGATGGCTTGGTTGTTCAGATGGAAAAGGAAGCGATGAAATTCCTCGAGGCACTGTCGCAGCTCAAGAGCGCAGAAATTATCAAGCATGAACCTTCAGAGCCGGTTAAAAGAAGAGCCTGAGGTCAATCTGACGTCGCTGATCGACGTCGTGCTCTTGCTGCTCGTCTTCTTCATGGTGTCGACGAGCTTCGTGCGGGAAACGGAGATCAGCCTTCGGTTGCCTCAGGCGCAGGCGCAATCGTCGCCGGTCGAGCAGGCCGAGTCGCTCGAGATCATGATTACCCAGACTGGCAACTATTTGGTCAACGGTCGAGCGCTCGTCAACAATGAGCGCACAACGTTGCGTACCGCGATCCAGCAGACCGTCGGTGACGCTCGCGGCCTTCCGGTATTCGTTCGTGCCGACGCGCAGGCAACCCATCAGGCGGTCGTGACCGCGATGGATGTTGCTGGCCAACTCGGCTTTGTGCAGATCAGTATTGCGACCGTCACGCCGCCGGAGGGCTGAGCCTCGTGGCCGCTAACCTAGACGGTCAGATACTCGCCGTCTATCGGCGCCTATTCCACTATGTGACGCCTCACTGGCGCGTCATTCTCGGCGCTGTCGTCGCGATGGTTTTCTATTCGGCCGCCAACGGCTATGTGCCGTTTTTGCTGCGCGACATCATCGGCACGCTGGATGACGCCGGTCGTGGGGGCGGCAGCTGGATTCCTATTCTCGTGTTGCTGACGTTTGCCGTCAGAGGCGTTACCGATTTCGTCGCAGTCTACGGGCTAGGCTGGCTCGGACGTCGCGTGATACGCGATATGCGTAACGACGTTTTCGTCAAGTACACGCAACTGCCGGCGAGCTACTTCGACCGCAGTGCGACCGGCAACCTGATCTCGAAGCTCACGTACAACACCGAGCAAGTCGCTGAGGCGATATCGAGCGTCGTCGTCGTGTTGGTGCGCGATACGCTGACGATAATCGCGCTGATTGGCGTCATGATGTATTTCAGCGTGACGCTGACCGCGCTTGTCGGCGCCACGGCACCGGTCGTCGCATTTTTGGTTGCGTTGATGAGCCGTGCATTCCGACGCTACTCGATGCGCATACAAAACTCGATGGGCGATGCGACGCGCGTGACGGAGCAGGCGCTGAGTGGCCAGCGAATCGTCAAGATTTTCGAAGCTCAGGAGCATGAGCGACGGCAGTTTCAAGCAATCAATCAGGGGAACTACAAGGTCAATCTGAGGATCGTCGCGACGCGTGCCGTCGGCGATGCGTTGACCCAATATGCGCTCGCAATTGGTTTCTCCGCGATTGTCTGGGTGGCATTCTCCGATTGGCTTGCCGACGATCTCGACGCCGCGGTGTTCATGGGCTTCATCGGTGCAATGGGCGTCCTGATGGCGCCGCTCAAGCGCCTTGTCAATATCAATGTCGCATTGCAAAAAGGTATCGCTGCCGGGGAGAGTCTATTCGAAATTCTCGATGAGCCTTCGGAGCCCGATACCGGCGTCGTTCCGCTCGCGCGCGCGCAAGGCAATGTCGCGTTCGAGCACATCTCATTCGCCTACGAGCTCGGTGAAAGTGAAGTTCTCTCGGACGTGAGCTTCGACGTGGGCGCAGGCGAGACCGTCGCGATCGTCGGGCGTTCCGGCAGCGGTAAGACGACACTCGTCAGCCTGCTACCGCGGTTCTACGACCCGACGAGCGGGGCCGTGTGTCTCGATGGCCGCGATGTGCGCCAGTACACGCTCAGGGATCTTCGTCGCCAAATCGCGCTCGTCAGCCAAGACGTCGTGCTGTTCGACGACTCGATTGCAAATAACATCGCCTACGGTGCGCTCGCCGGCACCGATCGAGCCGCCGTCGAGCGCGCTGCTGAAGCTGCATACGTCATGGAGTTCGCGCGAGATTTGCCGGATGGGCTCGATGCTCAGGTCGGCGAGCGCGGCGCGTTGTTGTCGGGTGGGCAGCGGCAGCGCATCGCAATTGCGCGTGCGCTGCTCAAGGATGCGCCCGTGCTGATTCTCGATGAAGCGACGTCAGCGCTGGACTCGGAGTCGGAACGGAAGATTCAGGATGCGTTAGGTCTCCTGATGCAGGGGCGAACGACGCTCGTGATCGCGCATCGTCTTTCGACCGTCGAGTCCGCGCATTGCATCGTTGTGCTCAAGGATGGTGCGATCGTCGAGAGCGGCCGTCATGCCGAGCTATTAGCCACAGACGGTTACTATAGTAGTCTTTACAACATGCAGTTTGCTGAGTAATTACCGACCGCTATGCCGTGGAGTTGGGTTCGTCGTCTCGAATCGATCTGGTATGCACCGAGTCACCCGATGCGTTGGGTGTTGGTGCCGCTCGAGACTATCTACCGTGCCGTCGTGGCCGTTCGCGGGTTGTGCTATCGCGTCGGCATAAAGCGCGTGACGCATTTGCCGGTGCCGGTGATCGTCGTCGGCAACATCAGCGTCGGCGGCACCGGCAAGACACCTTGCGTGATCTGGCTCGCGAATGAGCTCAAGGCGCGCGGCCATCGGGTCGGCATCGTCAGTCGCGGCTACGGCGGCCGTCGGACGCAGGAGCCGCGGTTTGTCGACGCCGACTCCGATCCGCTCGAGGTCGGAGACGAGCCGGTGCTGATCGCCGTGGCGACGAGCATGCCAGTCGTCGTCGCCGCCGATCGCGTAGCGGCGGCTCGTGCGCTGCTCGCCGAGCGGCGATTGGACGTGTTGATCAGCGACGACGGATTACAGCATCTTGCGTTGGGGCGGCGGTTCGAGATAGCCGTCGTCGATGGCCAGCGTGGTTTGGGTAACGGCGCGTGCTTGCCGGCCGGGCCGCTGCGGGAACCTGCGAGTCGCTTGCGACGAGTCGATGCGGTTATCGTCAACGGCCCCGGCTGGGGCGAAGGATCGGTCTTTCGCGTATCGCTCGCCGTCGATCGCGTCGTGCAGCTCGTCGGTGGCGACGTGCGAAGCTTGAGCGAGTTTCGTGATGTTACGGTGCATGCGGTCGCCGGAATCGGCCATCCTGAACGCTATTTCGAGATGCTCCAGGCTGAGAAACTGCGCATAATCGAGCATGCGCTTCCGGATCATGCGAGGCTCAACGAAGACGATTTCGCGTTCGACGACGGCCGTCCGATTCTGGTCACGGCAAAGGATGCCGTGAAGTGCCGGGCGTTCGCGGATCAGCGCTTTTGGGTCGTCGAAGTGCGTCTCGAATTCGAGGCTGGCGGTGGAGACCGACTGCTGCGCCGCGTGCTCAGAGACTTATGATCGAAGCCGATTTCATTGCCGTCATACCGGCGCGCTACTCGTCGACTCGGCTACCCGGTAAACCGTTGGCCGATATTCACGGCCGACCGATGATCGCGTGGGTTCACGAACTCGCCGTCGCCAGCGGTGCGGCGCGGACAATCGTTGCGACCGATGACGAGCGCATCGTCGATGCGTGTCTAGACTTCGATGCCGAAGCCGTATTGACGGCTGCAGACCACCGCTGCGGCACCGACAGAATTGCCGAGGTTGCCGAGCGTCTCGGCTGGGCCGACGATCAGCTCGTTGTCAATGTTCAGGGCGACGAGCCGCTATTGCCACCGGAGCTCGTCCGACAAGTCGCAGCGACTGCGGCGCAGCATCCGAGTGCCGCGATCGCGACGCTCGTGACACCAATCGTTGCCGATGAAGATCGTCACAACCCAAACTTCGCGAAGGTCGTGATCAACCGGGCGAATCGTGCGCTGTACTTCAGTCGTGCCCCGATCCCATGGCCGCGGGACGGTGGGGTGCCAACGTCGTTTCGGCACATCGGCTTGTACGCTTATCGCGCGAGCGCGCTGCGGGCGCTTGCAGAAGCGGGGCCTTGTGTGCTCGAGGAAACCGAGATGCTCGAGCAGCTGCGGGCGCTGTGGCTCGGCTTGGAGATCGTCGTCGATTTCGCTGTGACGCCGCCGCCGCCGGGTGTCGACACGCAATCCGATCTCGACGAGGCTCGCGCGCGGCTTGCCGGCTGCCTGGGAGAGGGTTCGGGAGATAAAGATCGATGAAGGCGCTGCTCAACAAGCTAAGGGGAGGCGAGCGTGAATCAGTCGAAGCTGCCAGCGACGCAGATCACCGAATCTTGTTCGTTTGCATGGGCAACATCTGTCGGTCGCCGACGGCTGAAGGCGTATTTCGCCATATTGCAGCCGCTGAGCAGCCCGAGCTCGTGCTCGATATCGACTCCGCTGGCACGCATGCCTATCACGTCGGCAAGCCACCTGATGTTCGCGCACAGCGTGCAGCCGAGCGCCGTGGCGTTGATCTCGGCGGCTTGCGGGCGCGCCGCGTCGCAGCCGAGGACTATGCACGCTACGACCTGATTGTCGCGATGGATCAGCTCAACGTTGCGTTGCTCGAAGAGCATGCACCGGAGGAGTCGACTGCACGCATCAAGCTTTTCCTTGAATACGCGCCGCATCTCGGTCGCATCGAGGTGCCGGATCCGTATTACGGCGGCAGCAACGGTTTCGAGCTGGTACTCGACCTCGTCGAGGAGGCCTCGCGCGGCTTGTTGGCCGAGCTGGCCGCAAACGCCCGCCGATAACTTCAGCCGCGCCCTGTCGTCAGCACGATTAGGACTCGGGTGGTGTAGGTTCCTGCGCCGGCCGGGGCTTGTCTTTAGTCTCTGACGCCGGTGATGGCGTCGGTGCTGCTTGGGCCGTATTTGCGCCGCCGTTTTCGCCTGTCGTCGGAGATGCGCTCGCGGCCGGCGCCGGTGTCGCAAGCTTCGGCTCGCTATCGTTGCGTCGCTCGCGCTCGCCGGACGTTGCCTTGTTTGGCTTCTCGCTCGGTTTGGCTGCGACGGGCTCGCGCGCAGGTGCCTCGGTGGCCTGTGGTGTCGCTGGCTTCTGGGCATCCGTGCTCGGGGTCGGTGTTGCTTGTGTGTCCGTGCGGTGCGCCTGCGATTGAGTCTGCTCGCGAGACGAGCCGTTAGCGTCACTCTTCGCGGACTGTTCGTCCTTATCACGCGCTTCGGCTTTGTCCGGCATACCTTTGCCGCCTGATCGCGCGTCGCCGCCGCCAGCACCACCACCGCCGCCGCCGCCGCCACCGCGACCCCCACGTCGCCGCGAGCGTCTGCTGCGCGAGCCACCACCATCACTACTGCTCGAGTCGCGGTTTGACTTGGTTTTGCGGCCGCCCGAGCGTCCGCGACCGCTGCTACCGCTGCTACCGCTGCTACCGCTGCTACCGCTGCTACTGCCGCTGCCGCCGGATGATCCTGATCGATCACGCGCCGAGCGGTCCTTGGATTGCGAGCGCCGCCGACCGTCATTGCGGCGATTGCCGGAACGGCCGCGGGTGCGCCGCTGCTGTTGTTTTTGACCGCTCTCTGCGGGTTTTTCATCAGGCAGCAGCCAGCCGAACAGTCGCCGCCACAGCGACACCGTCGCGTCACGATCTGCCTTGCGGGCCGGGCGCTGCGGTGGAGGTGGTGCTGGCGTCGCCGGAGCAATTCCCGATACCGCCGGCTGCTCTGGCGCCGGCGTCGCTTTCGCCGGTTGCTCGTACGCAGCTGCTGGCTCCGCTTTTGGCTCGGTCATCTGGTAGCTGCTGGCTGCGTGTTCCGGAAGCTCGGCCTCGTCGTCGCGGATGCGTTTGATCGAGTAATTGGGTGTCTCGAGATCTGGATTCGCGACCAATACGACGCTGACGCGATTGTCATTTTGGATCGACTGCACCCAGTCGCGTTTCTCGTTTAGAACAAAATTGCAGACGTCGATCGGCAGTTGAGCGATGACTTTGGCCGTACGCTCTTTGCGGGCCTCCTCGCCGACCAGTCGTAAGACGGCCAGCGCCAGCGACTCGATGCTGCGAATGTTGCCAAGGCCGTTGCAGCGCGGGCATATCGCCTGTGTTGCCTCGTCGAGCGACGGACGCAGTCGCTGGCGCGACATTTCCAGCAAGCCGAAGCGCGAGATTCGGCCGATTTGTATTCGGGCTCGGTCCTGTCTGACCGCGGCCCGCAGCCGATCCTCGACTTCGCGTTGGTTGCGCTGTGGGCCCATATCGATGAAGTCGATAACGATGAGGCCGCCGACGTCGCGTATTCGAAGCTGCCGTGCAATCTCGTCGGCCGCCTCGAGGTTCGTGTTCAACGCCGTTTCTTCGATATCCTCACCCTTCGTCGCACGCGCCGAGTTGATGTCGATTGACGTCAGTGCCTCGGTCGGGTCGATGACGATACTGCCGCCGGAAGGCAGCGATACCGTATGCGAGTAGGCAGATTCGATCTGGCTTTCGATCTGAAACCGCGTAAACAACGGTACCGTATCGTCATCGTAGACTTTGAGCTTCTTCAAATTGTGCGGCATGACGCCCGCCATGAACTCGTGCGCTTGCTCATAGAGCGCTGTGTCGTCGACGAGAAGTTCGCCGATCTCGTTCGTTAAATGATCGCGAATTGCGCGAACGATCGCGTTGCCCTCCTGGTAGATCAGAAACGGCGCCGGGCGCGTGATGACGACCTCCTTGATCCGCTCCCAAACGCTCAGCAGGTAATCGAGGTCCCAGCGTAGCTCTTCCTCGCTGCGACCAACGCCGGCCGTGCGAACGATGCAGCCCATGCCGTCGGGTGGCTTGAGCGCATCCAAGGCTTCGCGGACGACATCGCGATCCTCGCCGGTGATGCGTCGCGATACGCCGCCGGCGCGGGGATTGTTGGGCATCAGAACGAGAAAACGGCCGGCGAGGCTGACGAACGTCGTCAGCGCCGCGCCTTTTGTGCCGCGCTCATCTTTGTCGACTTGAACGACGATCTCTTGGCCTTCCTTGAGAACGTCTTTTATATTGACGCGCCCGCCTTCTTCCGGCGTGCGGACGAAATACTCACTGGATATTTCTTTGAGGGGTAGGAACCCGTGCCGATCGGCGCCGAAGTCTACGAAGGCCGCTTCGAGGCTCGGCTCGATTCTCGTGATACGACCCTTATAGATATTCGCTTTACGTTGTTCTCGAGAAGGTACCTCGATATCAAGATCGAACAACCGTTGGCCATCGACCATCGCGACACGCAACTCTTCTTGCTGAGTTGCGTTGACTAGCATTCGTTTCATGTTGCATTTGCCTGTTGGCGGCGGAGCGCGATGCAGCGACCGACGCAAGTGACCAGGTGCTTGAGCTGAGCGGGGTTGCTTTAGGCCGTGTTCGTAACGGCTGCAAGCGCAACGAAGGTGTGCGTCGCGAACTATTCTCGGGCAACGCTAGCGTCATCGGTCCATGCCATAAAGATGTTGCACGTTTGTCCAAGTGCATGTGGATGGCGATGTCTTGCGTCTGAGTTTGCGTCAACACACATCTCTCGACCCGCAGCTCGTTCCCGGCTCAGAGCCTTGCCTAATCAGTGCGAAACTGAAACCAGCGGCTCGTGGGATTGACCACTCGGTCACTCGCAGCGGCCCACGATCGGGCCCGCCGAATTGAAAACCTTATGACGACGACTCATGTCGATCGTCTCGTTAAGTCCTGGCAGCTACTGCAAGCGGCATTCCTATGCAATCAGGCCAGGCTGCGTACTATATCATAGGCGGGTAGAGGCTCAACGACTTGCAACGCGAACGACTCAATCAACTTGGCAAAGGCGTCATCACGACGGAAGTCGACTCGGGCTCGGTCGGTCAGCGCATCGACAACTATCTACTACGGGTCTTGAAAGGCGTACCGCGTGCGCACGTCTACCAACTGATCCGTTCAGGGCAGGTTCGGATTAACCGCGGCCGCATTCGCGCAAGCTACCGGCTACGCTCGGGCGATACGATCCGAATCCCACCCGTTCGGACACGTCGTGCAACCATGGCGGATGCCGATGCCGAAGGGCTAGCATGGCTCGAGCAGCGTGTGCTGTACGAGGATGAGCGGATTCTCGTCCTCGACAAACCGGCAGGCATGGCGGTGCACCGCGGCAGCGGTGTCAGCCTCGGGTGCATCGAAGCGTTGCGCTGCTTGCGGCCCAAGCATACTGACATGGACCTGGCCCATCGGCTCGACCGCGGCACGTCGGGCTGCCTGTTGATCGCGAAAAAACGTAGCAGTCTGCGGCTGCTTCACGCATTGTTGCGAGACGGCCGTATTGAAAAACGCTACCTCGCATTAGTGCGTGGAGCGTGGCCGCATGGCGCGATCACGGTCGAGCAGCCGCTGCGCAAGGAGCGTCGAGGCGGATCGGCGTTCGTCGTAGTCGATGCCGCCGGCAAGCCTGCGACGAGCCAGTTCGCATTGATCGACAGTTTCGGCTCGCGGGCGAGTCTCCTCGAGGCTCTAATTCCGACGGGCCGAACGCATCAGATTCGCGTACATGCGTCGGCGCTCGGCTATCCGATCGCCGGCGACTCGCAGTATGGCGATCCCAAGTTCAACGCTGAAATGCAGAATCTGGGTTTACGGCGAATGTTTCTGCATGCGCACGCGTTGTCGTTCGCGTGGCCGGACACAGGCGCGGACGTGGCCGTCAGTGCCGCATTGCCCGACGACCTCAGAGACGTTCTCGACAGGTTGTCTTAGCTCCGGCAGCGGGGCAATGGGTTCAGCCGGCCGACGGCGGTAGGCCCGACAGTAGCGGATTCATGCCCAGCTCGCGCAACGTTTGTGCGACCCAGATCAGTGGTAGACCGATCAATGCCGTCGGATCCTGCGAGTCGATTGCCGTGAACAACGCAATACCGAGGCCTTCGGCCTTGAAGCTCCCAGCGCAGTCGAGTGGCTGTTCGAGCTCGATATAGCGTTGCAACTCGGCGTCGGTGCGCTGTGCAAACCGGACTTCGGTCGTATCGATATGTCGTTGTGCGCTCGAACTCCGGCAGTCGACGATCGCGACCGCCGTATAAAAATGTACGCTGCGCCCGCGACATGCAATCAGCTGTTCGAGAGCCGTCGTCGGATCGCCAGGCTTTCGCAGCAGCGCGTCTCCGAGTGCCGCCGTTTGATCGGATCCAATGACGAGCGCATCGGTGGATGCCAGTGCGCTTGCGACCGAGCGGGCCTTTCGTTCGGCCAGGCGCTTTGCCAGCGCTGCGGGCGCCTCGCCTGGCTCGACGGCTTCATCGACGTCGCTAGCGATAACGTCGTAGCGCAGGCCGAGGCGCTCAAGCAGCTGAGCGCGGTAGCGAGATGTCGATGCAAGAATCAGGCGCGACATTGCAGCGGTTGGCCGGCGGCGTCGTAACTTGCCGTTTTGACAGCATAACCTGATGGAAATACCATAGATCGATTATGCCTCGCTCACTGCAGGCTTGGTACAGCCGCGACGATCTGGAACGACTCGCTGCAAGCGGAAACACCGTCGGCGGCGATGTGCAGCTCAGCAAGCTTGCGCGGCTCGAGGGCCTCGTGCATGCCGATCGCTGCAGCCCCGTCGCAATCACGCTTGCGGCCGAGCACGCGCCGGATGGGCGGTTGCTGTTGAGGCTTGCGTTGCGAGGTGAGCTAGTCGTCACATGTCAGCGCTGCTTGGAGCCGTTGCATTGGCGCGTCGACGAATGCCCGGAGTGGCTCGTCGTCGCTGCCGAGTCGGATGCTGCGCGGCTGAATGCGGAAGCACAGCCTCTCGTGCTCGATGACGGCCGATTGGGCATCGAGGCACTGCTCGAGGACGAATTGATCGTCGCGCTGCCGATGGTGCCGCGGCACGAGACTATTGATGACTGCGGGCCGCTGGCTCAGAATCTCGGCGACTCGCTGAGTGACGCCGCATTGGACCGGACTGTCGAGTCGCGGAGAATCTAATGGGAGAATCGGACAATGGCTGTTCAAAAATCACGTAAATCGGGGTCGCGACGAGACATGCGTCGCTCGCACGACTCACTCAGTGGTCCAACGCTGTCGTTGGATCCCGTTACCGGTGAGACGCATCGACGTCACCACGTGACGGCGGAGGGCTTCTACCGCGGGCGCAAGGTTCTCGACATTCCCGAGCCGGAAGAGACCGAAGAGTAGGCGTCCGAGCTCCGGCGTAACGCCGCGGTCCTCGTAAGTTCCAACTCCCTACCATGACGCGCAAAGTCACAATCGCTCTAGACGTCATGGGCGGCGATCACGGGCCGCAAACCGTCTTGCCGGCGGCATTAGCGACGTTGGAGCGTGATGACTCAGTAAGCTTCACGCTCGTCGGCTTGCCGGAGGTGCTCGAGCAAGCGCAGCACGATAGCAAGGGTGCTTACGGCAGCCGGCTCGGATTCTTACCGGCGACCGAAGTCGTCGAGATGGACGAGCCACCGGCCGACGCATTACGGCGCAAGAAAAATTCCTCGCTGCGGCTCGTCATTGAGCAGGTGAAGTCCGGTGAAGCAGATGCGTGTGTGAGTTCAGGTAATACCGGCGCGCTGATGGCCACGGCACGCTACGTGCTTAAGATGCTGCCCGGTATCGATCGGCCCGCGATCATCGCAGCTGTGCCAACGCTGCGTGGTCGCTCGTTCATGCTCGACCTAGGCGCAAACGTTGGCTGCTCGGCGGATCACTTGCTGCAGTTCGCGATCATGGGGTCCGTCGTCGCAGGCGACATGCTCGACATCGACAATGCCTCCGTTGGCCTTTTGAATATCGGTCAGGAAGACATCAAAGGCAACGAGGTCGTCCGCGAAGCCGGGGATCTATTGAGCCGCAGCGGCCTGAACTACGTCGGCTTCGTCGAAGGCGATGCGGTCTTCCGCGGCGTCGCCGACGTAATCGTCAGCGATGGGTTTGTCGGCAACATCGCGTTGAAGACGATGGAAGGCGTTGCGAGCCTGATCGCGTCGTATCTTCGCGAGGAGTTCGAGAAGAGCGGATTGCGAAAATTGCAGGGACTCGTGGCGGCACCGACGCTCGCCGCGTTGCGCAGCCGCCTGGATACGCGCCGGTATAATGGCGCGAGTCTCGTCGGTTTGAACGGCGTCGTCATAAAGAGTCATGGTGGGGCCGACAAGCTCGCTTTCGAGACCGCGATCAACATCGCTATCGTCGAGGCGCGCAAGGGCGTCCCAGTGCAGATTGGCAAGTTAATCGAGGATCAGCCCGAGGCATGTATTCGCGCATTATAGGCACTGGCCGCTATCTTCCCGAGCGTGTTATGACCAACTTCGATCTCGAGAAGCTGGTCGATACGTCGGACGAATGGATTCGAGCGCGCACCGGTATTTCCGAGCGGCACATTGCTGCGGAAGGGGAGACGACGAGCGATCTTGCAAGTCACGCCGCTCGTAATGCGATCGACGCGGCCGGCGTCGAGCCGGAATCGATTGACATGATCGTCGTCGGCACGACGACGCCCGATCTCGTCTTCCCGAACGTCGGTTGCTTGCTGCAAGAGCGTCTCGGTATCGGCGCCTGCCCGGCACTGAGTGTCGAGACGGCGTGCAGCAGCTTCATCTATGCGCTGACTGTCGCCGATCAGTTCGTACGCACGGGCCTCGCCAAGCGACCGCTCGTCGTCGGTGCCGAGACGATGTCGCGCATCATCGACTGGACCGATCGGGAGACCTGCGTGTTGTTCGGCGATGGCGCGGGTGCGGTCGTTCTGGATGCCGCGAGCGAGCCGGGTATTATTTTCTCGAGCCTTGGCGCGGATGGCCGCTATCGACAGTTGCTCGATACCGACAGCGGCATCTCGCAACCGCCGCCGGATGGCAAGAAGACGTCGCTGCGCATGAAGGGCAACGAGGTCTTCAAAGTCGCGGTGCGAACGCTCGAAGGGATGGTCGACGAAGTCATCGAGAAGAACAACCTGAAACAAGGCGATATCGACTGGTTCGTGCCCCATCAGGCAAATCTGAGGATTATTGCTGCGACCGCGAAGCGGCTCAAGATTCCAATGGAGAGAGTCATATTGACGGTCGCCGAGCACGGCAATACGTCGGCGGCCTCGATTCCGATGGCGCTCGATACCGGTATACGCGACGGTCGCATCAAGCGCGGCGATCTGCTGTTGCTCGAGGCCTTCGGGGGGGGATTCACGTGGGGCTCGAGCCTAATTCGCTACTGACGGCCCGCCCGCGGGGCCGGAGAAATCCATGGGACGCGCCTCAGGACACACTTTCGGTTTGATCGTATGCGTATAATGTGCCGCGTTATGCTCAGACTCATAGCTGTGATCTCGATATTTTGCTGCACCGCCGGGCTCGTCGGGGCCGTCGAGCTGCCGCTCGCTGCCGACAGCCAGCTCGTCGGCGAATCGGTGACGATCACCGCGAAGTACGAGGACACGTTCGTTTCGCTGGCGCGCAAATACAATCTCGGCTTCGAGGAGCTCGTCCAGGCGAACCCGGACGTCGATCCATGGCTGCCGGGCGAGGGCACGCCGGTCTTGCTGCCGTTGCAGTTCGTGCTGCCGAATGCACCGCGCGCGGGCGTCGTCATCAATCTCCCAGAGCTCAGGCTGTACTACTACCCGGACGGCGAAGAAGGTCGTGTGATCACGCATCCGATCAGCATCGGGCGCATGGATTGGGGTACGCCGCTTGGGCTTACGTCGATTCAGAGCAAGGTCCAGAATCCGTCCTGGTATCCGCCGCAGTCGATTCGCGATGAGCACGCGGCAGACAATCGGCCTCTGCCGCGGGTCGTCCCGCCCGGCCCGGACAACCCACTCGGTAACCATGCGCTGCGATTGATGATACCCGGCTATCTGATCCATGGAACGAACAAGCCGTCCGGTGTCGGTATGCGCGTCACGCATGGCTGCATCCGGATGTTTCCCGAGGATATCGAGGCGCTGTTCACCGACGTGCCCGTCGGCACGACCGTGCGCATCGTCAACCAAGCGGTCAAGCTAGGGCGAGTCGGAAACGATCTGTTCATCGAGGCGCATCCGGTGTTGCCGGAGCGGCTCGCCGAGGGTGCTTCGGCGTTGACCGAGTTGACGCGTGCGTTTGCGGCTTTTGCCGACGAAGGTACCGGTGCTAACTTCGACTGGGATCGCGCCGAGGAGATCGCTTCGAGCCCGCGCGGGATTCCGGTCTTTCTG
>JAHEEN010000215.1 GCA_024640685.1 Rhodospirillaceae bacterium
CCAATATCGACTGGAGTTGGTATCGGAGTGGCTCGAATGCGTGAGTCCGGATTCGTCAAAGTTGTGCTCGAGCGGGCCACGCTGCTCGCAATGATCGTGCTTGCGCCGCTGCTCACAACCGATGCCGGCGCACGAACGGTTGCCGAGGAGCACAACTGCCTCGCGCTGGCGATCTATTGGGAAGCGCGCGGCGAGGTTCGCTCCGGTATGTTCGCTGTCGGTTGGGTCGTGCTGAATCGCGTTGCGAATCGCGAGTTCCCGTCGCGCGTATGCGATGTCGTTCGGCAGGGCGGCGAGCGACCGCCCTGTCAGTTTTCGTGGTGGTGCGACGGCAAGAGTGACAGGCCGCGTAACCGCCACAGCTGGAACACGGCGCAACTGATCGCAGCGACGTTATTAATGAATCCGCCGCTGGATCCGACTGGCGGTGCGCTGTACTACCACAGCGCCGACATCCAAGCGCCATGGCGCCGACCGCGTGCGCGCACCGCGGCCATCGGCCAACACGTGTTCTATCGGTGACGGGCGTTTAGCCCTGCTATTGTTTTCTACTCTACCGGCGGATCGTTGCTGCAGTCGCCGCCGGCGCAACGGTTGAAAGCCTCGCACGTGTACTCGAGCAGTCCGAGCTGCTCCCAATCGGGGCGATAGGTTAGCTCGTAATCCTGCGACCATGGGCGCTCGAAGATCTTCGGGTCATCGATCGTGATTCTGTATTCGAGAATGTCACCGACGCGGCGCAAGTGCTCGGTTGTCGTCATCGCATCGCTGTGCCAGCGGCTCTTGGTCGGATCGGTGTAGTGATAGTCGTCGAGGATCCAGCGCTTGAAGTTCACGGTCTCGATGACGAGCGTGTCCCCCTCCCAGTGACCGACGGAGTCGCCGTAGTACGACGGCTCGAGGCCTTCGCGATGCGGGCGGCCGTCGGTCGGGATGATGCGTGCGGCGTGCTGCAGCTCCGGGATGATGACGAGGTAGTTCGGATGCTGAATGAACTGAATCGGCAGGATATAGAGCATGCCTGACGGGAAGCCTGCGGGTAGACACATCGCCCGCGGCTCGTCGATGCGCATGTCGCCGGTGCGCGGCACGTAGAGCAGTTCCTCGCCGCCGGGCTTCAGCGGCGCCAAGTTGTGCTCGTTGAAGATCAACTCGCCTCGCGGACCGGTTGCATTGACCGCTTGCGGCGGCGTGTAAACGCCTGTGAAATCCGGCTTGCCGTCCGCCATGCGCGGGGTGTCGTCCGCGGACTGTGCGAGCGTTTGAGTCGCTGCGAGTCCGACTGCAAGCGCGAGCAAAGCGATCCATTGGTTACGCATCGTTGATCTCCTCATCACTCTTGCCGCGGCGTGAGCACGGCCGTGCCGTCATCAAACGTCAGGCTACGCGTCGATGAGTTGTTCGAGCCATCGCGCGCGCGGGCGCCTTCGACGTTGACGGTGGCGCCGATGCGCATCGCGTCCTTCGAGACGCCTCGGCGCATCAGCGCGCCAGGCGGCGACGTCGAGAATCCCCATGTCGTAACCGAGCCGTCGTCCTCGGTCACGTCGACGAAGAACCAGACGTGCGGATTCGCCCAGATGACTTCCTTGAGCGTGCCGGTGATACTGATGAGGTTGTCGGGATCGAATTCTGCGATCTCGGAGTGGTGCGCTAGCGCGGCCGGGCCGGCTGCGCCGAGGCACAGACCTAAGAACAATAAAAACAATCGCTTACGGAGCATGTACACGCCTCTCGCCCAACGAAATGAGAATCCTATCTAACGGTACCGATTTAGACAATTTCCAACGGTACCCCAACGGTACCGGATACCAACAATTCAACTTATTTTCGACGATGGCGGATACCAACAGTTCAACTTATTGATGTCTTTTCTGTTAACGCTCGGATCGCTCCGCCGATATGTTGACTTGTTGGTAACCGGTACCATTCGATAGGTCCGTGGCGAGCAGTAGCTCCGTCAACGCATGAAACTGCTGGGGATCGAGGCCGGTCGCGTCCTCGACTCGCTCGAAGCGCGCGTAGACGGTGTTCGCGTGCACGTCGAGCGAGACTCAGACGGTACCGGGTACCAACAGTTCAACTTATCGCGGTCTCGTCTGGTAACGTTCGGCTTTCCGACGATATGTTGAATCACGGGTAACCGGTACCATCCCGATGGCTAAGCTCGTCCTCTATTACGTTCATCCAGGTAATAAGTACTCGCACGCGAACAAATTGATGTTTGCCGCTGCGCGTGGAATCGACGGCATCACGACGCTCGATTTGTACGCTGAATACCCCCGCTTCGACATCGATATCGATCGCGAGCAGCAGCGGCTGCTCGATCACGATGTCGTGCTGTTTCAGTTCCCGATGTTTTGGTACTCACCGCCGTCCTTATTAAAAGAGTGGCAAGATTTGGTGCTCGAGCACGGATTTGCCTACGGGGCTGGCGGTACCGAGCTGGACGGCAAGCACATGATGCTGGCCCTGACGGCTGCCGGAAATGACGAAGCGTATGCCGTCGATGGCTATCAGCACTATCCGATCCGCACGTTCTTGACGCCACTGGAGCGAACCGCGGGGTTGTGTCACATGCAGTTCGCGGCGCCGTATGTGCTCTATGGCGCCCTCCGCGCACCCGACGACGGCCGCCTCAATACGCACGTCACCGGCTATCGACAGTTACTCGAAGCGATTCGCGACGATCGCTACGATTTTGCCACTGCCATTGAGCGGGACATCGTCGAAGTTGCAGACATACCGACGCTCGTGAGGACCTGACGATGGGTGAGATCTTTCTACTGGCATTCTTGTTTCTCGCTGCCGGCGTCATCGCCGTGCCGATCGCGACACGGTTCGGCCTCGGCTCGGTGCTCGGTTATCTGCTTGCGGGGATCGCTCTGTCTCCGCTGCTGCGCGAGCTCAACGTCGATGTCGTTAGCATTCAACACTTCGCCGAATTCGGTGTCGTGCTGATGTTGTTTCTCGTGGGTTTGGAGCTCGAACCCCGCTTGCTGTGGACGATGCGCGCGAAACTGTTGGGGCTCGGTGGACTGCAGGTCGCTGTAACCGCAGCACTGGTTGCCGGCGTCGCATTGGTGCTCGGGCAGTCGTTCACGGTGGCGCTTGCGGTCGGCATGGTGCTGGCGCTGTCATCAACGGCGATCGTGCTACAGACGCTGAACGAGAAAGGGCTCATGAAGAGCGAAGGTGGGCAGTCGAGTTTCTCGGTCTTGCTGTTTCAGGATATTGCGGTGATCCCGATGCTGGCGTTGCTGCCGTTTCTCGCGCTGCCTGAGCTTGTCGATGGTCTTGCGGCTGCCGAGGTAACGGCTGAGAGTCACGGCGCCGGGCTCAATGTCGTCGAGCACTTGCCGGGATGGCAACGCGGACTCGTGACCATCGGGGCAATCGGATTCGTCATTATCGGTGGGTCGCTGTTGACGCGACCGATCTTTCGCTTCATTTCGGTCGCTCGGTTGCGCGAGCTATTTACGGCAGTTGCGCTGATGATCGTCGTCGGCATCGCGCTGCTGATGACTCTTGTGGGCCTGTCGCCGGCACTCGGCACGTTTCTGGCAGGCGTCGTGCTCGCGAATAGCGAGTATCGTCACGAGCTCGAAAGTGATATCGATCCGTTCCGCGGTTTGTTGCTGGGCCTGTTCTTCATCACGGTCGGTGCGGCAATCAACTTCAGCCTGTTGTTCGAGAACTTAGCGGCGATCATTGCACTGACCATAGGCCTGATTGCGATAAAGACAGCTGTGCTGCTTGCTCTTGCGCAGATCTTCAAGATCACTGGATCAGACCGCTGGCTGTTCGCGCTCGGTCTTGCGCAAGCCGGCGAGTTTGGTTTCGTGCTGCTGGCCTTTACCGTTGCGAGCGGCGTGATTCCGGCAGCTTTGGCGGAGCAGTTGCTGTTGGTCGTCGCGCTCTCGATGCTGCTGACGCCCGTACTGTTCATTGTCTACGATCGACTGATTGCACCTCGGTACGCGGCGGCTCAGTCCGGTGAGGCTGACGACATCGACGACGATGCACCGATCATCATTGCGGGCGTCGGCCGTTTCGGCGGCGTCGTCAACCAAATCCTGCGAGCAGCCGGTTTCAACACTGTCGTGCTCGATTACCATTCCGAGCATCTGGAACGCCTGCGCGTCTTCGGTTTCAAGGTGTTCTTCGGTGACGCATCGCGGCCGGACCTGTTGCACGCGGCGCGGATCGACGAGGCGCGGATGCTGATCATCGCGATCGACAACCGCGAGCAGGCAACGGAGATGGTGCGTCACGTTAGAGCCAACCATCCGCACGTTTACATCGTCGCGCGAGCCGTCGATCGGCATCACGTCTACGAGCTATGGGCTGCCGGCTGTCGCGACGTGATTCGCGATCACTTCGACTCAGCCGTTCGCGCCGGGCGATCGGCGCTCGAGGCGCTAGGTGTGCACGCGTTCGATGCGGAGCTGCTGACGCGCGGCTTCGTCGCGAACGATCGTTGGCGGCTGCGCGAGCTTGCCAATCTTTACGATCCCGATGTGCCAGTGCACGAGAACGAGGCCTACGTGGCGCGCGCGAAGGAGCTGATGAGCGGGATTGAGGCGGCAATGCGCGGTAGTGGCGACGCGTTCGGCGTGCGCAGCGACCGCGGCTGGGTACCGCCATCGAAAGACGATGTCGATGCGGTCGTCGCAGAAAACGAGGCGCGTACGTCGGTGACGTAGCGGGCTAGCCGGTACCGGCGGGGTTGGCGAAGTCTGCGGCGAGCAGCAGCTCGGTCAGCGCATGAAACTGCTGGGGGTCGAGGCCCGTCGCATCCTCGATTCGCTCGAAACGTGCGTACACAGTGTTCGCGTGCACGTCTAGTGCTCGTGCAGCGCCTTGCACGTTCATGTCAGCATCGGCGTAGGCGCGCAGCGTTTCGACCATTGACCCGCGCGCGCGCTCATTCAACTTGATCAATGGCTCGATCCACCTCGGCAATGCGTGTTGAATTTGATCGCCGCCGACGTGTACGAGCACGCGGCGCAGCGGCAGCTCGGAAAACAGCACGACGCGATGCGTGACGCTCGCGAGTTCGTGCGCCATGCGGGCTTCTCTGAGCGCGTTCGGTATATGTGACGTCGATGGTCGATCCGTGCTCAATCCAACGAGCACAGCGGGGCCGAGGTTCAGTAGCTTGTCGCGCACACGGTCGGCGAGCGCGGTCTGGGGTGCCGTCCATCCCGATAACCTGCGCGCGTTGGCAAATACGGCAGCGACGAGATTATCGCGAACAC
>JAHEEN010000043.1 GCA_024640685.1 Rhodospirillaceae bacterium
GTCGAGTGACGACTAACCGGCCGGCGAGCCGAGCAAAGTGAAATCGATGGGAAATGACGAACTCGAGATCCTGACGTGCCGCATTCCGGCGCTCGCGAAGCGGCTCACGAGCCGAAAGATACAGCGCCTCGCGGACTACCCGCTTGCAAGGGCGAGTGAGTGGTCACCGCACCCCACTGGTCCCATACCGTTTGCGAACGCGGCGGACGATAGCGACGAGCTGCTCGAGTAGCGGTGAGGCGATGCCGCCGCCCGAGCGCCACCGATTCGAAAGGCAGTGACAAAAAAAACCCGGCTCGAGGCCGGGTAAGTTCAGGGGGAAATGATCAAGAGTAGCTGTGGTTAAACATAAGCTAGCCACGCCTCGATCACTGTGACGACGTTCACAATTCCGCAATAAGTCAAAACGGGATCCATGTCGCCTGCTCCCGAACGTGCAGATAGCCGATACTGACGCCCTGGCGCCAACCGACACCGAATCTCACCGGCGCGAGCACGATATCGCCCGATCGGTTGTAGTTGGCGCCGACGCCGCCGACGAAGTAAAGGCTGCCGTCGACGCCAGGAAATCGCTGAAAGACGCTGTCGACGTTCGGTAGGTCGTAGATCAACACGAACGCTTTGGCTGCGTTACCCCCGACGTCGAACCCGATCGAGGGCCCGGTCCAGTAGACGTCGCGAACCGTGCCATCGGACATGTGAAGTGTCCCGCGCCCATAGCGCACGCCGACGCCAACCGCGCCGCCGCCTTCGTCGCCAACGATGTACGCGTTCGGCCTACCCTGCTCGCTGAAAATCTTGTTGAGCACGTCGGCCAGACCACGCGCGCCGTCACCGAAAAAATTCTCGGCCTCGCGGAGAATCGTGCCCTCTTCGTACGGCTCACTAGGCGGTTGCGACTGCGCTTCAGTGCCGGGCGTCGTCCCCTGGCTCGCGCAACCGCCGCAGAGCATAGCGAGGAACAACGAGGCTGCAAAACCGGATCGAGTCGACTGCATTACGAGATTCCTCCAACAATGCCCAGGCATGGACGGTACGTCACCATTCTAGGCGCGCGGTACATTTCGTTAAATGGCGCTTTCTTAGAATATCGTCACGGCATCGCTCCCACGCTCCTACTAGTATGCGCGCGTGCACGAAGCTCGCCACCTAGGACCGACATGAACGGCAAAGCAAAGAATGCCGACGACGAGTTTGATGGCGACCAGTGCGTCGTCCTTCCGACCAACTATATGGCGTCGGTCGACGCAGCCGTAGAGCTCTACGACGACGACATCGCGAAAAACTCGACGAACTTCAGCGTCAGAGGGCTCGAGTACGGCCTAGGTCGCCTACTGTTTCGAGTCGCGTTCATCGGCGGCTTGCTTTGGCTGATTCCATCCATCTGGTAGCGCGAGATCACACCGGATCGCCGCGTAAGCGGCTAACTCTCGAATTTCGCGGCTGTCTGCGAGTCGCGGTATCAACGTCGGCGCTGCTGCGACAATAGCCGGCGCTTACGATCTGCCGGCAGTCGCTTGATCTGCGCTTCTCGCCGCAACGCGGTACCGCGATCCTCGACGGCTTCCAGATACACCAACTCGACGGGTCTCCTGCCGCGCGTGTAGCGCGCACCCTTACCGGAGTTGTGCTTGGCGAGACGCGCTTCGATGCGCGTCGTGACACCGGTATACAACGACGCATCCGCGCAGCGAACGATGTAGACGTACCACGCGCCATTCGAATCGACTGCGGCCGAATCGGGCATATGCGACGTTACGCTGTCCGTGTCAGCCTTCGGACTCGAAGAATCTGACTGCGTAAATCGCCGTAAGTCCGACACCCACGCCGATTCCGACGCCGACACCGACAGCCGCACCCATGCCGGCGACTCCGAACAACGCACCAGCAAAACCGCCGATGACCAATCCGAAGAACACTGACAGCGGCAACGTACACGCTTTGAGTACGGATACGAGTGACTGCCTATTGCTCGTCTTTGCCATTTGTCGCATCAAGGGTCGGCTGGCTCGGAATCATCCTTGGCGGTGCGCACCGACCAGATCGTTTGCTTGACAGCGCTACCGTCGCGCACCCCGACCCACTCGTCATATCGAGCCAAATAGGCCGAGAGTTGCGCGAAGACCTCGAGATCCTCGAGATACTCCTCGTACGCGCGCTGCAACCGAGAGCGGCTTGTGTCGACGACGCTGCGCAGCTCTTCGACAGCCTCGCGCACGTCGTCCTTCGAGCATGTCGCGAGCGGCTTGAGCGAGCCGTCGGCCAGTGGAAGATTGGCTGGAAACGACTCACCGACGACGAACGTCGCGGGAATCACGAGCACCTTCTCCACAAACGCTACCTCCGTCCAATTCAATCCATTGATCGATCAGCGCTCGGCGTGCTAGTGGCACCTATCGGGCCCACTCAACCGCTGGACGTCGTCGCATTGTCCGCTAGAATTCAATGCGCTTCCAGTCAGGCGGCAACGCCGGAAATGACGCGGCATGCAGCAAAGAACATTCTAGGCGGCGCCCGCGCGATAGAGGTTCGAACAATCGTCGCCGACCCACGACCCGATCGCCCGCTCACACCTCCAGCAGGACTTGCGGTGCGTTTCGCCGCGATGGCTTACGACTGGCTATTGCTTATCGCCCTCTATTTTTGCATCACTCTGGTCGTCGTCACTGCCCGCGGCGGCGGCGCGCTGGAGCCTGGCACCTGGTGGTACACGGCACTGCTGCTCGTCGTCACGTTGGCGTTTTATGGCTGGTTTTGGACGCATGGCGGCCAAACGCTGGGGCTTCGCGCATGGCGGCTGCGCGTCGAGCGTTGCGACGGTCGGCCGCTATCATGGCGCGATGCAGCGATACGCTTCGCGGCATCTACGACGTTGCTCGCACCCCCCGGGCTCGGTCTACTGTGGATGTTGATCGATAGCCAGAGCGCGTGCTGGCACGATCGGCTATCAGGTACGCGAGTTGCGAGCGTCACTACGGCGACCTACTAGCGTCGACGAGCGCCGGCACCCACCCGGCTCAGCGCACGCGCGCCAGTGCAACCGCCGTCACGATCAGCAGCAGACCGCTCGGCACCCATGCAACGACGAACGGATCGAGCTCGAATACCTCGACGCCGTTTGCGAGCACCCGGGTGGACGCGTAATAACCGAGCCCAATCATCAAGCCGACAATGAGCCGCGCGCCGGCGCCTGCCGCCCGCAGGCCGCCAAATACGAACGGCAGCGCCAGAATCGTCATCAGGAATGCCGACGCGATATCGGCCATGCGCGCCCAGTATGCGGTCAAGTAGCGATTCGCGTCGAGGCCGTTGTCCCGTAGATACTCGATGTACCGCTTCAGGTTCCCGCTGCTCAATAGATCGTGACGAATTTCTGAGAGGCCCAGCAGCTCCGGCGTCAACCCATAATCCCTAATCGTCGCTCGCTCGGTGTTCGCCGAGACCCCTTCCTCCACGAATGTCGACTCGGCGTAGTTAGCGAGTAACCAGCGGCTGCCGGCGTCGATCTCGGCCGAATCGGCCCGCGCAACTTGAGCGAGCTCATACGGGCCATCGAGCTCGAATAGATACAGGCTGCCGAACGCTAAGCTGTTCGGTTCGCGGCGAAAGCTGAAAATATTGTCGCCTTCCTTGAGCCAGACAGCACGGGCATTCGTCAGCGAGCCCTGGTCGAACAGCGCTTGTGACCGCAGTTGCCGACCGTACGCATCGAGCGACGGCGCGAATGAGTCACCGAGCAACGCCATGATGGCCGACAAGATCAGGCCGGCAATCGCGACCGCACCGAGCAATCGGAATCGTGAAACGCCACTGACGCGCATGACGACGAGCTCGCGATGAACGGCGAGATTGCCGAGACTCAGCAACGCGCCGAGCAATGCAGCCGCAGGAAGCATCAGAAACGTCAGTCGCGGAATACGCAACACGACGTAGATCAGCGCATCCATGAGCTCGTAGTTCGCCGTTCCTACATCATCGAGCTGACCGACAAACTCGACAAACGTGAATATTCCAAGCAACACGACGACGACCAGAGCGACGCCCTTGAGAATCGATACGACGATATATCGGTCGAGTAAATTCATGCGGCTGACTCGTACGCCAACGGGCGCGCAAACGCACCCGCCTCGCGCAACAGCATGTACAAACCGATCAACGCCAATACTGCATGAACCCACCACAGCCCGACCCATGTCGGTACTTGGTCACGCTCGATCCAAACCCGCGCGATCGCCAATGTGTTCGCGTACGTGATGTATATCAGCATGCCGACGCCTACACGCGCGTAACGGCCTTCTCGCGGCTTCGAACGACTCAGTGGCACGCCCAGCAGCATCAACACGAACAACGACACGGGTGCCGAGACGCGGGCATGCAGCTCTGCCCGATCTAGCGAGTCGGTCGAGCGTAACAATTCCTCGGTCGTCTTCAGCTCCACTGCGATCTCATCGTCCTCGACTTCGTCCTGACGTACCGGAATGCCGTGCTCCTCGAACTCGATGACGCGAAAGTTCTTGTCGCCCGGGCTACCCTCGTAGCGCCGACCGTTGAAGAACACGAACGACAGCTCGCCGGACTCGGCATCGTGCTCGCGCCGACCTCTTTCGGCGAGCACGACGACTACGCGCTCACCGTTCTCATGCTCGACAAAGACGTCGCGAATCTCCGACTCGACGACTTCGCGCGCATAAATAACGGTATCGCCGGCATCCGGGCTCGTGAACTGACCCGCCTCGAGTACGCCGAGCTCCAATGCATCGCGCGCCTCGGCGCGAATGGTCTCGATCTGACGGGTCGCGGCCGGCGTCTGCACGAGCGACAGCCATGCGATGACGGCAGCCAAGACGCTCGTCAACAGCGCAATCGGGCCCATCAGTCGCAATGGCCCGACGCCACAAGCAGCGAGCGCGGCTGCCTCCGAATCGCGATTCAAGCGCGCAAGCGCCAACATGATCCCGAGGAACAGGCCGATCGGCGTTAGGATTGTGATAAAGCGAAGCGACGTCAGGCCAAGGATCGAAAAAACGGCATCCTTCGGCAAGCGATCCGCGGCTGCGTCGTCGAGTATCTCCGCGAACTGATTGGTCATCAGGATCACGAATAGCACGAGCGTAACGACGAGCCACGCGCTCAGCGCCTCCCTGAAGACGTAGCGGCCGATCAGCGTCATCGTTGAACAGGACCCGCCGGCCGATATCCGGCATGCGACGGCACGCGTCCCGTCCGACTCATCGGCTTGTCGACAGCGAAACGCGGCTCGCGGCGCACTTTGGGTAGGTTCTAGTCGACTGTGTTAATCGAGTACACTAAGCCGCTTCGTTCGGCACGGCTACGACACGATACCATAAGCGACTCGGTGCGAGGCACGTCGGCTCGACATGCCCGCCGCGCCCTTGACGGCGGTCGCTTGGCAACAGGAGAGCGACACGATGCAATTTCCGGTCAAGACAGACGCACCCGGAAAACAAAAAACGGCTTGCGCGGTTGTGCCCGTATTCAAGGGGGGCTCGCAGACGCCGGCATTCACGGCAATCGACCGCGTGTCCCGGGGGTTGCTCAAGAAACTGCTCAAGAACGGCGATGCCTCTGCGGATTGCGGCCGCTGTCTGCTCGTGCCGAGCCTGCCAGGGTCGGGGCCTAGTCGGGCCCTGCTCGTCGGCTGCGGCCCGCGCCGGGACTTCACACCGAAACGCTACCGGCAAGTGTTGACGGCAGCGGCGAAAGCGCTGAAAACAGCAGGGCTGCGCGATGCGATCTGCTACCTGACATCGAGTCCGCCGGACGCACTCGATGACTACTACGTCGCGCGACATGCGGTCGAGACGACACTCGGTGTCTACTACGAGTTCACCGAGCTGAAATCGAAGGCACCATCCGACCGGCCATTGACGAAGCTCGGCCTCGCGTGCAGTGATCGCAGCGCGGCGCAGGAACTTCGACGCGGCATCAGCGATGGCGTCGCAATTGCCACGGGTACATCCCTCGCGCGCGATCTCGGCAACCGGCCGCCGAACGTCTGCACACCCACGCACCTGGCGGCCCAGGCTCGCGCGCTCGCTAAGCAGCACGCCAAGCTCCGCGTCGAGGTGCTCGACGAGGCCGCGATCAAACGCTTGAAGATGGGCGCGTTTCTGTCGGTGACGCAAGGTGCCGTAGAGCCACCGCGACTAATCGTTCTCCACTATCGCGGCGGCGACGCGAACGAAGCACCCGTCGCACTTTGCGGCAAAGGAATTACGTTCGATACCGGGGGCATTTCGCTGAAGCCACCGGCAAAAATGGATGAGATGAAGTTCGACATGTGCGGTGCCGCAGGCGTCATCGGGACCATGGCGGCAGTCGCGGCGCTGCAATTGCCGATCAACGTGCTCGCGGTCGTGCCCGCCTGCGAGAACATGCCGTCGGGCACGGCGACACGACCCGGCGATATCGTGACAACGATGTCCGGCCAGACAGTCGAGATCTTGAATACCGATGCCGAGGGCCGGTTGATACTCTGCGACGCGATGACGTATGCGCTGAAGAGCAAGCCGAGATACCTGATTGACGTCGCCACGCTGACGGGTGCCTGCGTGATCGCGATCGGTAACGTCTACACAGGGCTGTTCAGTAACGACGACGCCCTCGCCGACGGCCTGCTCGCGGCTGGACATCGCGCGCTGGATCCGGCTTGGCGACTGCCGACCGATGAAGAATACGGCGACTCACTAAAAAGCAACTTTGCCGACTTCGCGAACGCCGGAGGCCGCGAAGGTGGCGCGAGCGTTGCCGCAAACTACTTGTCGCGCTTCGTCGACTCGACGCCGTGGGCACATTTGGACATCGCCGGGGTTGCCTGGAAGGCAAACGCCGAAAAAGGCGCCACCGGGCGTGTCGTGCCGCTGCTGACCGACTTCCTGTTGAATCTCTAACGCGGCAGACGGTGACGCAAGTCGACTTCTACATACTGTCCAGCGATTCGCCCGAAGCGCGCCTCAAGATCGCGTGCCGTTTAGCCGACAAAGCCGTGCAGCGCGAACTCGGCGTGTTTGTACTCGTCGAATCCGAGCACGACGCCCACCAATTGGACGAGCTGTTGTGGACGTTCGCGCAGAATAGCTTTCTACCTCACCGTCTCGCCTGGAATACGGCAGCTGACAGCATCGCTGAGCCTGTCGTCATCGGCCTCGACGAGCACGCGACGGGCGGGCTCGGCGGTGACGGCGCTAACGAGAACTGGGGCTTGATGATCAACTTGGCGCCGACTGTTCCGGAAGCATTCGGCCGCTACGAGCGATTGGCCGAGATCGTCGACTCGACGCCGGAGATTCGCGAGCGCGGCCGAGAGCGCTTTCGCTTCTATCGCGATCGCGGTTACGCGTTGCAAACACATCACGTTTGAGACTCGCATGCCCGAAGACAGCGCATCGAAATCGTCGATACCCGTTCTGACGGATATCGTCACCGAGCCCGCAAGCGACGACGGCAGCGACCCTCGCGCAGTCGAAACGTTGATCGCCGAGCTGCAAACCGAGCTTTCAGCGAGCGCGTTCGCACTGACCGAGCAGGTTCTGCGCGCGGCCTTCACCGAGATGGAAGCGGCGTTATTCGAGCAGATCACCGCGCGACTCAGGCAAGAGCTGCCGGAGCTCGTCGATCGTGTGCTACGTGAGCGCCTAGCCGGCGACGAGGAGCTCTGAGGCATGCCGACTGCCTACGACCCAGAATCGATCGAAGCGCGACACTATGCGCGCTGGGAGGACGGCGGCTACTTTGCGCCGCAGGGATCGGGCACGCCATATTCGATCGTCATCCCGCCGCCAAACGTCACCGGGACGCTGCACATGGGTCATGCGTTTCAAGACACGATCATGGATGCGCTGATCCGCCACCAGCGCATGCGCGGCTGCAAAACACTCTGGCAGCCGGGTACCGATCACGCCGGCATCGCGACACAAATGGTCGTCGAGCGCCTGCTCGGCGCCGAAGGCAAGTCGAAACACGACCTCGGCCGTGAACGATTCGTCGAGCGCGTTTGGGACTGGAAAGCGGAGTCGGGCGGAAAAATCACGCAGCAATTGCGCCGGCTCGGCAGCTCCGTCGACTGGTCACGTGAGCGGTTCACGATGGATCCTGGTCTATCGGCGGCCGTCACCGAGGTCTTCGTGCGACTTTATGACGAGGGTTTGATCTATCGCGGCAAGCGACTCGTCAACTGGGACCCGGTTCTGCACACCGCATTGTCCGACCTCGAGGTCCTCTCCCAAGAGGAAACGGGAAAGATGTGGCGGTTTCGCTATCCGCTGACGGACCGCAGCGGTCACTTGGTCGTCGCGACGACGCGTCCGGAGACGATGCTCGGAGACACCGCGGTCGCCGTGCATCCGGACGACGATCGCTACGCGAGCTTGATCGGTAAAACGATCCGGCTACCGCTGGCGGAGCGTGACATCCCGATCGTCGCCGACGACTACGTGGATCCCGAGTTCGGCACCGGCTGCGTCAAGATCACGCCGGCCCACGATTTCAACGACTACGAAGTCGGCCGGCGCCACGATCTGCCGCTGATCAACATCTTCGATGCCGATGCGCGACTCAACGACGCCGTGCCAAGCGCTTACCAGGGCCTCGACCGGTTCGAAGCGCGCGACAAGGTCGTTGCGGATTTCGAAGCCGCCGGACTCCTCGACGGCATCGACGACCACAAGCTCATGGTGCCGCGCGGCGACCGCAGCGGCACGATCGTCGAGCCATTGTTGACCGATCAATGGTACGTGCGCATCGAGCCACTCGCGCAGCCTGCGATCCAAGCTGTCGAGGATGGCCGAATTCGCTTCGTCCCGGAGAACTGGTCGAAGACCTACTTCGACTGGATGCGCAATATCGAGGACTGGTGCATCTCGCGACAACTCTGGTGGGGCCACCGTATCCCGGCGTGGTACGACGACGGCGGCACAATCTACGTCGCCCGCGACGAAGCGCAGGCACGCACGAAACATGGACTCGGCGACGACGTCGCGCTACGTCAGGACGACGATGTCCTCGACACGTGGTTCTCATCGGCGCTCTGGCCATTCTCGACGCTCGGCTGGCCGGACGAGACACCGGAGCTTCAGGCGTTCTACCCGACCTCGGTGCTCGTGACAGGCTTCGACATCATTTTCTTCTGGGTTGCGCGGATGATCATGATGGGCTTGAAGTTCGCCGACGACGTACCCTTCCGAGAGGTATACATCCATGGCCTCGTGCGTGATCACGACGGCCAGAAGATGTCCAAGAGCAAGGGCAATATCCTCGACCCTATCGATATTATCGACGGCATCGACCTCGAGACGCTGCTCGTGAAGCGCACCGAAGGCTTAATGCAGCCGCATCTAAAGACCAAGATCGAGACGGCGACGCGACACGAATTTCCCGATGGCATTCCAGCGTTCGGCGCGGATGCTTTGCGCATGACGTTCGCGGCGATGGCCACGACAGGCCGGGACATCAATCTCGATCTCGGCCGCATCGAGGGCTACCGGAATTTCTGCAACAAGCTGTGGAATGCCGCGCAGTACGTCTTTACTCACGTCGAGCGCGCTGCCGGCGATGCCTCCCACGGCGACCCGGAACCGAGCGTTGCCGATCGCTGGATCGTCTCGCGGCTCGGCGAGACGATCACCGCGGTCGATGCGGGATTTGCAGACTATCGTCTCGACCTCGCCGCACACGCGCTCTACGAGTTCACGTGGCACGAGTTCTGCGACTGGTACCTGGAACTGACGAAGCCCGTGCTCAACGACCCGGACGCAAGCCCACAGGCGAAGGCAGCCGCGCGGCAGACGTTGAGCGACGTGCTGAGCGCCCTGATCCGCTTATTGCACCCGATCATGCCGTTCATCACCGAAGAGCTCTGGCTCGAGCTGTGCAGTCGGCTCGAATGCTCTAGCCCGACCGTCATGCTCGAAGCCTGGCCTGCAGGCGAAGCGTATCCAGCCGATGCAGCAGCGATTGACGAGATCGCCTGGATCAAGGGTGTCGTCGTCGGCGTTCGCCAGATTCGAGGCGAGATGAACGTCAGTCCAGCGAAAAAAATTCCGCTGTTGCTCGCCGATTCATCCGCAACCGATCGTCAGCGCACTGCGCGTCACGCCGATTTGCTGCGGCCGCTCGCGCGGCTCGCCGGGATCGAAGTCATCGATGACGGCCAGGAACCGAGCGGTGTCGCGACAGCGCTCGTCGGGCAGCTACGAGTCCTCGTCCCGCTCGCGGGGATCATCGACATCGATGCTGAACGTGCCAGACTGACCAAGCAACGCGAGCGCCTCGAGCAGGACCTCACGAAAGCCTGCGCAAAGCTCGCGAACGAGCAGTTCGTCGCCAACGCGCCAGCCGCAGTCATACAAAAGGAGCGCGACCGCGAAGACGAGCTGTCGTCGCGGATCGACGCGTTGGACACCCAGCTCGCCAAGCTCTGAACGCCGGAGCAGCGCAACAGACGCACTCGGACAGTATCTAATTGGCTGTTATAGGCCGCTAGAATCTGCAGACTGGGTCACAATTAGCCGCGTGCGGACTGTCCTCTCGCTGCCATTTGCGAGAATATGCGCAGTCATGGCGACCACGACGCTACGCACCGCTACGTCTGGAATTGATGATCCGGGCCGCTTGATCGAGCCCGTCCTAGAGGCGCTCAACCACATCATCGTCGGTAAGCGCGAGGAGCTGAGGCTGAGCCTTGCGTGCCTACTGGCACGGGGGCATCTGCTGATCGAAGACTTACCCGGCGTCGGCAAGACGACGTTGGCGCATGCTCTGGCAAAGGTCATGGATCTGTCGTACCAACGGATTCAGTTTACGAGCGATCTGCTGCCTGCCGATGTCATCGGTGTATCGATATTTCGTCGCGATAACGGGCAGTTCGAGTTTCACAAGGGCCCGATTTTTTCGCAGCTGCTGCTCGCCGACGAAATCAACCGTGCAACGCCGAAAGCGCAAAGCGCGCTGCTCGAGGCAATGGAAGAACGCCAGGTGACCGCGGACGGCTCAACGTATGCGCTGCCGACACCGTTTTTCGTCGTCGCAACACGCAATCCGACGCAGCAGATCGGCACGTTTCCGCTGCCCGAGTCACAGATCGATCGATTTCTGATGCAGATTACGCTCGGTTACCCGGGCCCAACCGAAGAACGAGAGCTGCTCGCAAATGGCGATCGCCGTACGCTCGTCGACGAAATGGACTCGCTGTTGAGCGTCGACGCATTGTTGAATCTGCAGGCGGCCGTCGAGAACGTGCACCTATCCGACGCGTTACTCGACTACGTGCAAGCATTGATCGCGCACACGCGCGAGTCCGGCGAGTTCGTGCAAGGGCTATCACCACGCGGCGCGCTGGCGCTGATTCGTGCTGCACAGGCATGGGCGCTAATGGCGGGCCACGACGGTGTCTATCCCGAAGACGTTCAAGCCGTCTTGCCAAGCGTCATCGTGCATCGTCTCGATCCGGCGCAAGGCCGCGACATCGACCCCGCGGGCACCGGTCAAGCGATAATTGACGCCGTCCCCGTGACGTGAACCTCGGGCCTGGCCAGCGGCTCGGATCGATGTTGACGGCGCCGACGGCCTGGATGCGCGATGGCGCTGCGCGGTGGGCTGAGCGCCGCCACGGTCCCGACGGCCTGAGCGTCATCCTCGAGCGCCGGCGTATCTATATCCTGCCGAGCCGCTTCGGCATCACGTTCGGCATTACGATTTTCGCGATGCTGCTCGGCGCCTTGAACTACGGCTTCAGTCTCGCATTCGCGTTGACGTTCCTGCTTGCAGGGCTCGGCATATCCATCATGCGTCACTGTCACAACAATCTGCGTGGCACCCGCATTCGATTCTTGAACGCACAGCCGGTGTTCGCCGGCGAGCCTGCCGAATTTCGTTTTGCGCTGTCGAACGATGCGACGGCCACCCGGTACGAGATCGGGCTGCGGCAAAACGGTCGCGAGACGCCGCCGGAGGACGTGCCGCCTGGACAAACGCGCGTCGAGGCGATCACCGTTCAGACGCATGACCGCGGACCGCTAGCCCTAGAGCGATTCATGGTCACGACTCGCTACCCGGGCAACTTGTTCAAGGCCTGGTCATGGGTCAACATGCGCGCCAGCTGTATCGTCTATCCAAGACCCGCACAGCGCGGCCGACCGTTACCGCAGGACACCGGTGACGAAGGTCAGCACGGCGGGTTGGCGCGCGGTGACGCAGACTTCGTCGGGCTGGCAACAGCATCGCCGAGCGACCCGCCGAATCGGATTGCGTGGAAGGCGTTCGCCCGCAGCGACGAGTTGATGACCAAGCAGTTCTCGGCTGGCGAGCGCGAGGCGCGTGTCCTATCCTGGGATGCCCTCACGGGTCTCGAGACGGAGGCGCGCTTGTCGCAACTGACGCGCTGGTGCCTCGACGCTGCCGAACAGGATCTCCCAATTGGCCTCGCGCTGCCGGGAACCGTCCTTCCGACCGGCCGCGGCCACAAGCATCTGCACGACTGCCTACGAGCGCTCGCGCTATTCCAGGAGCCGACGAGGCATGGCTAGCAACGTAGAGCGCGACCTGATCGAAACGCCCGAGCGCCTCGTTTGGGCCGCCGGGATCGCGATCGGCGCGAGCCTGCCGCATTGGCCGATACTGCCAATCTGGGTCCCGGGACTGCTGCTGGTTGCAGTCGCTTGGCGCCTAGGCGCTGCAAGATTCGGCTGGCCGTTGCCTAACATGCTCGTACGCATCGTCTTCGCATTCGCCAGCTTCAGCGCAGTGCTGTTTCAGTATCAGACGATCAACGGCTTGGAGGCCGGCACGGCGCTGTTGATCGTCATGGTCGCGCTGAAGTACCTCGAGTCCAAGACCGCGCGCGACCAGCTCGTGTTGATGATCATCGCGTACTTCCTATTGTTCGCAAGCCTGCTCGTCGATCGCGGCTTCCTGATGGTCATCTACCTGCTCAGCTTCGTCTGGTTGACGACGGTTGCACTGCTGCAGCTCGGCCGACGCGGCTCGTTGCTAGGCACGGTCGACACGGCCAAGCAGGCCGGGCGCTTGCTGTTGCATGCGATGCCGATCATGTTGATATTGTTCGTATTGTTCCCGCGCTTGCCGGGGCCGCTGTGGGGCATCCCCGGCATCAATAGCATGGGTCGCAGCGGCCTGTCCGATACGATGAGCCCAGGCGACCTAACCGAGCTCGGTTTGTCGGACGATGTCGCATTCCGTGTGGATTTCTACGATATCCCGCCAGGACCCGATCGGCTCTATTGGCGTGGCCCGGTACTCAGCAATTTCAACGGCCGCACGTGGTCGACGGACGGTCCGGGCATGCGGCCCAATATGGTCGACACGCTCGAGCTCAGCGGCGACCCGATCTCCTATCGCGTCATGCTCGAGCCGCACGACCGGCGCTGGGTCTTTGCGCTCGACATACCAGTCGAGTGGACTGCCGACCGCGACATTCGGATGGAGAGCCACTATCAGCTCGTGCGCACGCGCCGCTCGATCAGATCCAACTTCGACTACGAGGTGACTTCGTATCCGGAGTATCGCGCACGCGAGCCGATCAACGAGCGCGTCCGAGAGTACTATCTGCGACTCCCCGCCGACAGCAATCCTCGCAGTCGCGAGCTCGCGGCCCGGTGGCGCGCCGACAGCTCAAGCGATCGCGAGATCATTGCCAATGCGCTATCGATTTTTCGCGAGGGGCAGTTCTTCTACACGTTGACGCCACCGCCCCTCGGGGCGAATACGGCCGACGACTTCCTGTTTCAAACGCGAGAAGGTTTTTGCGAGCACTACGCGTCCGCATTCACGATCCTGATGCGAGCGGCCGGCATCCCGGCGCGCGTCGTTACCGGCTACCACGGCGGCGAGCTCAACCCGCTCGGCGAGTACTACATCGTTTATCAATCCAACGCGCACGCGTGGACCGAGGTCTGGCTCGATGGCGAAGGCTGGGTCCGCGTCGACCCGACTGCAGCCGTGGCACCGGATCGCATCAGCTCCGGCATCTCGGGCCGATCGGTTGTCGGCGAGCAATCCCGTCGCGCCGCATTCCAGGGCATACCTTGGATCCGCAACGCACTACTCGCATGGGATGCCGCGCACACGTATTGGAACGCATGGGTCATCGGCTACGGGCCGGAGCTGCAACGCGCGCTGCTCGAAGCGCTCGGCATGTCGCGGCCGCATTGGGCCAAGCTCGCAGCGCTTGCCGCTGCAGCACTCGTTGCAATTTCGGCCTTGCTGACACTTTATCTGAGCTGGTCGTTCCGCCGCAGCGCACGCCGTGATCAGGCGCTGCGCCTGTTCGAGCGGTTCAGCCACAAGCTCGAGCGCGCAAAAGTCGCACCGCGCGCGTCGAGCGAAGGCCCGTTCGATTACGGGCAACGCGCGTCGTCTTCACTCCCTGACCACGCCAAAGAAATAGACGCAATCACGCGCGCCTACATGAAAGCTCGTTACGAGCCCAATGGCGACAAGACGGCGATCAGCGAGCTCACTGGCCTAGTCCGCGCGTTCGATCCCGCCGCGGCGGGCTAGCAGGCTGTTGAAAAAGCCTGCTAGGTCGCCTGCTCGCGGGTTGCGTGAAACTTCACGTCCGGCCAACGCTCCTCGGTAAGCCTGAGGCTGACGACGCTCGGCGCCAGATAGACCAGCTGTCCGGCGTGATCCTCGGCGAGATTGGAACGCAGCTTGTTCTTGAACTCGTCGAGCCGCTTCACATCTTCCGCTTCGATCCATCGTGCGGTCGTCACGTTGACGCCCTCGAATTGACACTCGACGCCATACTCGTCGCTGAGGCGAAACGTCGCAACGTCGAACTGCAGCGGCCCGACGGCGCCCAAAATCATCTCATTGCTCGTCAGCGGTCGAAACAGCTGCGTCGCACCTTCCTCGCAGAGCTGATCGAGGCCTTTCCCGAGCGCCTTGAGTCGCAACGGGTCTCTCAAGACCGCACGCCGAAACAGCTCCGGCGCAAAGTTCGGGATACCCGTGAACACGAGGTTTTCGCCCTCGCTGAACGAGTCGCCGATATTGATCGTGCCGTGATTGTGCAAGCCAATGATATCTCCGGCATAAGCTTCTTCGACGTGTTGCCGATCGGCCGCCATGAACGTTATGGCCTCACCGACGCGGACTTCACGTCCGAGTCGAGTGTGATGCAAGCGCATGCCGGGAACGTATCGGCCGGAGCAAATGCGCATGAACGCGATTCGGTCACGATGTGCCGGATCCATATTGGCTTGAATCTTGAAAACGAAGCCGCTCAGCGCGGTCTCGGTCGGCTCGACGAGTCGGGTGCGCGTCTCGCGTGGCTGCGGCGACGGTGCATGCTCGACAAAGAAATTCAGCAACGCCTGAACGCCGAAGTTTCGAATCGCGGCGCCAAAGAACACTGGCGTTTGCTGACCGGCAAGATACCGATCGGCATCGAAGCTCGGGCTCGCGCCCTGGATCAGCTCGATCTCCTCACGCAGCAAGTCGACGCGGTCGCCGAGTGCGGCCTCTGCCTCTGCCGAACCGATGCCATCGATGCGCAACGCGTCGTGCGCTCGGCTCGCGTCGCTGCGCTCGTGAAGATAGATGCAGTCGTCGCGCAAATCATAGAGACCTCGAAAGTCGCGCCCCATGCCGATTGGCCAGACGACTGGCGCGCATTCGATGCCGAGCACAGTCTCGATCTCATCGAGCAGCTCGATCGGCTCTCGGCCGTCGCGATCGAGCTTGTTGACGAAGCTCATGATCGGCGTGCTGCGCAAGCGGCAGACCTCCATGAGCTTGACCGTTCGCGCCTCGACGCCCTTCGCCGCGTCGATGACCATCAACGCGCTATCGACGGCCGTCAACGTCCTGTAGGTATCCTCGGAGAAGTCCTCGTGGCCCGGCGTATCCAGCAAATTGACGACTCGGCCGTCATACGGAAACTGCATGACCGACGATGTGACCGAGATGCCTCGCTCCTGCTCGAGCTGCATCCAGTCTGCCGTCGCATGGCGGGACGCCTTGCGACCCTTGACTGTGCCCGCCATCTGAATCGCGCCGCCGTACAGCAGGAGCTTCTCGGTCAGCGTCGTCTTGCCGGCATCTGGATGCGAGATAATCGCAAAAGTGCGACGCTTCAGAATCTCTGACTTCATCGATCGACGGGATTGTTAAGAGCTAGGATTCGCCGGACAGGCTTGCAGCAAATATAACCGCGTCTTCTCGACCCGAATCGGCCTGATAGTAGGATGGCCGACGGCCAATCAAGCGAAAGTCCAACGAGCGGTACAGCGCGATCGCAACGGCATTCGAAGGCCGTACTTCGAGAAACACGGTCTGGACCTCGGCCAACCGCGCTCGCGCCAACGCCTCGACGAGCAACTGCCGGCCAAAGCCCAACCGCTGGCAACTCGGGTGGATACAGAGATTTAGCAAATGCGCCTCACCGGCTGCCATCGACATAATGCAGTAGCCGCTGATACGTCCCGACGCATCGAGGACTAAGCTCTGATAACCGGCGAGCAGGCAATCGCGAAAGATGCCAAGGCTCCACGGAAACCGATAGCTCGCGATCTCGACCTCGGCGACGGCCTTGAGATCGGCCGGACGCATCGTGCGAATCTGAATATGGGGTCGTACTGCGGCGCTCATCGTGATACCTGGAGTAGTCGGCTAACGAGTATCAGGTCCTGCCATGCTTTGGCCTTGGCTTGCGGACTACGCAGCAAGTACGCCGGGTGATAGGTCGCAACGAGCGCGATCCCATCAGCACCGTAGCGATGTGCTGTCCCACGCAGCCTACCGATGGGGCGATCCGACTGCAATAACCACTGCGCCGAGATGCGACCGACTGCGAGAATGACGCGTGGCTCAATCAGCTCAATCTGCTGCTCGATAAAGGCGTTGCAAGCCGTCGCTTCCTCGGGCTTAGGGTCGCGGTTGTTCGGCGGGCGGCACTTGAGCACATTCGCTATGTAAACTTGCTCGCGTGACAGCCGAATGGCCGCCAACATGCGATTCAGCAACTGTCCGGCACGGCCGACGAACGGCTCCCCCTGGCGGTCCTCATCGGCACCCGGAGCCTCGCCGACGATCAGCAGATCGGCGCGAGGATTACCGACCCCGAAAACCGTTTGCGTACGCGTTCGGTGCAGCGCGCACGCCTCGCACGATGCAACCGTCGCCTCCAGAGCGCCCCAGACAGTACGGCTGTCGCCGACAAGCGCGTCGTCAGCTGGCATTTCGTCGGTGGCAGGCGGCGTATCTCTGTGGCCCCGATCGCGCAAGACCCAACTCGAAATTCCCATCGCATCGAGGTACGCAGCACGTAGCTCCGTCATGCGCTTTTACAGGCCACTTGTTTGCTTGCGTGCGCCTGTGACGAATCCGCGGCGTCTCCACAGTGACATGACCGGCGCCGATGTCGCGTAGATAAAAAACATCATGAACAGCACGACCGGCGGATTCAGCGACACGACGATTAATATCAGCGGAATGATCAAGAGATTCGCAAAGCGAACGCGACTCGACAGATTGAAGTCTTTGAAGCTCAGATAGCGAAAATTCGACATCATCGCTAAGCCGGTTAGCGTCGTAATACCGATCCCGGCGGTCAACGCGACGACGCCGTGAATCTCGTAGACGATACTGAGCCAGACCATCGCGGCTATACCCGAAGCAGCCGGCGGGCTCGGCAAGCCCTGAAAGTAGCGTTTATCGTTGACGGCGAGACTCGTGTTAAAGCGCGCCAAGCGAAACGCTGCCGCAACCGTATACAAGAAAGCGGCGAGCCAGCCGAGGCGCCCCCAGAGCGCTCCGTACTCGGAGAATCGCTCGACCCCCCACTGATACGTCACGATCGCGGGCGCGAGCCCGAACGACACCATGTCGGCAAGGCTGTCGAATTCCTTACCGAAGTCACTCTCGGTGCTCGTCATTCGGGCGACGCGACCATCGAGACCGTCGAGAAACATCGCGACATAAATCGCGACGGCAGCGGCGAAGAAATTGCCGTCGATCGCTGCGACAATCGAATAGAAACCCGTGAATAACGCGCCGGTGGTCAATAGGTTCGGCAGCAGGTAAATCCCCCGCCGCGGCGATTTTTTGGCCGGACTATCGGTCATGTCCCTCGAGCGACTCGTATCGTCGGATTACCCATGCTGCTCGAATTGAGCAAGCGAAGCAATGCTTTCTAACCCAGTCTTTGAGAGACTACGCGCCATGCGCCTGACTAACTTACCGCTCAACACGTTCAAAGAAGCCCCCGCCGACGCCGAAGTCATCAGTCACCAACTGATGTTGCGCGCGGGCCTGATTCGGCGATTGGCATCGGGTCTTTACACGTGGCTCCCGATCGGCCTTCGCGTCTTACACAAAGTCCAAACGATTATTCGCGAGGAGATGAACCGGGCCGGCGCGCTGGAACTGTCGATGCCGGTCGTGCAGCCTGCGGAGCTTTGGGAGCAATCGGGCCGCTGGGATCAATTCGGCCCGGAGCTGTTACGCCTGACCGATCGACACGATCGACCCTTCTGCCTTGGGCCGACGCACGAAGAGGTCATCACGGACATCGCGCGAACCGAGCTAAAGAGCTATCGGCAACTGCCGGTCAATTACTATCAAATTCAAACGAAATTTCGCGACGAAATTCGACCGCGCTTCGGCGTCATGCGCGCGCGCGAGTTCATGATGAAGGATGCCTACTCGTTCCACATCGACGAGACGTCGCTCGAGCAAGGCTATCTGGCGATGCGCGAAGCCTATACGCGAATCTTCGAGCGTCTGTCGCTCGACTTTCGCATCGTGCAGGCCGATCCGGGTGCGATCGGCGGCAGCCGCTCCGAGGAGTTTCACGTGCTCGCCGATTCCGGCGAGGATGGCATCGCCTACAACGAGATGGACGGCTTTGCCGCCAATATCGAGACGGTACCCGTCAACGCATCGATCGACG
>JAHEEN010000216.1 GCA_024640685.1 Rhodospirillaceae bacterium
TCGTTCTCATTGCCGGCGAAAAACGCTTCTGGAACCTGTGAATCGCTTGCCATGAACGTAGCATAGGCTCGGCGCGCACGGCCCACCGTATTTCCGAAGCGCGACAGAACCCAGTCCAGCGCCAGCCAATCGGGGGGATCGTCTCCTAAATACGCGCGATGACTGCTCCATGGGTATCGCCGCGGATCCGCGACCAGATTAGCGGTCACTGGGTTCAGGTGAATGTATCGCACTAGCTGGAGCAAGTAGCTGTCAGCATCGACCAACTTCGGACAGTAGCGACGCTCGAAGAGGTGCCCGGTTCGCCCCAACCGCTGATTGGTCTGGCGCGAGTAGGTCATTGCCAGCCAATGCATGAGCCGATTCAATGGCACATCGGAGACTTGTACTGCCATGTGCACGTGATTCGTCATCCAGCAGTAGGCGTGGATTCGGCAACAATATCGCTCGATGCCCTCGCCGAGCAGCTTCATCCATCGGCGACGGTCAGCGTCACTGAAGTAGATGGCTTGGCGATCGTTGCCCCGCATGACGACGTGATACAGCCCACCCGGCACATGGAGGCGAGGCTTTCGCGGCATCCTTGCCTCCGGTCGAAAGAACTGCCTCTGGAAGCCTAGCGCGTTCCAGTTCGAGAGGTCAGGTAGAGTACCTGGCGCGTTTACCAAGAAAAGAGCGCTGGCCGTGATGAGGCGTGGCCACGCTTCGCGACGGATTTGTTGAATTGTTGGTAACCGGTACCTCCGGCGGGTAACTCCGACCGCACCTCCGGCGTAGATATGTTGAATTGTGGGTAACCGGTACGGCCTTTGGTACGGCCTTTGCTCGATTGCCCTTGACGACCGGCGGACCGTCCTGCTCGCTCACGCGGGAGGCGTACGACCCGTCGCTTTCATCCACTGCCAGCGAAACTCCCACGCCTCCCGCTCGACCCCACCACGGTCGGCGAGATAGCGCTCGATAAAGCCGTCGGTTCCCCACTGCCGATACTGTAGAACGTGGTATAGCTCGTGCGCCCAAAGCTTGACGTTTGCCGCCTCCTCCGCGCTGACGAACAAGATCACGTTGTCGAGCGCTACCGCACGCATCCCCGAGCTAAACACATTCGCGCCGAAGACCACGGAGTCGGGCTCGACCCGCCATCGCACACTCGTGAGCACGTCATTCGGCAAGTAGCCACCAAAGGCCTCGAGAAACTCGCTCGGCATCGGCTCGACACCGCGCGCAATCGCCTCGTCTCGAAGCGTCTCGAGCGACACGACCAAAGCCGATGTCAGGGTCGAATGCATCTCAGCATCGAGCACACCGGCCCCCTGCTCGATAAGAGCGGCAAACTCTTCTCCGGTGGCACCAAGAGACGTGATCGCGGTATCACGAGGGGACTCCTCCTGAGCCAGTAACACACCAACCACGACTAGCAATGACAACACGCCTACTTTCCAGACCTTTTTCAAGTTCTCCTCCTACTGAAGCCAGAGGCTATACCGGTCGAATGGCTCGCCACGAGTCGTCGGGCTGCCGTGACATCGCTAGCGCACACTGGCTGCCTCGAATATGCAGTCGTAGCGAATCATCTCCTGATCAGTACTCTGCAGCAACTGGCCAGCAGTCAGAGCACAAACTAATCGGCAGTATACTGCCGACTGGGATTGACTCTGACCTCGTTGATTATGAAATCGATGCGCTGTCTGAAGCGGAGAATTACATGTCCAAGCTCCCAATTCTTCCAGCCGTTCTAATCTTGACCGCCGGCGTTGCGCCGATCGCGAGCGCGCAGCACGGCATGCCGGGCGGTCATCCGATGACTTTTTTCGTCACCAGCGAGCCGATCGGCGACGGCGGCAATCTCGGCGGCCTAGCTGGCGCCGACGCACACTGCCAGAAACTGGCCGAGGCAGTCGGTGCCGGCGGCTTCACGTGGCATGCCTACCTGAGCACGCAGGCGCGGCCCGGCAACCCGGCGATCAACGCCCGCGACCGCATCGGCCAGGGGCCGTGGCACAACTACGACGGTGTCATGATCGCCAGCAGCCTCGCGCACTTGCACGGCGACACGATCGAGCTCGCCCGCATGGGCAACAATCTGCACAAGCAAACGGGGCTCACCGAGAAGGGCGCGATCGTGCCGGGGCTGTACGACTATCTCGATCCGCGGGACCGGGATTGGGAGTACGTCAAGAACACGCCGTACTCGAACCGCCACGAGGTCATGACAGGCTCACAGCCCGACGGCACGGCCTTCCCGCCCGATATCGATTACACCTGCGACAACTGGACCAGCAACAAAGATCCCGAAGTCGAGGACAACACACCCGGCGTCTACGGCGGGCCTGGCAGGCCGAACGTGCAGATCGGCTTCCCGGACCGCGAAGGCGGCGGCAACGGGTCGTGGAACTCGTCGCACGGCACGCGCGGCTGCAGCCAAGAGGCCCTGCCCATAACGCACGGCATCGGTCAGTTCTACTGTTTCGCCGTCGTAGGAGAATAGCTATACGGGGCCTATCGAACCGCACCGTTAGTTCGGTACCGTTGGTTAATGAGCCTCGGATGATTCGACGATGCAGTCGTAACGCATGATCTCTTGATCGGTGCTCTGCAACACCTGGCTGCCGGTCAACGGCTCTGCATAGTACACCGGCTCGTTGGCGGTCCACAGAATCTGCAGCCGGCCCGACTCTTCATCGATCGAGACGCGCTCTTCGAGCGTCATTTGATCTGAATGCAGCATCGAGCCTCTGATGACACCCGCCGAGAAGCCCTCCGAGTTGATGACTAACGTGTCGCCTTCCCAGCGGCCGATCGAGTAACCCATGTCGCTGGGCTCGATGTCGTCCGGAAACCGATCGGCGTTCATGTGTATGACCCGCGTCGTATCCATCGACTCGTGGTAGATCACGACATTGCCGTCGACCTCGGCGATCGACGTCGCAAGACCCGGCGGCCCCCACAGCCATACCGGGCTCGTGCGCATGCATTGTATAGCCGGGTTGTCGAGCGCAGGATCGAACTCGGCGAGTGCGGCTTCGCCGGCCGGCGTGATCGAGTCGGTGCCCAGCGTTGGGCCGCGACCGTTCGCATCGCCGAACATGCCCGGACGGATCCACTTGCCGAAGATCGAGCGGCCGGCGTCGGGACCGACTCGCGTCTCGCGATTCGCCGCAAATTGTGTGCGCGATTGGTCGGTGCTGCGCATCGTGAAGCTGCTGCCATCTGCGAAATAACCGACGCCAAATTCACAGCCGTAAGGGTCGCGCCGCGCCGGGAAACCTTCGACGACGATCGGCTCGCCAACCGTGAACAGCGTCTCGTCGACGCCGCGTCTGACGAGCTGCACGGCGGCTTGCAGGTCGCACTTGTAGACGACCGGCTCGCCATCCTCGTTGACCGCGTCGATGAACAGCAGTCCGTGCGGGTTGATGAAGTCGAATTGCCTGACTGTGCCTTCAATCCTGATCCGTTGATCGGGATCGTAATGGGCTGCGAATCCATGGTGCGCGAAGGCGGTCGAGGACAGGGCAACGGGCGCGAGGCTGGCCAAAACGGTGAGCGCAAACTTCATCGATCCAAGTTCCTTTTGGGGTCCGGCAAGTATAGGGATGACGACGAACCCAGTCGAACCGACCGGAGCGGGCCAAGCCCGCCGAGTCTTGGGTTTTCGCTCGTGAGATCAGGCATCTACGCCCCGCCGTCCCGGCTTTTTGTGACCTGAATTCACGACTGTTTTCGGGTCTGGCGGCACACTTACGCACTGCTAAGCTTCCCGGACCCAACTGCGGTGTATACGGAACATTTCGGTCTCGAGAGAGCCGTCTTCGACGGCGGCATCGCTCAAAGCAACGACCTCTTCCTCGGGAAGAGGCAGCAGCTCATTGCCACGAACCTAAAGATCGGGCTCACGACGCGCGATTCGGTCGTGACGCTGACGGGCCCCCTCGGCGTCGGCAAAACGACGATCGCAGCCCAGGCCCTCAGGATCACCGCAACACGGCTGGCGCAGAGCTGGATCGGCAGCACACCGCTGACACCCGACGAGATGCTCGAGACGTTGCTCGCGGGCTTCGAGCTTGCGCCCTACGACATGGGACGCGTCCAGCGCATACAAACGTGGCGTCAGTTCATGGGCGAGATGAGCGCGACCGATACGCGCATCTGCATTCTCATCGAGAACGCGCCTGCACTCGGGCTCGAGGGCCTGCAAGCACTCGAAGCGCTGACGGCCGCGGACCCGAACGACTGTCCTGGGGCTAATCTCGTTCTGATGGGACAGGGTAATCTGCTCGAGTTGCTCGAGGAGCCGACGCTCGGGCCGCTGAAGCAGCGGGTCCGCTCGCGTCAGCGGCTAGATCCAATGTCGCTGCAAGAGGTCGAGCACTACCTCAAGCATCGTCTCGCGTACGCCGGCGGCAACTACGACACGATCGTCGCACCGGGCACAGCAGCGATGATGCACTGCTTCTCGGCCGGCATTCCGCGCATCATCAATAACGTCTGCGAAACGGGCCTGTCCGTGGCAGCCGCGCACAAGCTAAGGCAGCTGAACCCCGAGGTCGTCAAGCGCGTTGCCGAAGGTGTCTATGGCCTCAAACCAAGTGGGAAGTTACCCGAGATCCCGGCTGCGCCGGCGCAGAAACCTGTCGCTGCTGCACCCGCCGCTGGGCAAAAACCGGCTCAGAAACCAGTGCCGCCAGCGAAGCCGGCAGCGATGGAGAACGCGGCACCAGCGCCTGCAGCCACGCCGGTCGCCGAGGTAGCGCCGAAGATCGAGAAACCTGCGCCGTCCCCGGAGCCTGCGCCCGCGGTCACGCCGAGCGCCGCCAAACAACAGCCGACTGAGTCCTCCGAGCCGCCGCCGGCTGAACCGTTGCCGGTCGAGTCCACCGAAGCGCCCGCCGATGTGCCAACACCTGCCGATGCCGAGGAGTGGCCCGCTGATCTGCGGTCGCTGCTCGTCGATCCCGAGATGCCGATAGACCGGGGCAAAGCAACAGCCGATCAAGCGACTGCAGCGTCGCAAGCCACGCCGGGTGTTGCCAAATCTGACGAGTTGATCGGACAAGCACGACAACTGCCAAGCCGCGCATCCGAGCCGCCCGTTCTGGCTGACAAGGTCGACTTCGACAAGCCTATCGAAATCAAAGATGTGTCGGCGCCGTCCGAGCCGCCGATGGCAACGCTACCGCCGGATGCGCCCAAGCTGCCCGAATCCGAAATGCAGCCCGACGAAGACTTCTCCGAGGATTTTGCCTCCGCAACACA